>CAZOSA010000040.1:0-13237 GCA_964582155.1 uncultured Enterobacteriaceae bacterium | reverse complement strand
GCCCAGTTCCTCCTCGCCCTGCCGACCCTGCGATTGCGGGGTCTGTACTTCGCCATGGCAACGCTTGCCGCCGCCGAAATGGCGCGCATCCTGTTCGAGCTGTTGCGCTGGCGCCGCGTGGTGAACGGCGAGCTCGCCGGGCCGGACGGCACCCAGGGGTTTCGCGGCATCCGCTGGATCTTCGAGCACGGCATCGAGCCGATCCACTACCTGATCCTCGTCTACGCGCTGCTCGGCGCCGTGCTGGTCCTGTTGGTGCTCGTGGAGCGCTCGAGGCTCGGCGCGATCGTGCGCGGCGTCGGCCTGGATCCGGAACTGGCGTCGTCGGTGGGAATCGACGTGCAGCGCGTGAAGCTCGGCGTCGCCGCCGCGGCCGGCGCGCTCGCCGCGCTCGGCGGGATTCTCTATGCGCACCACAACACCTACATCGAGCCGCGCAACTTCGACATCATGCTGGGTGTCCACAGTCTTGCCTACGCGCTGATCGGCGGCCTGGGAACGGCGTTCGGGCCGCTGCTCGGCGTGCTGCTGGATATCGGCGTGCTGGAGGGAACGCGGATCTTCCACGGCTACCGGATGATCGTGTTCGGGGGACTTGTGGCAGTGCTGCTCATGTTCCGGCCCCGCGGACTGCTCGACGAAAGGACGGTGCGATGGCTAAGACGGCGCTTTACCTGATTCTCACTCTGCTGCCGGTGCTCGCGCACGCCCAATCGCCGAAGGCGGACATGCAGTGCACGGCCACCGGCACGGATTTCGTCTACGCCTGCACGATACGGCTTTCGCACGGCGGCCAGCCGCTCGAAGGCGCGCAACTCTCGGTCGGCGCCGACATGCCCTCGATGCCGATGGCGCACAACCTGAAGCCGCAACAGGCGCGCCCCGGCACGACTCCCGGTGAATATATCGTGCGCCTGGACCTGGAGATGCCCGGGGAATGGGCCGTAAAGTTGCGGCTCGGGGGGGCCGTGCGCGACCAGCTGATCCTGCATTACGAGTTTGACGGCAAGGGAGCGTCGCCCAGGCGCAGATGAGCGCCGCTCTTCGGGAAAGCGCGCGGGCGCTGCGTGTGGACTAGAGAATCTTGCAGCGCTCGTCGAATGCCCGCGACGCTGCGACAGATTCTCACGCACGCAGGCCGGTGGAAACCAGAGGCGCCAGAGCGCGCCCCGCCCGCGCGTGCTGCAGGGACTGTGGCACGCCGATGTCACGCCGAAGGGCCGGCACTTTTGGCAGCAGCCGCTCGTACTCCCGCTTGACCACCGCGTAGCACTCGCATACCTGCGCTTCCAGCTTTGGCCGGTCGAGCACGGTAATGTGGCCGCGCTTGTAGTGGATCAGGCCGGCCGCCTGGAGCCTGCATGCGGCTTCGGTGACGCCTTCGCGCCGTACCCCCAGCATGTTGGCGAGCAACTCCTGCGTCATCGACACCTTGTTGGAGGGCAACCGATCGAGGCTCAACAGCAGCAAGCGGCAAAGCTGCTGCTCCACCATGTGGTGGCGGTTGCACGCCGCCGTCAGCGCTATCTGCGTGATCAGCGCCTGCGTGTAGCGCAGCGCCAGACGCTGCAGGTTGCCGCCCTGGCTGAATTGCGTTCTCAGCGCGCTTGCTCTGAGCCGATAGCCGTAGCCTGCGTTCTTCACCACCGCGTGGCTGGGCGTGCTCTCGCCCTCCATGACCAGCGCGACGCCGACCAGGCCCTCGTTGCCGACCAGCGCCATCGCCGTCGAGGATCCGTCCTGCATGCCGTAGCCCAGGGACACGATGCCGGTGGTGGGGAAAAACACATGGCCCTGCGCGTTGCCGGCTTCGTAGACGGCCCACCCGCCAGGCAGCGGCACCAGCTCCAGGTGAGGCAGCAGGCGCTCGTAGTCCGCTGGCGGCAGCGCGGCGAGAAGGTGGTTCTCTCTGGGCGATTGCCGCGCGGACGAAAACAGGTTCTTAAGCATTGACATGGTCGTTCCTTCTTCGAGTGCGCTATTTTTGCAACGCCGATTATGCCCATCCGACTGTTAAGAGTCCGTGATCCGATGCAGCCCGATGGAACTACGGTGCATGGGAGGCGGCTTGGCGTCCCGGCCAGGGTCGAGGGCAAAGGCCGCTAGGCGGGCTGGAATACCAGGAAATACTGGTTGGGCAGGAACCGGTGTTCCTTTGCGAGCGTGTAGCCGGCGGCCTTGAGCTCGGAGATGACTCGATCCGGCGCGATGCGCGCTGCCCGCGGCGGGCCCTCGGGGGAATCGAGGCGAAAATCGATGATCGCGACGCGCCCGCCCGGTTTGAGCGAGGCGCGAAGCTTGCGGAAGTAGCGCGCGCGATCCTCGATATGGTGGAACACGTCGACCATCAGGATCAGGTCGGCTTTCTCGGGAAGGCGGGGGTCCTCGGGTGCGCCGGCGACCGGGATGACGTTGTCGCGCTTCTCGCGCTTCGCGCGCTCGGCCAAGTATTTGACCATGTCGGGTTCGATGTCTACGCCATAGACGCGCCCCTGCGGGACCATGTTTGCGAACCGCATGGCGAAATAGCCGGTGCCCGAGCCGATATCGGCAATCACGGCATCGGGCCTGAGGGCCAGCGCCTGAATCACTTCATGGGGCTTTTGCCACTCATCGCGCTTCGGATCGTCGAACACGTGCGCCCATCGTTCCGCGCCGCTGAAGCTGTGCTGATGGGGTTGGGGCGACTGCGCCGCGGCGGGTCCCGCCAGCAGGCCGGCGCAACCCATCATGGCAAGAAATATCGTGAGCAACACGCTAGAGGACCCTGCAGGCCTCGTCGAACGACAGCCGCGGATTGCGCTGAAAGACTTTCGCCGGGTCGGCCTGGCCGAGGTTGATCAGAAAATTCGACTTCCAGCGCCCGTCCGGGAAGAACGCCGCGTCCACCCTGGCGTTGTCGAAACCGGACATCGGGCCGCAATCCAGGCCCAGGGCGCGCGCCGCGATGATGAAGTAGGCGCCCTGCAGCGAGCCGTTCCTCAGCGCCACGCGATCGTTGCTCGCCTTCCTGTCCTCGCCTTCGAAGCCGTCCTTCGCTTTCGGGTTGTTGGGAAAGTTCTTCGGCAGGAACTCGTAGAAGCGCGAGTCGTAGGAAATGATCGCGGTCACCTGCGCCTTCATCGTCTTGTCCAGGTTGCCGGGGCTCAAAGCCGGCGCAAGCTTGTCCTTCGCTTGCTTCGAGCGCACGAACACGATGCGCATCGGTTGCGTGTTCATGGTGGTCGGTCCCCACTTCATCAGGTCGTAGACCTGGCGCAGCTTCTCGTCCGTGACCGGCGCGTCGAGGAAGCCCTGCGGCGTGTGCGCTTCGCGGAATATCAGATCGAGTGCCTTGTCGTCGGGCATTGAAACCTCCTGCGTCGATGTTAGCATCGCGCCGCATGGAGCTTGCGCGCCACATCCGCCCCGGCGACGGCATAATTTTCGGCCAGGCGTGCGCTGAACCACAGACGCTGGTGGAGGCGTTGGTGACACAGCGCGCCGCCTATTCCGGTGCCTCGCTGTTCATGGGCGTGAACTGGTCGGGCACCGTGAAGCCGGAGCACGCGGACCACTTGCGCCTCACCGCCTACTGCGGCTCCGGCCACAACCGCAAGCTCGCCGACGCGGGCGTCCTCGACATCCACCCGCATCCGTACTCGCAACTCGCTTCGCTGATCCGATCAGGGAAGATCCGCGCCGACGTGGTGCTGGTGCAGGTCAGCCCGCCCAACGCGAAGGGCCAGTACAGCCTGGGCCTCGCCGCGGAGTACCTTGTGCCCGCCCTGGAAATGGCGCGCAGTGTGATCGCCGAGATCAACGACCGCGTGCCGTGGACACATAGCGAAAAGCTGCTGCAGCGACACGATTTCGCCGCTGCGCTAGAAACCTCGCGCGAGCCCGTACCCCTGCCCTACGGCGAGCCGGGCGCACTGGAGCAGGCCATCGCCACGCATGCGCTGGCCTTCATCCCGGACGGCGCCACGATCGAAACCGGCCTCGGCGCCCTGCCCGACGCCGTGCTGCGGCTGCTCGGTGATCGCAAGGGCCTGCGGCTGCATTCCGGATCGGTCGGCGACGGGGTGGTCGAGCTCATGGCGAAAGGAGTCATGCAGCAGGCCGATGGCGGCACGCTGATGGGGACCCGCAGGCTGTTCGAGCACGCGCGCGACAATCCGCGGCTCCGCCTTCGCTCCACCGAGTACACGCACAACCCCCGTGTCCTGGGGGGCATCGAGCGCTTTGTCGCCATCAACTCGGCGATCGAAGTGGACTACACCGGGCAGGTGAACGCCGAAGTGGCGAAAGGCAGCTATCTCGGCGCTGTCGGCGGCGCGCTGGACTTCATCCGTGCGGCGAATCATTCCCCCGGGGGCGTATCGCTCATGCTGTTGCCGGCGGCGCGCATCGTGGAGAAACTGCAGGGTCCCGTGGCCACCCCGCGCAGCGAGGCCGGCGTGATCGTCACGGAGCGCGGCGCCGCGGACCTGAGGGGATGCACGCTGCGCGAACGCATCGAGCGCACGCGCGCCATCGCCAGCGGGAAAATGGGGACGGAAAAGTTACTCTGACCCCATTTTCTCGAGCCCGTACACTTGGCGCAGGTAGGCGAGGTAGCGCGCATCCGTGCTGACGATCTTGCCTGGTGCGTCCGACACTTTGGCCACCGGCTGGCCGTTGCATTCGGTCATCTTGATGACGATATTGATCGGCTCGAAGCCGACGTCGTTGGTGAGATTGGTGCCGATGCCGAATGCGGTGCGTGCGCGGCCGTGGAAGCGGCGCGCGATCTCGATGGCCAGCGGAAACGACAGCTGGTCGGAGAAGATCAGCGTCTTGTTGCGCGGGTCGACGCGGTTCTTCTGGTAGTGCGCAATCATCTTCTCACCCCATGCAAACGGATCGCCCGAATCGTGGCGCGCACCGTCGAACAGCTTGCAGAAATACATGTCGAAATCGCGCAGGAAGGCGTCCATGCCGTAAGTGTCGGACAGCGCGATCCCCAGGTCGCCGCGGTACTCCTGCGCCCACTTGTCCATGGCAAATACCTGTGCGTCGCGCAGGCGCGGGCCAAGCGCCTGGCAGGCCTGCATGTACTCGTGCGCCAGGGTGCCGAGCGGCGTCACGCCGAAGCGCATCGCCAGCCAGACATTGGAGGTGCCGGCGAAGTACTGCGGCACTTCGCCCTTGAGCGTGCGGATCACCTCGTCATGCCAGGCGAGCGAAAAGCGCCGCCGCGTGCCGAAATCTGAAATCCTGAATTCGAGCGCCGGCTCGACCTTGCGCACCAGTTCGATCTTCGCCGCCAGGCGCCTGCGTCCTTCGCCCAGGTCGGCGCCCGGCTCGCTGCGCCGGAAGAACACCTCGGAGACGATGGCCAGCACCGGGATTTCGTAGAGGATGGTATGCAGCCAAGGTCCGCGGATGGCGATGTCGATCTCGCCCGGCGCCGCGCCGCGACCGATGCAAATGTACTTCTGGTTGAAGTGGAACAGCGCGAGAAAGTCGACGAAGTCGGACTTCATGAAGCGCAGTGCGCGCAGGTAGGCGAGCTCTTCGTCTCGAAAGCGCAGTTGGCACAGGTCGGCGACCTCGCGGCCGATCTCTTCGACATGAGGGGTCAGGTCGATGCCCTCGGTGCGGCATTTGAAGCGGTACTCCACCTGCGCACCGGGAAAGTGATGCAGCACCACCTGCATCATGGTGAACTTGTAGAGGTCGGTATCGAGCAGCGAGCGGATGATCATGCGGGAATTCTACCGTCCTCGCACGCCCACCACCCCGCCATGCAGCACGATTGCGGCCATGCAGCATTCTACTTGCGCCCCGCCCGATACTGGATATACTTCCACCACTGTAAGGAGACACAGCATGGCCCTGCTGGAACCGCTGACCGATCGCCAAAGCGAGGTCCTGAAGCTGGTGCGCGAGCTCACCGAGTCTTCGGGTTTTCCGCCGACGCGCGCCGAGATCGCCGAGAAAATGGGATTCCGCTCCGTGAATGCCGCGGAGCAGCACTTGCGCGCGCTTGAAAGGAAAGGCGCGCTCGAAATACTGCAGGGGGCCTCGCGCGGGCTGCGCGTCAAGGACAAGGCCGGCGTACGCAATGCGCGCCTGATGGAACTGCCGGTGGTCGGGCGCGTGGCCGCGGGCAGCCCGATGCTCGCCGAGGAGCACCTGCAGGGCCGCTATCAGGTGGATCCGAACCTGTTCACTCCGCGCGCGGACTACCTGCTCCGGGTGCGCGGCATGTCGATGCGCGACGCCGGCATCCTGGAGGGCGATCTGCTCGCCGTGCACCGCACACCGGAGGCGCGCTCCGGGCAGGTGGTGGTGGCGCGCCTCGCCGATGAGGTCACGGTGAAGCGCTATCGCCGCCGCGGCCACAGCGTGCAGCTGCTGCCGGAGAATCCGGACTTCAAGCCAATCAACGTGGACCTGCGCCGCGATCCCCTGGCCATCGAAGGCATCGCGGTCGGCGTGATCCGCAACGGCAGGAACCTGTAGTCCGCAATCTGCCCGGCCGGCCGTGCCGATATAATTGGGGCGAATCCCCGCCCCTACGATGAATTCCAGCAGCGTAGCGCCCTCACCCGTGGCGCCTGCACGCCCCGCCGACACAAGCGGCGGCGCCGACCCGCAGCGCGTCCTCGCCGACCGCGTCGAGCAACTCTACAGCCAGATGCCGCTCGGCATCGCGGTCACGCTGGCCATCGGCGGGATCGCCACTTACGAGCTCTGGGATACGCGCACCCGCGACCTGGTGCTGTTCTGGTGGGGCCTGGTGCTGCTGGTGAGCGCGGCGCGCACCGTACTTTACTTCGGCTACCGCAGCAGTGCGCACAAGCTGGCCGAGGCCGCGCAGTGGCTGCGCTGGCTCGGCATCAGCGCGCTCGCCAACGGCGTCAATTGGGGCTTCGCCGGCGCGGTGTTCTTCCCTTCGCATACCGACGAGCAACAGGTGTTCCTCGCGTTCCTGCTCGCCGGCATCGCTTCGGCGGGGATCCCGACCTATGCGGCGTCCTGGCCGATGTTCGCGATGTACGCCGGCGCCATCGTGCTGCCGTTCACCTATGTCCTGGCGACCTTCGGCAACCGGCTGTTCACCGAGATTGCCCTGCTGGTGCCGCTGTTCTACCTGGTCAATGTGGGCATCGCCTACCGGCTCAACCAGGTGTTCTATTCCGGCTACCGGCTGCGCCACGCCTACAACCGCCTGACGGAGGATTACACGTCGCTCAACCGGCAGCTCGAACACCAGATCGGGGACCTGCTGGAAGCCCGGCAGGAGGTCGAGACCTCCGGGCGCAAGCTGGCGCTGTTCGCGGAACGCGCCCCGATCTCGGTGATCGAGATGGACGCAAACTCGACCATCCTCGAAATGAACCCCGCGGCTGAAAACATGTTCGGTTATTCCGCCCTCGAGCTCATCGGGCGCAGCGCTCTGCGCTCCCTGTTCCCCCCGGACGAAAGTGGGCTCACGCCGCCCTGGTGGGACAAATTCGTCGCCGACAAGGCGCCCGTCGCCCGAATGCGCGCGCGCTGCCTGCGCCGCGACGGACTGGAAATTTTCTGCGAATTCACGCTCACGCCGCTGGTCAACGAAACCGGGGACATGCTGTCGATCATCGCCCAGTGCCAGGACATCACGCAGCAGCTCGAGGCGGAGCGCCTGAAGAAGGAGTTCACATCCACGTTGTCGCACGAGCTGCGCACCCCGCTCACGTCGATCATCGGGGCGCTGCAACTGCTCAGCATGGGCGCAGCGGGCGAAGTGAATCGCGATGTCACCGAGCTGGCCTCGGTCGCGGAACGCAATGCCCAGCGGCTGCTCGACCTGATCAATGATCTTCTGGACATCGACAAGATCGAGTCGGGGAAATTCACCCTGATGCCCGAGGACATTTCGCTCGAAGAACTGGTGCGCGAATCCCTGATCCTGAACAAGTCCTTTGCCGAGCGCTTCAAGGTGGCGCTGGAAGTGCGCGGCGAGCTGGGCGCGGCGCCGGTGCACGCGGACCGCAAGCGGCTGATGCAGGTGCTGACCAATCTTCTGTCGAACGCCGCAAAGTTCTCGCCGACGGGCGCCGCGGTCGAGGTGCACATGCGCCAGGACAAGGGCACCGTGCGGGTCGAAGTCAGCGACCGCGGCCCGGGCATACCCGGAGACTTCCGCGACCGCATGTTCACGCGTTTCGCGCAGGCCGACTCCACCGTGACCCGGCAAAAAGGCGGCACTGGGCTCGGGCTGGCCATCAGCAAGCGTCTCGTCGAACTGATGGACGGCCACATCGGATTTGACGACCGCGACGGCGGCGGGTCGACATTTTATTTCGAATTGCCGTTGCGCCAGGGTGCCCTGGCTGCAGGAGGATGAGCATCGCATGCGCGACGCGCCGCTGAACAAGATCTGTTACGTCGAGGACGACGAAGACATCCAGCGCATCGTGCGCATGTCGCTGGAGCGTATCGGCAAAATGCGCGTCGAAATCGTCGGTGATCCGGCCGCGGCGATTGATGTGATTCTCGCTTTTCAGCCGGACCTGGTGTTGCTCGACTGGATGATGCCCGTGATCGACGGCCCGACGCTGTTCAAACAAATGCGCGAACGACCGGAGCTGCGTGACGTTCCGGTGGTGTTCATCACCGCCAAGGCCTCGCAGCGCGAACTCGATGAACTGCGCAAAATGGGCGCGGCGGGGGTGCTCTCCAAGCCGTTTTCGCCGAAGGACCTCCCGGAACAACTGCGGACCATCTGGCGCGCCCTCGCCTAGAAACGCGCCCGCGGCGGCCGGTTCACCCGCTCATTACGATCTCGCTCAAGGTCACGCCGGCGCGCCCGTATTCAAGAGTGCGCCGGATTCGATAGGGCTCATCCGCGGACATCTTGGGCTGTTTCGCCAGATTCAGCAGTTTTTGCGGGTGCAGCGGCCGCCCGCTGGCGTCTCGCACCACCATCACCCTCGGCTGCAAGCGCTGCTCCGCGTTCTGCGAAACCACAACGCCCACTTCCCCGCTGTTCAATTCGACGATGCTGCCCACCGGGAAGTAGCCAATGCAGCGGATGAATTGCTCGACCAGCACCGGATGGAAGGTTTTTCCGCGCATCCTGAACAGCAGGTTGAGCGCGTTCGACGGCGACATCGGCTCCGCGTACGGCCGCTTCACGGTCAGCGCGTCGAAAGTATCGACGATACCGGCCATGGCACCAATCACGTCGATGGCGTCGCCGCGCAGGCCGCGCGGGTAGCCGGTGCCCTCGTAGCGTTCGTGGTGCAGTGCGGCGAGCTGTGCCACCTCCGGCGGCAGGCCGGCGGCGCCGGCAAGAACTTCCGTAGTACGAGCGACGTGTCTCTGGACGATCTTGAATTCGGCCGGCTCGAGCCGGCCGCTCTTCTGCAGCATCTCCTGGGGCAGATGCAGCATGCCGATGTCCTGCAGCAGGCCGACCAGGCCCGCCCGCTCGACGTCCTGTTCTTCCATGCCGAGAAAGCGCGCGAAGGCGATCATGTAGATGGAGACATCCATCGATCGCTCGAGCTGGTATCCGCCGCGCGCGCGCATGGCGGAAAACAGCATCAGCGCATCGGGATTGCGCAGCATGCTCGCGGTCATGTTGCCGACCGCGCTTTTGGCCTGGCCGGCCTCGAGCATTTGCTCGACGCGCACCGCTTCGAATATGGCGCCCACGCTGGCTTGGGCTTCCTTGAGCGCCGTGCGGGCCTGCGGCCACTCGCTCTCCACGCCGGATCTTTCGCCGTGTACGACCTTGCCCGTCCCGGGAAGATCCGCGGCAAGCGGACCTGCGCCAAGCCGCGGCGGCAGCAGCGGCGCGTCATGGTCCGCTTTTTCCGTATCGACGAACAGGTGCTGACAATACTTCCTGAGCTCCTCGATCTCCTCGGTCGTCCGCACCACGAATCCCTGGTAAACGAAGGGCGTTTCCGTCCACGGGCGATCCAGCTCCGTGACGTACATGCCCAATTGCAGATCGCCGACCGGGATCTTCTTTTTCATGCCGGTGCCCCTCGATCCCGGATGACCGGCCTAGTTACCCTGGTAGAACTTGCGCGACAGGTAGCCAATCACCTCGTCGGCATTGCGAAAGCGCGCGTCGCGGTCTTTCTCCAGCAGCTTGTCGAACAGGCGCTGGAATCTGTCCAGGCGCTCCGGCAGGGCCGGCGGCGGCGTATTGAGGTGGTGCAATGCAACCTCGACCGCGGTCTCGCCGCTGAACACGTGCTCGCCGAGCATCATCTGGTACAGCAGCACGCCGGCGCTGTAGATGTCGGTGCGCAGGTCGAGCGCCCGCCCCTGCACCTGTTCGGGGCTCATGTAGCGTGGCGTGCCGAGGATTTCGCCTTTGTTGGTGTTGTCGATCGAGTCGATGTGCTTGGCGATGCCGAAATCGACGATCGCCAGGCTGCCGTCGGCGCGGAACATGAGGTTCTGCGGCTTCAGGTCGCGATGCAGGATGCCCTGCTCGTGGATGTCGCCGAGCGCGAACATCAACTCGCGGAAGATGCGCAGCGCTTCCTCGGCGGGCATCGACTTGCCCGCCAGGCGCTTGTTCAGGTCGCCGCCGTCGAAGAATTCCATGACCAGATAAGCGTTGTCGCCGGACACCCCGTGCCCGTGGATGCGCGCCACGTGGCGGCTGCGAATGCGTTCGATCAGGTTGTATTCCTCGATGAAGCGGGCCAGCGAACGCTTGTCCTGCATCACTTCGGTCCGCAGGATCTTCGCCACCAGCGGTTCGTCGTCGGAGTCGCGCGAGGCAAGGTAGACGCGCGACATGCCGCCCTCCCCGATCAGTCTGAGAACCTTGATGCCGGGTATCCTGACGCGCGCGCCGAGGACGTGGCCCTCCATGCGCGCCGCGACCTCGGGCGGCACGGTCTTCTCGATCTTGTCGTGCGCCACGTCGCGGATCGCGGTGATCAGGCGCTCCTTGGTGAGCTCCTGTTTGCGCTGGTACTCGTCCGCCCCCGCCTTCATGGCGCGCACCGCGGTGATCTCGTCGCCGGCGCCGGTGAGAAAAATGATCGGCGGACAATCGGGTCGCCTCTTGAACGCCGCCAGCCACTGCAATCCGTTGCCGCGCCCCAGCATGTAGTCGAGGATGATCACGTCGTAAGTCCCGAGCGGGAATCCCGCGTCCGGCATCTCGCGCTCCAGGGGGTCGTACTCTTCGATGTCGCCCGCCGGCCACTGCTGGCGGATATGGTGCACCAGCAGGTTGCGCAGATCGGGATCGTCGTCGATGATCAGCACTCTCATGCCGGCTCCGGCATCACCTTGACTGCAAACACCGGGAGCGGCTCGGTCCTGCCGCGCAGTGCCACGTCGCCGCGGCCTTCCACCTGGTGCGTCGGCACCAGGTGGCGAATGCGCTCGAACACCGGCCCGCATACCAGGACTTCGCCGGCGGCCGCCATCTGCATCAGACGCGCGGCCGTGTTCACCGGGTTGCCGATGATGGTGTAGCTGGCATAGTGCGCCGAGCCGACATTGCCGATGATGGCGTCGCCGGCGCAAATGCCGACGCCCACCCCGAGCGTCAGGCCGTGCCGCTCCTGCCAGGCCGCGGCCAAAGGCGCGAAGCGACCGACCATTTCGAGCGCCGTGCGCCAGGCACGCTCCTCGGCATCCGGCTGCGCAAAGGGCACGTTGAATCCCACCAGCAGGCTGTCGCCCGCCATGTTGAAGATGGTGCCGTCGTGCTGGTAGGCCGCGTCGGTGAGCACGCCGAAATATTCGTTCAGCATCCCCACCACCGCGCCCACTTCATTTTGCTCCGTGAGCCGGGTGAAGCCGCGCAAGTCGGCGAACAGCGCGACCAGGCTGGTGCGTTGCGCGCGGCCCTGGAATGGGTCGCCGTCCTCGCCCGCCCCCTCGGCGATGCGGTCCGCCAGTCGCGGCGAGATGTAGCGTGAAAACACCTTGCGGATCGCTTCCTTGCGCTGCACTTCGGCGGTGAGTCGCCGGCTTTCCAATTCCTTGCGCGTCTCGTGCAGGCGGCACAGCGTATTCACGCGCGCGATCAGTTCCTCTTGCTTGATCGGCTTGGAAAGAAAATCATCGGCTCCGGCCTCGATGCCGCGCACGCGGCTCTCGCTGTCTTCCAGCGCGGTGACCAGCACAATGGGGATGAGAGCGCTCGCCTCGTCGCCCTTGAGCTGCCGGCATACGTCGAAGCCACTTGCGCCAGGCATCATGACATCGAGCAGCACGAGGTCCGGCGGCGTGCTCATCACGCGCGCCAGCGCGGCCTCGCCGTCGCCGACGGTCTCCACCGACATGCCCTCGCGCTGCAATATGCGGGCGAGGAACGCCACCATGTCCGGGTCATCGTCCACCACCAGCACGCGGTACCGCGCCCGCGTCGCCGCTGGGTCATTCATATTCGACCCGCACTTTGGACAGGTAATCCGCGTACTCGCCGATGCAGGCGTCGATGCCCGCCTTGTCCGCGCTTTTGGCGCTGTCTTCCACGCGCGTGCCGATCTCGGATATTTTGGCGAAACCGTAGGAGTTGCCCACGCCCTTCATGCGGTGGCCGAGCTGGCGCAGTTGCTCGTAGTCGCCGGCGGAGCGCGCGGCGCGCAGGGTTTCGATTTCTTTGTGCCGGTTCCTGAAGAACACGGGAATCAGGTCGGCGAGGTCCTTGGCGACGGTGACGATAGGATCATTTTCAGTCATTTTAGGCGCGATTATAGGGTGTTTGTCCGCGCTCGACGCGGTGGATTGTCAAAGCCGGTCAGGGAGTTATGCGGCTCAGCGGAAGTCGCGCGACTGCGCCTGGAGGCGCCCGAGCAACGCGCTGTGATCGAACAATCGCCGGGCGATCAGGTGTACGACCTCCCCGTCGCGCTCGAGGGTCCCTTCGACCGCGAGCAGGCGCGCGCCCAGCAGTTCGCGCCGCTGGCGCTCGATGAGATCGCGCCACACCAGCACATTGACGCAGCCGGTCTCGTCCTCCAGGGTCAGGAACATCACGCCGCTCGCCGTCTCCGGGCGCTGGCGGCAGGTCACCAACCCGGCGGCGCGTGCCCGGCTGCCGTGCGGACGAGCGTGCAGCGCTGCCGCGCTCAGCAGGCCGAGGCCCTGCAGGCGCTGGCGCAGCAGCGCGAGCGGGTGGCGCCCCAGGCTCAGACCGAGGCTCGCATAGTCGGCGACGATGTCCTCGCCCTCGCCCGGCGGCGGCAGCTGCAGCGCCGGCTCGTCGAGCCGCGCCTCCCGCAACACGCCGCCG
>CAZOSA010000039.1:0-13256 GCA_964582155.1 uncultured Enterobacteriaceae bacterium | reverse complement strand
CAGCAGCGCGACCCCGCCGGGAACGGCGGCGTGGAGCCCCAAGTGCAGCAGCGACAGCCACGTCATCTCGCGCCTACTTGTCGCGCCGCGCAACGAGGCGGACGCGGATGTCAAGCGGGTCGCGTACGCGCAATCCGCCGTTCAGAGCGGTGAAAGGCTCGATGCCGAACTCCGACTGCTTGATGCGGAAACTCGCGACCACTGTCAGCACGTCCTCTTGGCGGAACACGGCGGCGGCAAAGCCCAGGTCGCGCGCCACGCCCCGCAGTGTCACGCGTGCCGTGACTGTCGGCCCCCAATCCGGACCGACAAGCGCGATCGACTCAATGCGGATCAGCGGATGCTTGTCCGCGTCGAGCACGTCCCGGCCGAGCATGTTCTCGCGAGTGTCGCGGCGCGCGGGCTCCGAGACCTGCGCCGCAAATTCGTCGCCTTCCTCGGCACGCGCCGCGGGCGGGTCCACCGCGAAGGAATCGACTGGAATCTCGAGCCGAAAGCCGCTCGCCGCGGCGCCGTCGCCGGCCCGGATCTCGCCCTGCACACGGCCGACGATGACATGGTTGTGGCCGAAGCGCGCGAGCGGGCCGTCACGGTAGACTAGGAGACGGATTTCGGACGCCTGCGGATCGACCCTGTAGCGCGGCGCGCCGGAGGGAACATTCGCGTGCGCCCTCGCCGGCCCGGCAAGCACCGCCGTATCCCCGGGCGGCGGCAGCGTCTGGCATGCCGCGGCGAGCAGCAACGGCAATAATACGAGCGGCGCGCGAACTGAGTGCATGGCCAAGTTGCGGAATTCGACCGGATCCTACGGAATCATAGCGCAGGCGCTTCACTGGCTCGTCGCCGTGCTGGTGCTGGCGCAGGTCGGCATCGGCGTGTACGCGGCGAACCTGCCGGTGAGTCTTGCGAGGCTGCAGTGGCTCTCGCACCACAAGTCGCTCGGCCTCGCCATTCTGGCGCTTGTGCTGTTGCGGCTCGGCTGGCGCGCGTTGAATCCGCCGCCGGAGCTGCCGGGCTCGATGCCGCGCTGGGAGCGCCGCGCGGCGCTCGCGACGCACCGGCTGTTCTACATGCTGCTCATCCTCGCGCCGCTCGCCGGCTGGCTTTACGTCTCGGCGGCCGGCCTGTCCATCAACTGGTTCGGTCTGCTCCCGGTCCCGGACCTCGTCTCGAAGGATCGCCAGCTCGCCGAACTGTTCAAGGCGCTGCACATCGGTCTCGTTACGCTGCTCGCCTTGCTTGTCGCGGTGCACGTCGGCGCCGCCCTGCGCCACGGGCTCCTTCTGCGGGACGGCGTAATGCATCGCATGCTGCCCTGGAAGCCGCGAAGGAACGACTGATGCTGCGATTCCTCCTGCTCCTGTTCCCCATCGCCGCCCTGCCGGCGGCCGCCGGCGAGTGCTACTCGGTGGATCCCGCCGGCGGCAGCGTAACCTTCGAGCTGCGGCAGGCGGGCTCGCCCTTTCGCGGCGCTTTCCGGCGCTTCGGCGGCGAGCTCTGTGTCGCGCAGGGGCGGGTCGCGCGCATCGACGTGTGGCTCGAGCCCGCGTCGGTCGAGACCGGGTTGCCCGAGATCGACGCGGCGCTGAAGGCAAAGGAATTCTTCGACGTCGGCAACCATCCGCGCATCGCGTTCGCCAGCGAATCCGTGCGGGCGCAGAGCGATCGGGGGGTCGCGCGCGGCACGCTCGACATCAAGGGAAGGCGCCGCAACGCGGACGTCCCGTTCCGCCTGGGCGAGAGCGGCGGCAAGCCGGTCGTGTCCGGTTCGTTCACGCTCGACCGGCTGGACTACGGCATCGGCACCGGCGAATGGTCGGACACCCGCTGGCTTGGCGCCGAGGTAAAGATCGATTTCGCCGTCATGCTTTCGCGCAGGTGACGGGACGCGCGGCGCGCCCTTGGCCGGGCTTGGCGGCCGAATAAAGCGCCGTGGTTCCGAGCCACACCCCGCCAGCAGGCGGCTGCGTTCCTACCGGGCCCCGATTTCGAACGGCACGTTCAGCGTTTCGCCGCTGAAATCCACTTGGAGGCTCCAGCGACCCGCCATCGAAAGCCGGGTCGAGCCGCGCCAGAATCCCGCGCCCTCCTGCACCAGCACGATCCGTTCGGCATCCATGGTCATGTCGAGCATGCGCAAGACAGCTGTCGGCGAGGCGGACGACGCGATCGGCCGCTCCGCGAGGTCTCTGGCCGACACCGTGACCGTGACGGCGCGATCGGCACCCGGGACGGCCCACGCGTAGAGCGTCCAGGACCCGGCCGCGCCGGCGATCCGTTTCTCGCGTGCGACCGGGGGTCCGCCCGCGTTCTCGGTCCCGGTGGAAACCGGCGCAGGGGGCCGGATCACCGCCCAAAGGAAAGCACCGACGATGGCGAGCGTCACCGCCAGCAATGCGAACGCGACCGACCGCGCGGCCATGCCCTATTTCGCCGCCTCGATCTTCGTCACAATGAGCGCGCCGCCGATGCTCTCGGCCCGGAACTTGACCTTGTCGCCCGCCTTGACGCTGTCCAGCATCGCCGGGTCCTTGACCTGGAACACCATGGTCATCGCCGGCATGTCGAGGTTCTGCAGCGGTCCGTGCTTGATGGTGATTTTCTTTGCGTCCTTGTCCACCTTGCGGATTTCGCCGTCGCTGAGCGCGGTGCCCGCCTGCGCGATGGTGGCCCCGGCCTTGTGGTGTGCGTCGTCGGCATAAGCGAGTGGTGCGAGAAACGCGCCCACAAGCAGCGCAGTTGCGATCTGTCTGGTCATTTTCCTGCTCCTTTCAGCATCGGTTTCACGTCGGTCTCTTTTTCCCCTTGGGGAACGACTCCGGCAGCAGCAGCTTCGAAGCGCCCACGTTGGCTTCGTAGGCGATTTTCCAGCGGCCGCCCTGTTCCACCCAGTACTGCCGCTTGCGCGCGCGCTGCGACAGGTTGCTCGAGCGGTAGTCCTGGTCGAACGTAACCTCGACTACGACCCTGCGGCCGGCGCTGCGAAGCACGCTGACGTTCGCCAGCCCCACCCTGATCCAGCTCTTGGAGGCGTTGACCTTGCGCTTGTGCGCGCTCCACGCCGCGAGATCGGTGCTGCCCGCCCGGAATTCGCCAGCGTAGTGGGAGAGATAGCGGTCGAGGTCGCGGCTTTCCCAGTCGACCCGCCAGGCTTCGAGTCCCCGCATGAACCGGTCGCGCTCGGCGCGCCAGGCCTCGGGCGTCACCCACTCGAGGCGCCCGGCGATGACGACCGGGGTCACGCCGGGCTGCACGCGTTTGGCGAGCTCCGCAATTTCGTCGTTCGCGAGCGCGATGCAGCCGTCGCTCGCCAGCGGCGCGCGCGCATAGTTTTCCGAGGGCACGCCGTGCAGCCAGATGCCATAGCCGGTCCTGGCCGAACGCCGGTCCCATTCGTTGGGATAGTCGATCGGAAACGCGCCCCAGCCGTAGAGATCGGGCAGCTTGCTGCCGGGTATGCTGGAGGTGACGTGGTAGACGCCGATCGGCGTCTTCTGGTCGCCTTCGCGCAGCTTGTCAGTGCCGCGCTTGCCGAGTGTGGTGTAGTAGTCCGCGACCAGCCGCGGACCGTCGCGGCTGTTTTCATACACGTAAATCCTGGAGCGGCTGGCGTCGACCACGATGGCGTGCGTCTGCGCCGGGGCGAGCGCCAGGAGGTCGCGCGGCACGGACCCCGCGGGCGGCGCTTCCCTGAGCCCGCGCACCCGCGCAAGCGCCTCGGCCCGCAACTCTTCGAGACGCTCCAGCGCGGCGTGGCCGGTGTTGCCGAAGCCGCCGATCGGCTTCGCCCGCGCGAGCAGCAGGTCGCCCCGCACGAGGTGCGCCAGCCGGAAGTTCGGGTATCGCCCGATCAGCCCGTCGACCTCGTCGAGCGCCGCGTTGAGCCGGCCCGCCGAAACGCTCGCCAGCACACGCCGCAGCTGCGCCTCCGCAGCCGTGGCGGGCGGATCGGCCGGCGCCGCGGCTATGGCGGCCGCGTGTACGCCGAAGAGCAACGCTGCCAGCGCCGCCCTCACTTCACGATGATCCTGGCGATCATCCCGGCCTCGAGATGTCCGGGGACGAGGCATGCGTAGCGAAATTCGCCGGGGCGCGTAAACTGCCAGACGATCTCGCCTTCCTTGCCCGACGCCACGTGCGCCATGTACGGCTCGTCGTGCTCCATGCCGGGAAACTTGCGCATCAACTCGGCGTGCTCCTTGAGCTGCCGCATCGTCCCGATCACCATCTCATGCATCTCCTTGCCGTCGTTACGAACGACGAAGCGGATCGTCTCGCCTTTCTTCACCACGATGTCCCCGGAGGGCATACGCGCGCCGCCGCCCATGCGCGCGTCGGTCGTGCGATCCGGCCGCGCGCTGGCCGTGACGACGAAGTGCATGCTGTCATCCATGCCGACCCGGATCGCGCGACTGATATTCTTTGGATCCCCCACACGACCGAAGGCGTTTTCTTCCGCGTTGACGTTGTCAGGCTTGGACGCGGCCTTCTTCTTGTGGCCGCCGCCGTGGGCGAACGCGGAAGCGGGGAGGAAAGACAAAACACAAAGGGAGGCGACCGCCGCCACCAGAGTCAGTTTACGCAGGTACATGGCACTTCTCCTCGACTAGTAGTGAAATTGGGCCGCCGTGCTTCTCAGTGGTTCGCATGCGCACCCGGTTTCCTCACGCGCAGGTCCGCGCCACCGCTGACATCGGGTGCTTTGCGCTCGGCCTGTGGCGCCGCGCCGGACAATTCGTAAGCAACGGTCCCCGGCGGATGCTTGTACCAACCCGGGTCCTTGTAGTCGTTCCGGGCGAGCCCCTCGCGCACCTTGACGACCGAGAACATGCCGCCCATCTCGATCGGGCCGAAGGGCCCCGCGCCGGTCATCATCGGCAGCGTGTTGTCGGGGATCGGCATCTCCATCTCGCCCATATCGGCCATGCCGCGCTCACCCATCACCATGTAGTCCGGCACGAGCTTCATGATCTTCGCCGCCACGCCGCGGTGATCCACCCCGATCATGGTGGGCACGTTGTGGCCCATGGCGTTCATGGTGTGGTGCGACTTGTGGCAATGGAACGCCCAGTCGCCCGGCGCGTTGGCGGTGAATTCGATGACGCGCATCTGGCCGACCGCAACGTCCGTGGTCACCTCCGGCCAGCGCGCCGACTTCGGCACCCAACCGCCATCGGTGCCGGTGACTTCGAAATCGTAGCCGTGCAAGTGGATCGGGTGGTTGGTCATCGTCAGGTTGCCGATGCGGATGCGCACGCGGTCGCCGCGGCGCACCACGAGATGATCGATGCCGGGAAACACGCGGCTGTTCCACGACCACAGGTTGAAATCGCTCATGGTGGCGACCTTCGGCGTATAGCTCCCGGGATCGACATCGTAGGCGTTGATGAGGAACACGAAGTCGCGGTCCACGCGCATGAAGCCAGGGTCTTTCGGATGCACGATGAGGGAGCCCATCATGCCCATCGCCATCTGCACCATCTCGTCGGCGTGCGGGTGATACATGAACGTGCCCGATTTCTTCATCTGGAATTCGTAGACGAAGGTCTTGCCAACGGGAATCTGCGGTTGCGTCAGACCACCGACGCCGTCCATGCCCGAAGGCAGGAGGATTCCGTGCCAATGGATGGTGGTGTGTTCGGGCAGCTTGTTGGTGACAAAAATCCTCACCCTGTCGCCCTCGACGCATTCGATCGTCGGTCCCGGCGACTGGCCGTTGTAGCCCCAGAGGTTCGCCGTCATGCCGGGCGCCATGTGCCGGCGCACCGGCCCGGCGATGAGATGGAACTCCTTCCAGCCCTCCTTCATGCGCCAGGGCAGCGTCCAGCCGTTCAGGGTCACGACCGGGTTGTAGGGCTGGCCGTTCGGCGGGAAAAGCGGCGGCGCCATATCGGGCTGGTCCATGATCGGCGCCTCGGGAAGCGAGGCGGCCTGCGCCCGGCTCACGAGCGCCGCGCCGAACAGTCCCGCGGCCGATGTGCGAAGAAAATTTCTGCGTGTCGTCATCGAAAATTTCCTTGATCAGTGTGCCGCGGGCGCGCCGCCTGCCGGCGCCATCGAGGGAGCTGCCGTCGCCATTGCGCCCGGCGAGCCGGTGGTGAGCGCCATCTGCAGGTCCGCGTCCGCGATCCAGAACTCGCGCTGCGCCTCGAGATACGCGTTGACGCTCGCCACCGCGTCGCGGGCGTCGGCGAGCAGTTCGAACACCGACGCCAGCATGCCGCTGTAGCGCAGGAGCATCTCCTCCGAGATGCGCTTCCTCAACGGCACGATCTCGTCGCGGTAGTGCCGTGCGATATCGAACGCCGTGCGGTAGGCCGCGTAGGACTCGCGTACCTCGGAGCGGGCGCGGATCGCCGTGTCGGCCGCGCGGTTGACCGCCTGCATGTACAGGTGCTCGGCCCTCGCCGCGCGCGCGCCGCCAAAATCGAAGATTGGGAGGCGCAGTTCCAGCTCCCAGCCGCGCTGCACGGGCTGGCCGGTCTCGGTCTTGCGCAGAGCGCCGACTTCGATCAAGTCGACGTAGCGGGTTACCTTGGTCAGACCCAGGGACGCGGCGAGACTTTCCGCGTCGCCGCGCGCCGCCTGCACGTCCAGGCGCTGGCGCAAGGCCTGCGCCTCGAGCTCGACCCCTTCGCGTGCCGCGGACGGCAGGTCGGGCAGCCGCTCCGGCAGCGCATAGCCGATGTCCTCGCCCCACAGGCCCAGCAGTCGCGTGAGCTTTTCGCGCGCGGCGACCTGCGCCAGGCGCGCCCGCGCGAGCTGCGCGGTCGCATCCGCGTAAAACGCCTGCTCGCGCGCCCGCGTCAACATCGGCCAGTTGCCGACCTCGGCCATGCGCCGCGCGAGGTCCGCGCTCGCTTCCGCGGCGAGCTGCACGTCCTCCATGTATTTTGCGGTCTGCTGCGCGGCCACGGCGCCGAACCATGCCTTGCGCGTCTGCAATGCGAGATTCAGCGCCTCCTGCGCCGCGCGATGTTGCGCAGCTGCGAAGCGCTTCTCCTGCGCCCTCGTCGAGAGCGGGATCGAGAGCAGGCCCAACACGTCGAAGAAAACGCTCGTCTCGCGCTCGATCTCGTCGCCGCGCTTGAGCCGTGCGAAGCCGAGCTTCGGACCGCTCCAGCGGCTCGCCTGCACCAAATCAGCCTCGACAATGCCGAGCTCGGCGTAGCGCGCCTGGAGGCCAGGGTTGTTGAGCAACGCGATCTGCACCGCAGCCTCACCCGACAGCGGGTTCGCCAGCAGCTCCTTCACCCGGGCGTCGACCGAATCCGCGTCCGCGGCGGAGCGCACCCAGCGGACCTTGCCCGCGCCGCGCTCCGCAGCCGCCTGCTCGACTTTGCCGAAGCCGCCGTCGGGGCTGAAGCTCACGCAGCCGGACAGAAAAACGACGGACAGTACCGCAAGGGCCCTCACTTGCGCTCTCCCTGCGCCGGCTTCTCGCGCGCGGCCTGCTCGCGCAGGATGCCGATGTGGCCACCCACGCGCGCCGCTTCCTCGTTCGCCTCGCGCCAGTTCGCGCGTTGCCCGGCATCGAGGCGCCGGAAGCCCTCGAAGGCGGACCGGTAGACCGGCGCGGATGCGCGCGCCTGAGGATCGGCGGGATCCGGGCGCGTGCCGGTCTGGGCAGATGCGGCGCCCGCGGCCAGCGCCGCGAGCGCAATCAGATAGACATGTGTGTGCTGCATGCTCGCTTCCTTCGCAATGAATGACTCGCGCGCGGCACGTGCCGCGGCGTCTCAGACTTCAGCGAAGCTAGGCGAGCGGGGGGCGGTGAGGCTGGTCGGAAACGAACGCCGGCGCGACGCGCTCGGCGAGAAAGATGCGGTCTTGCGCAATTGCGGGCGGCGCATCCACTGCCTGGACGGCGGAAGGCGCGAACGCAGCGCTGGAACAATGTTCGACGCAGGTGCTGCACGTCGGGGTGGCGGGCTTGGCCGGCGGGTCGTCGCTGCCGTGGTGGGCATGGGAGGCCGCCCCTTGGCCAAGATCGCCGTGCGCCGCGGCGACCGGGTCCTGATGCCCCATAGCGCAGAAGCCGGCCGTCACCGCCGCCATCGCCCGCATCGGGAGGAGGGCAATCATCACAAGTACGGCGAATGTTCTCAATGAGAGCGGCACGGCGCGATTATGACACCCCCCGTGCGCACTGGTTCCCTCTTGCCATACGCGGATCAAGCCATCCGCCGGCCCAGGTCCCGCAGTACCTCGCGCGCGCAATTGTGCCCCGGCGCTCCGGTGACCCCGCCCCCGGGGTGCGCCCCCGATCCGCATAGGTACAGCCCCGGCACCGGCGTGCGGTAGTCGGCATGCCCCAGCACCGGCCGTGCCGACCAGAGCTGGTCGAGCGAGAGCTGGCCGTGGAAGATGTCGCCGCCGACCAGTCCAAACTCCTGCTCCAGGTCGGCGGGCGACAGCGCCGTATGCGCGAGCACGCTCTGCCTGAATCCGGGGGCATGCGTCTCGACGACCTCGAAGATCCGCTCGATCGCCTCCGGCTTGCGCGCCGCCCAGTCCGCCTCTGGCGCGAAGTGCTGGCAGAACAGGCTTGCCACGTGCGCGCCCTTGGGTGCCAGGCTGTCGTCCAGCGTGCTCGGAATCACCATCTCCACGATCGGCGCGCGCGCGATGCCTTCGGCCCGCGCATCGAGATAGGCGCGGTCCATGTAGCCAAGCGAGGGCGCCATGATGATCCCGGAGGCATGATGCGGGCCGGGCTGCGGCAGGCAGGCAAAACGCGGCAGCGCGGACAGCGCAACGTTCATGCGAAAGCTCGCCGAGCCGCACTTGTAGCGCTCCATGCGTTCGCGGAAGTCGCGTTCGAGCAGCGACGCATCGATCAACTTGAGGAACAAGAGCTTCGGGTTGACGTTGGCGACGATCGCCCGACCTGCAATCTCCTTGCCGTCGGCGAGCACCACCACGCCGGGCCGCACCTGCGCCACCGGCGCATCGCACTGGATCTCGACGCCCAGGCGCCGCGCCTCCGCGGCCAGCGCCTCGCTGATCGCGCCCATGCCGCCGAGGGCATGGCCCCAGAGGCCGCGCTTGCCGTTTACTTCGCCGAAGCAGTGGTGCAGCAACACGTAGGCCGTGCCCGGGTGGTAAGGGCTCGCATAGTTGCCTACCACTGCGTCGAAACCGAACACCGCTTTCACGGGATCGGACTCGAACCAGTCCTCCAGCCAGTCGGCCGCGCTGCGCGTGAACAGGCTCAGCAGGTCGCGCCGCGCCTCCAGGCCGAGGCCCTTCAGCCTCCGGCCAACCTGGAAGGCCGCCAGCGCATCGCGCACGCCGCCGCCCACGTTCGGGGGCGTTTCCAGGACCGTCGCACGCAACACATCCGCCACGCGCTCGAGCTTTGCCCAGTACGAAGGCAGCCGCTCGGCATCTCGATTGGAGAACTTTGCGAACTCGCGCTGCGTCGCCTCGAGCCCGCCGCCGACCTTCAGGAAACCGTTGTCGAGCGGCACGAAGTTGGACAACGGCCGCTCGACGATGCGCAACCCGTGCCCGGCGAGCCCCAGATCGCGGATCACCTTTGCCTGCAGCAAACTCACGGTATACGCGGCAACAGAATTACGGAATCCCGGGTGGAACTCTTCCGTGACAGCGGCGCCGCCCACGCGCGGCCGGCGCTCCAGCACCTTGACCTTGAGCCCGCCGCGCGCGAGATAGCAGGCGCAGGTGAGGCCGTTGTGCCCGGCGCCGATGACCACTGCGTCGTAGCGGCTCACTCCACGGTAACCGACTTCGCCAGGTTCCTCGGTTTGTCCACGTCGGTGCCGCGCGCCAGCGCCGTGTGATAGGCGAGCAGTTGCAGCGGCACCACGTGCAGGATGGGCGAGAGCAGCCCGTAGTGCTCCGGCAGCCGGATCACATGCATGCCCTCCTGCGCCGAGATGCGCGTATCGGCGTCGGCCAGCACGTACAGCTCGCCGCCGCGCGCGCGCACCTCCTGCATGTTGGATTTCACCTTCTCCAGCAGCGCGTCGTTCGGCGCCACGGTCACCACCGGCATCTCCTCGGTGACCAGCGCGAGCGGCCCGTGCTTGAGCTCGCCCGCCGGATAGGCTTCGGCGTGGATGTAGGAGATCTCCTTCAGCTTCAGCGCGCCTTCCAGCGCGATCGGGTAATGCAGGCCGCGACCGAGGAACAGCGCGTGCTCCTTTTTCGCGAAGCGCTCGGCCCAGGCGATCACCTGGGGCTCAAGGGCCAGCGCCGCCGCGAGCGCCTTGGGGAGCTGACGCAGGCGCTTGAGGTGATGCGCCTCAACGCGCGCCGACAGGCGCTTGCGCAGCTTGGCCAGCACCAGCGCCAGCAGGAACAGCGCGGTCAGCTGCGTGGTGAACGCCTTGGTCGAGGCCACGCCGATTTCAACCCCGGCGTGCGTCAGGAACCGCAGCCGTGTTTCGCGCATCATGGCGCTGGTGGCGACGTTGCAGATCGCGAGCGTGCGCTTCTGGCCCAGCTGGCGTGCGTGGCGCAGGGCGGCGAGCGTGTCGGCGGTCTCCCCCGATTGCGACACCACCACGACCAGCGTGGCCGGATCGGGAACGCTGTCGCGGTAGCGGTACTCACTTGCGACCTCGACTTGCGTGCGCAGCCGCGCCAGCGATTCGATCCAGTATTTCGCCGTGAGCCCCGAGTAATAGCTGGTGCCGCAGGCGAGGATCAGCACGCTCTTCACGCCCTGCAGCGTGCGCGCCGCGCCCTTGCCGAACAGCGCCGGGGTCACCCGCTCCACCCCTTCGAGCGTATCGGCGACCGCGCTGGGCTGCTCGAAGATCTCCTTTTGCATGTAGTGCCGGTAGGGGCCCAGTTCGACTGTCGCGCTGCCAGCCTGCACCACGTGCACCTCGCGCCTCGCCTCCTTGTCGGCGGCGTCCCTCACGCGGAAGCCGTCAAGGTGGATTTCCGCCACGTCGCCTTCCTTGAGATAGGCGATGCGGTCGGTCGTGCCGGCGAGCGCGAGCGCGTCGGAAGCGAGAAACATCTCCTTGGCGCCAACGCCCACCACCAGCGGGCTGCCGGCTCGCGCGCCGACCACGCGATGCGGCTGGCTCTTTGCGATCACCGCGATGGCGTAGGCGCCGGAGAGCCGCTTCACCGCGCGGCGCACCGCCTGGAACAGGTCGCCGGCGTAGTGGCTGTGCACCAGGTGCGCGATGACTTCGGTATCCGTCTGACTGTCGAAGGCATAGCCTGCCGCCTTCAGCTCGCTGCGCAGTTCCTCGTAATTCTCGATGATGCCGTTGTGCACCACCGCGATCTCGTCGCGCGACACCATCGGGTGGGCGTTGTGGGTCAACGGCGCGCCGTGCGTCGCCCAGCGCGTATGCGAGATCCCGGTCTCGGCGGCCAGCTTTTGTCTCGACACCTGCCCGGCCAGGTCGGCGACGCGCGCGACGCTGCGCACGCGCTCGAGCCGGCCTTCAAGCAGCGCGGCAACGCCGCAGGAATCGTAGCCGCGATACTCGAGGCGCCGCAGGCCCTCGACCAGCACCGGCACGATGTCGCGCTGCGCCACGGCGCCTACGATTCCGCACATGGTCTACTTCTTCCGCGGCTTCCAGTTGGGCAGCGACACCTGCCTGGCGCGCGCCACGGTGAGCTGCCCGGGCGGCGTGTTCTTGCTGATGGTCGAGCCGGCGCCGATGTAGGAACCCCTGGCGATGGTGACAGGCGCAACCAGCGTCGCGTCCGAGCCGATGAAGCAATCGTCTTCGATCAGGGTGCGGTGCTTGGCCACTCCGTCGTAATTACAGGTGATGGTACCGGCGCCGACGTTGACGCGCGCGCCCACTTCGGCATCGCCGATGTAGGCCAGGTGATTCGCTTTCGAGCCGGCGCCGATGCGGCTCGCCTTCACTTCCACGAAATTGCCGATGTGCACCTCTTCGGCGAGACGCGCGCCCGGCCGCAGGCGCGCGTAGGGCCCCACGCGGCAGCGCTGACCGACCTCGGCGTCCTCGAGCAGCGAGTAGGCGTGGATCTCGGTGTCCGCATCCACGTTGACGTTGCGCAGCACGCAGTTCGGGCCGACGCGTACCCGGTCGCCGAGCTTTACCTTGCCCTCGAACACGCAATTCACGTCGATGGCGACGTCGCGCCCGCAAGACAGTTCGCCGCGCACGTCCACGCGCCACAGGTCGGCGAGTGCGACGCCCGCTTCGAGCAGCTTTTTCGCCTGCGCATTCTGGAAAGCACGCTCGAGCAGTGCGAGCTCATGGCGCGAATTGACCCCGGCTACTTCCCAGGGATCCGCGGCCTTTACAGTCGCGACATTGACGCGCGCCTTTACCGCGTTTTCGATGACGTCGGTCAGGTAATACTCGTCCTGGGCGTTCGCCGGCGTCACCTTCGAGAGCCACGCTGCCAGCCGCTGCGCGGGCGCGGCCAGGAAGCCCGCGTACCACTCGCGGATGCGCAGCTCCTTCGCGTTGGCATCCTTGTGCTCGACCACGCGGCGCACGCGCTTGCGCGTGTCGCGCACCACGCGACCGTAACCCGTCGGATCGGTGAGATCCGAGGTGCAGATCGCAAGCCTCTTATCCGACGCCGCCACCAGACGGGTGAGCGTTTCGGCGCGCAGCAGCGGCACGTCGCCATTGAGCACCAGCACCTGCGCGCCGCGCGCCACTTTCGGCAGCGCCTGCGCCAGCGCGTGGCCGGTGCCGAGCTGTCGCGCCTGCTCTACCCATTCCACGCCCGCGCCATCGAAGGCAGCCCGTACCTCGGCGCCGCCGTGGCCGTGCACCACGAGAATCTGCTTGGGCTTGAGAGCGCGCGCGGCCTCGAGCACGTGTGCGAGCAGCGGCCGGCCCGCGAGGAGATGCAAGACCTTGGGCAGCGCCGAATGCATGCGCTTGCCCTGCCCGGCCGCAAGCACGATCACCGCAAGACTCATGGCGCCCGATTCTAGCACCCGGGTTCTGGCGAACTCCTTGAAAGATCATGGAAAACCGCTTTAAATAGGCGCGTGAACGACGACTACCTCGAGATCAGCTTCAGGCTGGTGGCCGCGCTTGCCGCCGGCGGCATCATCGGCCTGGAACGCAGTTATCGCGGCCGCGCCGCCGGATTCCGCACCCATGCACTGGTGTGCCTCGCTTCCAGCCTGCTGATGCTGGTGACGGTGTATGAGGGCCAGTGGTTCACGTCGCACGGCGGCTTGCGCGCGGTGGTGGACCCGACGCGAATGGCGCAGGGCATCATGACCGGCATCGGCTTTCTCGGCGCCGGCGTGATCGTCA
>CAZOSA010000038.1:9750-13502 GCA_964582155.1 uncultured Enterobacteriaceae bacterium | reverse complement strand
CGCGCCGCTGGCGGTGGACCTGCGCAACCAGATCCGCGAGCAGTTGCAGGGCGGCGCGAGCGAGCGCGACGTGCTCGATTTCATGGTGGCGCGCTACGGTGATTTCGTGCTCTACCGGCCACCGCTCAAGGCGACGACGCTCGCGCTGTGGATCGGCCCCTTTGCGCTCCTGTTCGTGGGTGCATTTGTGCTCTGGCGGCGCATTTCGCGGCGGCGCGTGTCCGAGCCGCTGCTGTCCGAGGCCGAGCGCGCGCGCGCGGCGCAGCTGCTCGAATGATCCTGTTCTGGACGATCGGCGGCGCACTGGCGGCGTTGGCGCTGTCATTGCTGCTGCGCCCGCTGCTGGCGAAGCGCCAGGGCGGGGTCATGTCCCGGCGCGAGGCCAACATAGCCATCTACCGTGACCAGCGTCGCGAGCTCGACGCCGACCTCGCCGCCGGCAAGCTCGAACAGTCCGATTACGAGCGCGCGCGCACCGAGCTGGAGTCGCGCCTCCTGGCGGACGTGGACGCGTCGGCGGAAGTTGCGCCGCGCCGCGGCGGGCGCGGTGTGGCGGCGGTGGTCGGCGTCGCCATCCCGGTATGCGCGGCGGCGCTGTACCTGCTGGTCGGCACGCCCGGCGCTATCGCGCCGGGTGCCGACCCTGGCACGGTCACTGCCGGGCAGATCGAGGCGATGGTCGGGGGCCTGGCGGCGCGACTGCGCGAGAATCCCGACGACACTGACGGCTGGAAGATGCTCGGGCGTTCCTATGCCGTCCTCGGTCGTTTCGGCGAGGCGGTGGACGCCTACGCCAAGGCGGCGGTGCGCGCCCCGCGCGACGCGCAGCTGCTGGTGGATTTCGCCGATGCGCTCGCCATGGCGCGTGGCCAGAACCTGCAGGGCGAGCCGGAGAAGCTGGTGCTGCGCGCGCTGGAGATCGAGCCGCGGAACCTCAAGGCGCTGGCGCTCGCGGGCGCCGCCGCTTTCGAGAGCGAGGAATTCAAGGCGGCGGCAGGCTACTGGGAACGCATGCTGCCGCTGGTGCCGCCCGACTCGGAGGATGCGCGCGCCATTCGCGCCAACGTGGCGGAGGCGATCCAGCTTGCCGGCGGCCAGGCCGCGGTGCCGCAAGTCGGGGTGCCGCAAGCCGGGGGGCTGCGCGGCACGGTGAGCATCGCGCCCAAGCTGAAAGGGAAGTTCGATCCCGAGGCCACCGTGTACATCTATGCGCGCGCCGCCGAAGGCCCCGCCATGCCGCTGGCCGTGCTGCGCCGCCGCGCGCGCGAGCTGCCGCTGGACTACGCGCTCGACGATACGATGGCGATGGCGCCGGGCATGAACCTCTCGGCCCATGCGCGCGTCGTGATTACGGCACGGGTATCGAAATCCGGCAAGGCCACGCCGCAGCCGGGCGATCTGCAGGGTGCAAGCGCGCCGGTGGCAAACGTCGCCAGGGGCGTGAACGTCGTCATCGACACGGTGGTGCGCTGAGGCTGGCTACCAGCCGGCCTCGACGCGCAGCGCGCCCTGCGCCATCGTGGCGCGCAGCCACGATACGAAGGGCGAACCCCAGACCTCGAGCCGGCGCAGCCCCGGCAGCGGCCGGTCGTCACGGTAGACGTGCGTGTCGCCGTGCACGAGGATGAGGCGGCCTGCGAACCGGGCGGCGTGCGTGGCAAGCACGCCGCGCAGGCGGGCGTAGGCATCGCCCGTGCCGACGCGCTCGAAGCGCGGGTCGGCATGCATGAGGATGAAGATAGGCGCCGCGCCGCGCTGTTCGGCGAGCGCCAGGCTCTCATCCAGCCATTCGAGCACCGCGTCCATGCGCGGCCCGCCCAGCGCGGGTTCTGCGCCCCCGGGGAAGTTGAGTGCGACGAACATCATGCCGCCGGATTGCCAGCGCGCGTTCTCGCAGGCTGCGCCGGGCTGGCGCTCGAGCGCCAGGCCCGGAGCCGCTGCGCAGAACAGCTGCCGCCATTTCTGCAGCCGCGCGCCGGGATCCAGCCCGTGCCGCGCGCAATCGCTCCACTCGTTGTCGCCTGGCAGCAGGATGACCGGGTGGCGCAGGCGCGCGAACTGGCGCTGGCGCGCTTCGAGCCAGGCGTTGCTGCAGGCCTGGGTCGCCGCGCTCGTGCCGATGTCGCCGACGTGCACGACGAAGGCGAGCGCCTGCGCATTCATGCGATCGATCAGCGCGTCGAGCTTTTCGACTTCGGCTTGCGAATAGGGGGTGTCGCCAAGCACGCCGAAGGCGATTTCCCCGGCCGGCAGCGGCGCAAGTTGCACGCAGCTGGCAAGAAGAAAAAATAGGGACAGACCCCATTTATTAAAAAAATGGGGTCTGTCCCTGTTTTCTTGTTCAGATGCCGTAGGCCTTGCGCAGCAGCGTGAGGGGGTGGGCTTTGACGGCGTTCGGGGCGTCCGCGCCCATGCCCTGGCGAATGTGGCGGCCGGCGATGGGGCAATCGGAGCTGATGTAGTCGGGTCCGGGCTCGGCCATCTGGCGGAACACCGGGCGGCCGATCTTCATCGAGTTCTCGTAGTACTCGCGCTTCACGCCCCAGGTGCCGTCGTGCCCTGCGCAGCGTTCCACCGTGCTCACCTCGGTGCCGGGCACCATCTCCAGCGCCTCGCGCGTCTTCTGCCCCATGTTCTGCACGCGCGTGTGGCAGGGGATGTGGTAGGAGACCTTGCCGAGCTTTTCCTTGAAGTCCTTCTTCAGCAGGCCGTCTTTCGCGCGCAGCACGAAGTATTCGAAAGGATCGAACATCGCGTCCCGCACCGCCGTCACGTCGGCATCCTCCGGGAACATGAGCGGCAGCTCCTGCTTGAACATCAGCGTGCAGGAGGGCACCGGGGCGAGGATGGCGTAGCCTTCGCGCGCCAGTCCGGCCAGCGGCGCAATGTTCGTTTCCTTCAGCTTCGCCACCGCATCGAGGTCGCCGAGTTCGAGCTTCGGCATGCCGCAGCAGACCTCCTTCTCCACCAGGACGTAGGGCACCTCGTTGTGCTCCAGCAGCGCGAGCAGGTCGTGGCCCATGCCCGGCTCGTTGTAGTTCACGTAGCAGGTGGCGAAGACCGCCGCCTTGCCCGGTGTGTTCTTGCCGTCCCTGGGCGCGTGGGGCTTGCTGCGCGCGGCGTTCCCGCGGAACTTGCGGCTCGCGTATTCGGGAAGCTGCCGCGCGCTGTGCACGCCGAGGGTTTTCTCCATGAGGCTGCGCGCCACAGGCAGTTTGTTGACCGCGTTGACAGTCTGCGCCACCACGGGGATCGCCGCCAGCCTGCCCATGGCGTCGGTGGCGGAGAGCAACCGGTCGCGCAATCCGGCGCCGTGGCGGCGGAACTTCACCGCCTTGGCCCGCAGCATCAGGTGCGGGAAGTCCACGTTCCAGGGATGCGGCGGCACGTACGGGCATTTGGTCATGTAGCACATGTCGCACAGGTAGCACTGGTCGACGACTTTCCAGAAGTCGCCCTTGGCGACGCCGTCCACCTCCAGGGTCTTGGAATTGTCCACCAGGTCGAACAGCGTCGGGAACGCCGTGCACAGGTTCACGCAGCGCCGGCAGCCGTGGCAGATGTCGAACACCCGCCCGAGTTCCTGGTCGAGCTTGGCGGCGTCGAAGAACTCGGGGTTCTTCCAGTCCAGGGGATGGCGGGTGGGGGCTTCGAGGGATCCTTCGCGCATGCCTTCAGCCTACAGCGCGTCGTCGCATCGGGCCAATAATTTTTCGCAAATCAGCGCATTGCCAGCCTCAATCGAGCGCCAG
>CAZOSA010000038.1:0-9650 GCA_964582155.1 uncultured Enterobacteriaceae bacterium | reverse complement strand
GTGGTGCGCGACGCCGAAGCGCTGATGCGCACTGCCGCCGCCGAGTCCGGCGAGCGCCTGCAGGACGCCGGCGAAAGCGCCAGGGAGGCCGCCCGCGAAATCGACGAGCAGGTGCGCCGCAACCCCTGGGCCGCGGTCGGCATTGCCGCGGCCGCCGCGCTTGTGCTCGGCCTTCTGCTCGGGCGCAAGTAGCCATGGGCCTCGTGCAATCCGCGCGCGCCCTGCTCGCCACCCTGCTCGGGCTGGCGCGCACGCGCCTGGAGCTGCTCAGCGTCGAACTGCAGGAGGTGCTCGCGCGCCTGGTGCTGCTGATGATCGGCGCGGTGGCGGCGATCCTGCTCGGCGCGCTGGCGCTGGGCTTCGGTGCCGTGGCGCTGGTGATGGCGGTGGCCCCGGAACACCGCGTGGCGGTGTGCGCGGGCCTTGCGGTTGTGTTCCTCGCCGGCGCCGCCCTGATCGCCTGGCGCGTGCGCCGCGAAGCGAAGTTGCGCCCCTTCGGCGCGAGCCTCGAGGAGCTCGGGCGCGACGGCGAAGCGCTCGAGCCGCGCGAATGAGAGTTGTCCTCGGGGCCCTCGCGCGCCGTCGCGCGGTGCTCGTCGAGCGCTCGGCGGCGCAGCGCGGCGAGTTTGCCGCGGCCGCGGCGGGTGTGCAGCACGCGGTGGCGCAGCCGCTGTTGCTCGGCCTCGGCCTGGGCGTCACGGCGACGCTCCTCTCCTCGTCCTCGAAGCTGCGCGCATGGGTGGTCAAGGCGTGGGCCACCTATGCCTTCGTCAGGCGGCTCCTGCGGGATTGATGACGCAGCCGGAGGCGAGCGCGGCGCAGAGCGGCGCGTTGCAGCGGCTCAAATTCCATTTCGACGGGAACGAGCGCGAAGTCGCGGTCGTTTTTTTTGTCGGCGGATTCGTTTTCGACATCCTGACGCTCGGGCGCATCGACGCCTGGCTCACCATCGGCCAGCAAGCGGCGTACCTTGCCGCGGTCACGGCGGTGCTGATGCACATGTTCGCGCAGCAGGCCGCGCCGCCGGCCGAGGCGGCGCAATTGCCGCGGCTGCGGCGCTGGTACTACGACTACCGCTCGGCGGCCCTCCATTTCGCCCTGGGCGCGCTGCTGAGCCTGTACGCCATCTTCTTCTTCAAGAGCTCTTCGCTGCTGGTGTCCTTCGGTTTCCTCGCGTTCCTGGTGGCGCTGCTGGTGGCCAACGAGTCGCGGCGCTTCAAGGCGCTGGGGCTGCACGTCAAATTCGCGCTGCTCGGCCTCAGTTTCCTTTCATTCGCCGCCATCGTGGTGCCGATCCTCGTCGGCTCGATCGGCCTGGGCGTGTTCCTGCTGTCGATGCTGGTCGGCTGCCTGCCGCTCGCCGCGGCTGCATGGTGGGTGCGCAGGACCGCGCCCGGGATGTTCGCGCAGGCACGGCGCCAGATCCTCCTGCCGCTCGCCTGCGTGCTGCTCGGATTTCTTACCTTCTATCTTTTCAGGCTGATTCCTCCGGTGCCGCTCTCCATCCCGTTCATCGGCGTGTACCACGCGGTGGAGAGGACCGAAGAGGGCTACCGACTCGCCCACGAGCGGCCGTGGTGGCGGTTCTGGCACCACGGCGACCAGCAGTTCCTCGCGCAGCCGGGCGACAGGGTGTTCGTCTATTTTCGCGTGTTCTCGCCCGCGCGCTTCGCCGACCGCGTACAGATGCGCTGGTACTGGGAGCCCGGCGGCCGCGGCTGGCTGTTGCAGGACACGATCCCGATCGACATCGTAGGCGGACGCGAGGAGGGCTTCCGCGGCTACGGTTTCAAGGCGAACTACCAACCCGGGCGCTGGAAGGTGCAGGTCGAGACCAACGACGGGCGCGAGATCGGGCGCGTGTATTTCACGCTGGAGAGCGTGTCGCCGCAGCCGCGCATCCTGCACATGGACCTGGAATAGCCGCCGGGGCCAGAGCCCGATTTCTAGGTCTTCAGCTCCTTGAGCATGCCGACCAGGTCGTCGGCGTGCTCCTCCTCCATCGCAAGGATGCCCTCGAGCATGCGCTTGGTGGTCGTGTCCTTGTCGCCGACGTAGTCGATCATCTCGCGGTAGCTGTCGATCGCGATGCGCTCGGCGATCAGGTCCTCCCTGATCATGTCAATCAGGTCCTCGCCCTCGACGTACTCGGCGTGGCTGCGCGAGGCGAGGCCCTCGGGCGAGAAGTTCGGCTCGCCGTTCAGCTGCACGATGCGCGCCGCGATCTGGTCGGCGTGCTGCTGCTCCTCGTTCGCGTGCGTGAGGAACTCGGCGGCCACCGAGTCGGCGTTGATGCCCGCGGCCATGAAGTGGTGCCGGCGGTAGCGCAGCACGCAGATGATCTCGGTGGCGAGCGCCTCGTTCAGGAGCTTCACCACGGTCTTGCGGTCGGCGCGGTAGCTCTCGGTGATCGCGCCCTGCTCGATGTGCTCGCGCGCGCGCGCGCGCAGAGTCTTGATGTCGGTAAGGAAGGGCTGCTTCTTCTCCATCTCGGGTCTCCCGGGTCGTGAAGTCAAGGCCGGTATTACACCTCATGTGGCGCATGCCTGTGAAGTTGATTTCTCCGATTACAGCCAGGTCATCAGCCCCGGCTCGAAAGGGTGCGCGAGCAGCTCGTGACTGGGGTAGGCGCGCAGGCGGTACTCGATACGGCCGCTCAGCTCGGGCGCGAACTCGAGCGCATAGAGGTGCTCGCCGCTCTCGGGCAGGGGCCTTTGCGGCGCGAGCCGGTGGCGCGCCGCCAGCTCTCCCGCCCCGGGGCGTCGCAGCACCACTTCCACCGCCAGGTCCTCGGGCGCCAGGCCGTTCAACCTGGCCGCCACCGCAATCTGCAAGCGCTCGCCCCGGTCAATGCGCGCCGGGGGCTCGCCGACGCGGCGCAGCGTGACGCCGGCCCAGGCCGCGCGTACTTTCGCGTTCCACCCGGCAAGCTGCTTTGCTGCGGCATGCGCGTCGGCGGCGATGCGCCGCCCACGCGCCGACGCGGGCCGGTAGAGCATTTCGACGTACTCCTCGAGCATGCGCATCGAGTTGAAGCGCGGCGTGACGCTCGCCATCGACTCCCTGGCCATCGCCACCCAGCCGGGCGAGCAGCCCTCGCTCGTGCGCGCGTCGTAGTAGAGCGGCACCACGTGATCCTGCAGCAGCTCGTAGAGCGTGCGCGCCTCCTCGGCGTCGCGCCGTGCCGCGTCGAGCGCCAGGGAGGCCGGTTTGATCGCCCAGCCGTTGCCCGCGGCGTAGCCCTCGCTCCACCAGCCGTCGGTGACCGAAAGGTTGATCACGCCGTTCATCGCTGCCTTCATGCCCGAGGTGCCGCAGGCTTCCAGCGGGTACACCGGGTTGTTGAGCCACACGTCCACGCCCGCCACCAGGCGCCGCGCGAGGCGCAGGTCGTATCCCTCGACCAGCAGGATCCGGGACTCGAACTCGCGCATGCGCGACACCTCGAAGATGCGCTGCATCAGCGCCTGCCCCGGCTCGTCGGCCGGGTGCGCCTTGCCGGCGAAGAGGAAAAGCACCGGCCGGCCGTCCTGGCACACGATCTGGCGCAGCCAGTCCAGGTCATGGAACAGCAGCGTGGCCCGCTTGTAGGTGGCGAAGCGCCGCCCGAAGCCGATGGTGAGCACGTCCGGCCGGGCGGGGTCGGCGAGCTTCAGCATGCGCTCGAGGTGCGTTTCCGAGCCCTGGTTGCGGGCGTGTTGCCGTGCAATGCGATAACGCACGATGTGCAGCATCTGCGCCTTGAGCGTCTGGTGCACCTTCCAGAAATCCGCGTCCGGTATCGCGCGCACCGCCTGCCAGCAATCGGCCTGGTACAGCCGCGCGGGCCAGTCCGCGCCCAGGCAGCGGCCGAACACGTCGTGCCAGGCGTCGGAAAGATAGGTCGGCAGGTGAACGCCGTTGGTGATCGAGACCAGCGGGTTCTCCTCGGGCTCGATCTGCGGCCACAGCCCGGCGAGCATGCGCTGCGAGACGCCGGTGTGGATGCGCGACACGCCGTTGCGCGCGCGCGAGGTGCGCACCGCCAGCGTGGTCATGTTGAAGTCGTGGTTGGTCGCCGAGCGCCCGAGCGCGAGCACTTCGTCCAGGTGCGCCCCGAGCTCGGGAAAGGCGCTGCTCGCGTACTCGCGCACCACGTCTTCCGGGAACGCGTCGTGCCCGGCGGGCACCGCGGTATGCGTGGTGAACACGGCGTTCGCCGCCACTGCCTCGAGCGCGGCGGGAAACGGCACGCCGGCTCCCACCAGCCGCCGCATGCGCTCGAGCGACAGGAACGCCGGGTGGCCCTCGTTCATGTGCCAGCAGGTCGGCTCGATGCCTAGCGCCTGCAGCGCGCGCGCGCCGCCCACGCCGAGCACGATCTCCTGTTCGAGGCGCACGCTGCGGCTGCCCTCGTAGAGCTTGTGCACGATGTCGCGATCGGCTTCGCGGTTCTCCTCCAGGTCGGTGTCGAGCAGGTACAGGGAGACGTGTCCGACGCGCGCGCGCCACACCTTGACCTGCAGCGGCCTGCCCGGCAGCGCCACCTCCACCCGCAGCTCGGCCCCGTCGGCGCGCCGCGCCGGCTCCACCGGCAGCAGTTCGAAGTGGCTGTCGGAGTACTGCGCATGCTGTTGGCCGTCGGCGTCGATCGCCTGGTCGAAATAGCCCTGGCGGTAAAGCAACCCCACGCCGACGAACGGCAGGCGCAGATCGCTCGCCGTCTTGCAGTGGTCCCCGGCGAGGATGCCGAGCCCGCCGGAGTAGATCGGCAAGCTCTCATGCAGGCCGAACTCCGCGCAGAAATAAGCCACCAGTTCGCCGGGCGCGAAGCGGTGGTCAGGCGCCGAATGCGCGTGGTAGGCGTCGTAGGCGGCGAGCGCTGCGTCGTACGTGAAGAGAAAGCCCGGGTCGCGCGCGGCTTCGTCGAGCCGCCGCTGCTCGATGTTGCGCAGGAATACCTTCGGGCTGTGGTTGATGTCGGTCCACAGCGCCGGGGCAAGTTGCGCGAACAGCACGCGCGTGGCGCGATGCCAGCTGTACCAGAGGTTGCCGGCCAGCTCTTCAATACGGCCGATGCGCTGCGGCAACTGCGGCCGCACGTCGAGTCTGTAGGGGGTTCCGCGCACTGATCGCAACCGGGTTCGACGCGAAGTCTAGCGCACTTGCATCGGGATTGACCCAAGTCAAGCCCCGCGGCCCGGCGTCGCGGATCATGGTTGCAACATGCTGGAGGCGGCCATGACCTACAAGACGATCCTCGTGCACCTCGACGACCGCGCGCGCTGCGTCGAGCGGCTCGATTTCGCGTTTGGCGTGGCGGCGCAGTTCGCCGCGCATCTGGTGGGCCTGTACGCCCCGGGCGCACTGCACATTCCGTCCTACGCGCTGGCCGAGGCGGGGCCCGTGTTGCGCGAGCTGGTGGAGCAGCGCCGAACCGAGCGCGCGGTCCTGGCCGAGCAGCGGTTTCGCGACGCGTCGCGCAGGCACGGCGCCACGGGCGCCGAGTGGCGCGCGTCGCAAGGCGACGCCGCCCCCGCGGTGCGCCTGAGCGCGCGCTACGCCGACCTGGTGATCGCTGCCCAGCCCGAACCGCAGGACCCGGGCGATCTGCGCGGACTCGCCGACGAAATAGCACTCTCCGCGGGCCGGCCGGTGCTGTTCATGCCCTACGCCGGGCGCTTCGCGTCGACCGGCAGGCGCGTGTTGATCGCCTGGGACGCCGGGCGCGAAGCCGCGCGGGCGGTGACCGATGCGCTGGCGCTGCTGCGCGGTGCCGAGGGCGTCGAGGTGGCGACCTTCGATCCCGAGCGTGCCCCCCGCCGGCACGGCGAGCAGCCGGGCGCCGACATTGCGCTGTACCTGGCGCGCCACGGCGTCAAGGTGACCGTGCACCGGCAGAGCGGTGCCGGCTACGACGTCGGCGCACAGATCCTGTCGCGCGCCGCCGAGACCAGTTCCGACCTCATCGTCATGGGCGCCTACGGGCACGCGCGGGTGCGCGAGCTGGTGCTGGGCGGCGTGACGCGTACCGTGCTCGGTGCGATGACGGTGCCGGTGCTGATGTCGCACTGAGCGCGCCGACCGGACCGCTCAAAGCTTTCTCACCACCCGCATCATGGTCGCCGCCCCCTGATCGACGTGCGCCTCGAAGCCCAGTCCCCTGACGAAGCGCAGCATGTCGTGGTTCTCGCGCAGCACCAGGCCTTCCATGGTCTCGAGGCTGCGCGCCTGCGCGGCGCGGATCAGCGCGTCCATCAGCAGGCCGGCGACGCCGCCCTTGCGCCACGCGTCGGCCACCACCACGGCGAACTCGCAGCTGCGGTTGCCGGCATTGGCGACGTAGCGCGCCTCGCCCACCAGCTCGGGCTTGCCCCCGAGCTGCGCCTCGCACACAAAGGCCATGTGGCGGTCGTAATCGATGTGGGTGAACAAGTGGACCGGCTGGTCGAAGAACTCGCGCGTGCGCGGCGCGTCCTCGGCGCGGATCGGCCGGATGAGGACGGTGCGGCCGTCGGCGAGCGTGCGCCGGCGCACCAGGTGCAGCGGGTACTCGGCCATCGGCCATTGTGGCGAGCGCCGCGCCCGCGCGCTTGACACAGGTCAAATACCTCCAACCGGCATTCGGCGGGGGCGCTCGGCAGCCGGCGCGTCAGGACTTCGTCGCGAGCACGCGCTCCAGGCCCGCGATATCGCGGATGCGCACGTGCTTTTGCTGCACCTCGATCAGGTCGTCCTTCTGGAACGCGGAGAACAGCCGGCTGACGGTCTCGAGCTTGAGGCCGAGGTAGCTGCCGATCTCCTCGCGCGTCATGCGCAGGTGGAATTCGGACGAGGAGTAGCCGCGGCGCACGAAGCGCTTCGACAGGTTGAGCAGGAACGTGGCCAGCCGCTCCTCGGCGCGCATCGAACCGAGCAGCATCATCACGCCGTGGTCGCGCACGATCTCTCGCGCCAGCACCGCGTGCAGCTGGCGCTGCAGCGCCGGTGTATCGCGCGACATTTCCTCGATCAGGGCGTAGGGAAGGATGCAGGCCTCGCTGTCCTCCAGCGCGATGGCGGTGCCGTTGTATCTGCCGCCGATGCCGTCCATGCCGAGGAGCTCCCCGCCCATGAAGAAGCCGGTGACCTGCTCGCGGCCCTCGCGATCCAGGAGGCTGGTCTTGAAGAAGCCGCTGTGGATCGCGTATATGGCGCTGAATTCGCTGCCGGCCTTGAACAGGGTCTCGCCGCGCTTGACGCGGCGGCGGGCGTACACCACATTCTCGATGCGCTGCAGGTCCTCGGCGCTCAGCCCGGCAGGCAGGCACAGTTCGCGCAGGTTGCAGCTCGCGCAGGTGACTTTAAACTTGCCGCCTGCGGCGATCGCCGCCGGGTGCCAGAAAGTAGGGTCTTTGACGGAAGTCAAAGCGTGCGGCCTCCAGACGGCCATATTAATGCCCAATGCACTACCCTGCCGCCGATCTGGTCATCGACCCGGTGCTGATTCGCAAATACGACGTCAGCGGGCCGCGCTACACGTCGTACCCCACCGCGGACCGTTTCGTCGAGGCCCTCGGCGAGTCCGAATTGCGGCAATGGATCCCCCGGCGAAACATCGGCGGCATCAGCCAGCCGCTCTCGGTTTACGTCCACCTGCCATTCTGCGACACGCTCTGCTACTACTGCGCCTGCAACAAGGTGGTCACCCGCGACCATTCGCAATCTGCCAAGTACATCAAGTACTTGGAGAATGAATTGGCGCTGCTCGAGCCACTGCTGGGCACGGAACGCGGCATCTGCCAGTTGCATTGGGGCGGTGGGACGCCGACGTTTCTCGCACGCGAAGAGATGCAGGCCCTGATGGCCAGCCTGGAGCGTCGGTTCTCGCATGGCCCCGGGTTTGAATGCTCGATCGAAGTCGATCCGCGCCGCGTTGCGCCGGGGGCGGTGGCGTTCCTTGCCGGACTGGGCTTCAACCGCATCTCGCTGGGCGTACAGGACTTCGATTCCCAGGTGCAAAAGGCGGTGCACCGGGTGCAGACGGAAGACGAGACGCGGCGCGTCGTGGGTGAGGCGCGCGCTAGCGGTTTCCGCTCCGTGGGCGTGGACCTGATCTACGGGCTGCCCAGGCAGACCCTGGAAGGGTTCAACCGCACCCTGGACAAGATCATCGCGCTCGACCCGGATCGCATCGCGCTGTACAGCTATGCGCACCTGCCGACAGTGTTCAAGCCGCAACGGCGCATCGCGCAGGCAGACCTGCCTTCCGCGGAGACCAAGCTGCAGATTCTCAGCCTTGCCATCGGGCGGTTGACGCGCGCTGGTTACCTCTACATCGGCATGGACCATTTCGCGCGCCCCGACGACGAGCTGGCGATCGCGCAGGCGCAGGGGCGCCTGCAGCGCAACTTCCAGGGCTATTCGACCCACCGGGACTGCGACATGCTGGGACTGGGCGTCTCGGCGATCGGCCGCGTCGGCCCGACCTACTTCCAGAACCACAAGCGTATCGACGACTACTACGCCGCCCTCGATGCCGGCCGCCTGCCGGTGGCGCGCGGTATCGAGCTGACGCAGGACGACCTGGTGCGCCGCGCCGTGATCCAGGCGCTCGCCTGCCATTTCCGCGTCTCGCTCGAATCCATCGAGCTGTCCTACCTGGTGGAATTCAGGAGCTATTTCGCCCGTGAGCTGCAGGACCTGCGCCGCCTCGAGGCCGAGGGGCTCGTCGAGCTGCAGCGCGACTGGATCGTGGTCAGCCCCAGGGGGAGGCTGCTGGTGCGCGTGGTGTGCGCGGTGTTCGACCGCTACCTGCGCGAGCGCGAAGTGCGCGCCGAGTATTCGAAGGTGATCTGAGTCAGCGGATCACCAGCACCGGCAGCTTCGAATGCGCGAGCACGCGCGTGGTCTCGCTGCCGAGGAGCAGGCCGCCCAGCCCGCCGCGCCCGTGCGAGGCCATGGAGATGGCGTTGCACTTCTGCGCGCGCGCGACGCGCAGGATGCCTTGCCAGGGCTGGTCCGCGGTGACGAACTGAAGGCTGCAGCGCACGCCCGCGGCCCGCGCATCGATCTGGACCGCGGCAAGCGCCTTGCGTGCCGCCTTTTCCGAAATCTTCTTGTATTCCTGCGGTGAGAACCCGGGCACGTAGATCGCGCCTTCGCCGTACGCCGGCGGCGTGTAGGGCGCGATGACATACACGGCGGTGATCTTCGCGCCGAGCGCCTTGGCGAGCTTCACGCCGGCCTTCACGCCTTTGGCGGCAAGCCTGGAGCCGTCGGTGCTGACCAGGATGTGCTTGAACATGGACTCTCCTCGAGGTTGCGAGTCGAGTATAGCCGCGTGCCGGGCACGCGGTTTGACCTACCTCAAATCAGGATAGGGCATCATTCGGTCCATGACCGCAGTCGACCGCCGCCGGGTCGCCGCCTGGCTCCTCGTCTGCGCCGCGCTGGTGTTCCTCATCGTGGTGGTAGGCGGCATCACCCGGCTCACGCGCTCGGGCCTTTCCATCGTCGAATGGCAACCGCTCATCGGGTCCATACCGCCGCTCTCGGCGGCGGACTGGGAGGCGCTGTTCGCCAAATACCGCGCCACACCCGAGTACAGGCTGGTGAACTTCGGCATGGACCTGGAGGGCTTCAAGCGCATCTTCTGGTGGGAGTATTTCCACCGGCTGCTCGGCCGCGTG
>CAZOSA010000037.1:0-13963 GCA_964582155.1 uncultured Enterobacteriaceae bacterium | reverse complement strand
TGGAAGCCATCGAGAACGGCCTCCTGGACATCGGCGACGTGCACGTGCCCTTCGAGCCATCGAAGATGCTGGCCTACAACTTCGGCTATTTCGTTCCCTTCGGCACTGAAAACGTGGTGCAGGCGGGAATTGCGGCGCGGAAGGTTTTCGATACCTATCCCCAGTTGCGCACCAATCTGGAGACCAGGTTCAACCAGGTCTACATCGCGACGGGCGCGGTCGCCAACTACAACCTGGTGACGACGTTCCCGTGGACCAAGGTGGAACAATTGAGCGGCCGCAAGATCGCGGCGGCAGGTCCGAACATTCCCTGGCTGAAGGCGGTGAACGCGGTGCCGGTCCAGTCCAACCTGAACGAAGCCTATACCTCGCTGCAGACGGGCGTGTATGACGGGTGGGTCATGATCCCGGACGCCACCTATTCATTCAAGCTGCACGAGGTGGCGCGCAACTACACCATCACCAGCTTCGGCGCGATCCCCAACACGATGATCACCATGAACCGGAACACCTGGAGAAAGCTGCCCAAAGAGGTGCAGGAGATTTTCCTCGAGGTGGGCAGGGAATACACCAAAGTGCAGACGGAAGCCTCGCAGATCAAAGCCGAGCAATCCATCCAGGCGATGAAAGACGCGGGCACCACGGTGCGCGCGCTTTCATGGGAGGAGAAGGTGAAGTGGGCCAACGCACTCACCAACATTCCCAAGGAAAAAGCCGACGAGATCAAGGCGACGGGAATGCCCGGTGAAGTGGTCTTCGCCTATATCCAGAACCTGAAGGATCTGGGCGTCAAGTTCCCCCGGGATTGGACCGCGACCAAGTAGTACCGAACCGCTGATCCGCCGCATCCATTACGGGTTGATGGCCGCGCTGAATGCCGTCGGCACGGTGTGGGTCGCGGCAATTACGGTTCTCATCTGCGCCGACATCCTCGGCCGCGTGCTGTTCAGCTTTCCCATCACCGGCGTCCCGGAGATCGTCAAGGTTTCCATCGTGGCCATCGTCTGGCTGCAGATTCCCCACACCCTCAGGATCGGCGGCCACCTGCGTTCCGATATCGTCCTGCGCGCCCTGTCCGGTCGAGGCCGCGCCATCGTGAACCTGTTCTCGTATGCTCTGGGAGCGCTGATCTTCGGACTGCTCGTCTTTTCCGGCTGGGACACGATGATCCAGGCATGGGAGATGGGGGAATTCGAAGGCGAGCTGCCGGTTCGCATTCCCACCTATCCGCTGCGCTCGATCGTTCTTCTGTGCGCGGGGCTGACCTGCCTGCAGTTCCTGCTGATGGCGGCCGAGGTCATCGGGAGGATGGCGGCCGGAAGGTCAGGAGAGCAGTAGTGCTGGCCCCCACGACGCTGGCGCTCCTCAGCGTCGTACTCTTGTTCGGCCTGATCCTGCTCGGCGTGCATATCGGCGTCGCCCTGGCGAGCGTGAGCGTACTCACGCTATGGCTCATCACCGGGAAATTCTCGGTGGCCATCAGCCTGCTGCAGACGACCGCCTACAGCGCGGTGATGGATTATGTGTTCGCGGTGGTGCCGCTGTTCGTGCTGATGGGAATTTTCGCCACCGTGTCGGGGGCGACGCGCGAGCTGTTCGCTTCCGCCCAGGCCTTGCTGGGACGCGTCCGGGGAGGGATCGGGATCGCAACGGTTTTTGCCAACGCGGTGTTCGCCGCCATTACCGGCGTCTCGGTGGCCTCCGCCGCCGTGTTCTCGAAAGTCGCGCTGCCGGAAATGGAGCGGCTGAACTACGACCGCAATTTCAGCCTGGGCATCGTCGCCGGGAGCGCCATCCTGGGCATGCTGATTCCGCCTTCGGTGTTGATGATCATTTACGGCGTTCTCACCGAGCAGGCGATCGGCAAGCTGTTCATTGCCGGTATCCTTCCCGGGCTGGTCGTCGTGGCGGTGCTGTCGCTCGGTATCTGGACCATGGTGCTCGTGAAGCCGCGCCTGGGGGGCCGCCAGGTCGAGGCACGGCGTCTCGACTGGCGCACCCTGGTCCGGGTGGCGACGGCGCCCTGGGCGGTCGTCGCCCTGGTGGTCCTGGTGATGGGCGGAATCTGGGGCGGCTTTTTTACCCCGACCGAAGCCGGGGCGGTGGGCGCCGCGGGCGGGTTCCTGCTCATTTTCATCAACCGGCAGAAGCTGACCCTGCACGGCCTGTGGCAGATCCTGCTGGATGCGGGGCAGACGACCGCCAGCATCTTTCTGCTGCTCATCTGCGCCCAGATGTACAGCCGGGTGCTGACCATGTCCGGGCTGGCGGGCAACGTCACCCAGTGGGTCACCGCGCTCGCCATCCCCCCGATGTTCATCGTCTTCGGGTTCATCTTCGTGTTTGTCCTGCTCGGGTGCATCATCGATTCGACGTCCATCATTATTCTGACCATTCCCCTGATGCATCCGATCGCCCTGAATCTGGGCTATGACCCGCTCTGGTTTGCGATCGTCGCCATCCTGGCGATCGAGATCGGCCTGCTGACCCCGCCGTTCGGCATGGTGGTCTTTGCCATGAAATCGGCCATCGGCAAGACGGTGCAGGTCGAGGAGATCTTTGCGGGTGCCATGCCGTTCATCCTGCTGCTGGGCCTGGCTCTGGGCGTCATCATCGCCTTCCCCAAGCTGAGCACCTGGCTGCCGTCGCTCATGTAGGCAGGGCGCGAAGCGCGCCGCGGTCGATGACGATGATGCGGTCGACCATGCGCTCGGAATGCTGCAGGTCCGACTCCGACAGGATCACCGACATGCCCTCGCGCTTGAGGCTGCCGACCACCTCCACCAGCCGGTGCGCCAGTGCCGGCGCCACGCCCTCGAAGGGCTCGTCGAGCAAGAGCAGCTTGTCGCCGCACATCAGTGCGCGGCCGATCGCCACCATCTTCTGCTGGCCGCCCGAAAGCTGCGAGCCCTTGCGCGGCGCGAAGTCGCGGATCTCCGGGATCAGCCGGAAGACCCTCTCCAGGCGCTCGGCGGCGTCGGCCTGCTTCGCCGCCCAGGCCGGCAGCAGAAGGTTTTCTTCCACCGTCAGGTCGGGAATGAGGCGGCGGTCCTCGGGCATGTAGCCGATGCCCATGCGCGTGCGGCGCCAGGTCGGTGACGCGAGCAGATCAGCGCCGTGGAAGCTGATCGAACCGCTCGAGACCTTGAGGATCCCCATGATGCTCTTCATGAGCGTGGTCTTGCCGGCGCCGTTGCGCCCGATCAGCCCCGCCATGGTGCCGGTGGGCAGCTCGAGCGACACGCGGCGCAGGATCTGCACCGACTGGATCGCGACATCGACGTTCTCAAGCTTGAGCACGGGGCCTCGCCTGCGCCTCGTCGAGGCGGTGCAGCTCGCCGCCGATCACGAAGCGCCTGACCTCGGGGTCGTTGAGCGCCACGCCGGGCGGCGCGTCGGCGATGATGCGCCCGTCGTAGAACGCGAGCACGCGCTCGGCGAAGCGGCTCACCACCTCCATGTCGTGCTCGACGAACAGCACCGTGATGCCCTCGGCGCGCACCGCCTTCATGATCATTTCCATGATCTCGAACTTCTCCTCCGCCGATACGCCGCTGGTGGGCTCGTCCAGCAGCAGGATCTTGGGCCTGGCGACCATGGTGAGCGCGATGTCGAGGAGCTTCCTGACCCCGCCCGGCAGCACCTGCGCGTTCTTGTCGCGGTATTCGGCCAGGCCGAAGCGCTCGAGGATGCGCTCGGCGACCTCCTCGGCGGGCAAGTCGTACCCTGGCACCAGCGGCCGGCCGCGCGAGAAGAATCCGCCCCGGCCCGCGTTCCCCAGCGCCACGCCGATGCCGATCATCATGTTCTCGAACGCGGTGAGCGAGGCGTAGAGCTGCGGGATCTGGAACGAGCGGCAGATGCCCAGGCGCGTGATGTCGCGCGGCGCGAGCGCGGTGATGTCCAGGCCCTCGTAGTGGATGCGGCCGCGGTCGGGCTTGAGGTAGCCCGTGATCATGTTGATGAAGGTGGTCTTGCCCGCGCCGTTGGTGCCGATCAAACCGACCACCGAATCCCGCTCGATTGCCGTATTGATGTCGCTCGCCGCGGTGACCGCGCCGAAATTCTTGTGCAGGCCCTCTGCGTCGAGGATCGCCGCCATCTCAGGCCGCCTTGCGCCGCCCGAACAGCGACCACAGGCCGTTCGGCAGGAACACGATCACCGCCAGGAGCGACGCGCCGAGCACCATCTGCCAGGTATTGGGTGAGATGCCGAAGGCCACCGTGTGGATGATGCCGAAGATCAGCGCGCCGAGGAACGGCGCGATCACGCTGCCGGTGCCCGCGAGGATGGTGATGAAGATGAACTCGCCCGAGGTCGTCCAGTAGGCCATATCCGGGTCGATGTGCCCGACGGTGGTGGCGGCGAGCGCGCCGCCGAGGCCCGCCAGCGCCGCGGCGATCACGTACTTGACGTGGATCGCGCGGCGCACCGAGGCGCCCATGTACTCGACGCGGATCTCGTTGTCCTTGATCGCCGGCGCGAGCCTGCCAAGCGGCGTGCCCAGGTAGCGGTGCACCAGCAGCGCGGCGACGAACGCCACCACCGCCGCGACCGCCAGCACCATGTAGCGCACCCATTCGTCCGCCGGACGGATGCCGAACAGCGTCGAGGGAAGGACGTGGAAGCCGTCGCTCGAGCCAAGCGCCTCGGTCTTGACCAGCAATCCATACAGGATCATCGAGATCGCGAGGCTCAACAGGCCGAAGAAAATGCTGCGGTAGCGGGCGAGCAGGAACCCCAGCACGAAGGCGGCCGCGGCCGAGGCCGCCATGCCGGCGAGCATCAGCGTGAATACGCCGCTCACCTCGAACAGCCGCCCGAGCATGCCGGCGGCATAGGCGCCGATGCAGTAATACAGCGCCTGGCCGAAGGACACCAGGCCGCAGCGCAGCAGGATCATCAGGCCGAGCACCACCAGCCCCTTGGCGAGCGCGACGGTGAGCAGAAACAGCGTCCATTGCGGCAGAAAATGGGCGACGACCAGCAGCGCGAGCAGGATCAGCCCGAGCGTGCGCGGCGTGCGGTCGCGGCTCATATCTTCCTCGCCTCGGCGAGGCTGAACAGCCCGCGCGGCCTGAACGCGAGCACCATCGCCATCACCAGGTAGATCACGAACAGCTCGGCCTGCGGCAGGTAGTGGATGGTGGCCGAGCGCACCAGGCCGACCATCACCGCGCCGAGCGCCGCGCCGGGGAGGCTCCCCAGGCCGCCGATCACCACCACCGCGAACGACAGCACGATCACCTCGACGCCCAGCCCCGGCACCACCGACACCGTCGGCGCGGTGAAGGCCCCGCCGATCGCCGCCAGCATCGAGCCGAAAGTGAAGGTGTAGAGGTACATCCGTTCGACGTTGATGCCCATCGCGCGGCTCACCTCGGTGTCGTGGATCACCGCGACCAGGAGCTTCCCGGTGCGCGTGCGACCGAGCATCCAGGCGAGCCCCGCGCCGCAGGCGATGGCCACGCCGACCAGGATCAGGTTGTAGTACGGGTAGGTAAGGTCGAGCACGTCGAAGCTGCCGAGCAGGCCGTAGGGCTCGGCGATGAAATACGGGCTCACGCCCCAGACCAGCTTGATGGTGTCTTCCAGGATCAGGAACAGGGCATAGGTGATGAGCAGGATCACCACCTCGTCCTTGGCGTACATGAAGCGCAGGATGCCGCGCTCGATGAGCGGCGCCACGATCAGCGAAATCAGCAATGCCGAGCCGAGCAGCACCGCGTAGGAAAGCGACGGCGGCATGCCCCGCGCCAGCAGCGCGCCGGTGATCGACGCGGCGGCGTAGGCACCGAGCGCGTAGAAGCTGCCGTGCGTCACGTTGACGATCTTCATGACGCCGTAGATCAGCGTCAGTCCGACCGCCGCGACGAACAGCCAGGCCGAATAGATGATGCCGTCGATGAGGACGGCTACGAGTTGGTCCACGCTTTCCCGGGACGCAAGAACGGCTGCCCGAAGGGCAGCCGTTCGTCAGTCGACTCGCTTACTTCTTGAACCCGTTGGCGATCCAGTCGGCGGCCTTCACGCCGTCCGGCGGGTTGACCATGGCGGCCGGGTAGCGTTTGACGTTTGCGACCGTCATCTTGCCCTTGACCTTCTTGCTCACGCCGTAGGCGGTCTCGGTGATCGCCTGGTGGCCGGCGCCGATCGCCATCTCGACCTTGCCCCCCGGGCTCTCGAAAGTCAGGTGCTCGAAGGCCGCGATCACCTGATCGGCGCTCGGGCGCTTGCCGCCGTTCGCGGCCTGCGCCTTCTCCCACGCCGCTTTGGTGCCGAGGATCGCCTGCGCCATCTGGTAGGAGGCGTAGTTGGGCGGCACGCCGTAGCGGTCCTCGAAGGTCACCGAGAACCACTTGTTCAGCGCGTTGTCCGGGGCGTAGGGGCCGTAGGGTCCGCGCGCGCCGATCACCACGCCGTCCGGGATGTGGTTGGCGAGCTTGTACATCGCGGTCTCGCCGGTGGTGAGGATCACCGTGCTGCGCTTGAACAGGCCGCGCGGGCCCGCCTGCAGGATGAACGCCTCGAGGTCGCCGTCCCAGAAGCTCGAGTGAACCACGTCGGCCTTGGCGCCGAGCAAGGTCGAGATCTCGGCGTTGTACTGCCCGGCGAACAGTTTGGGCATCTGCGAGGTCGCGACCTTCACGCCCGGTGCGAGCTGCTTCATCGACGCCTCGAAGTCGGACCAGGAGTCCTGGCCCCAGGCGTAGTTCTGGTTCAGTCCCGCGATGACATTGATCCTGCCCTTCTTGAGGTCCTTCACGTAGAGCGCCGCGCCGACGCTGTCCATGGTCGCGGTCGAAGCGGTGCGGAACACGTACTTGTAGCTCTTTTCCTCGAAGATGCGCGGCGTGCCGCAGTCGAAGAACACGGTGAGCTTCTTCAGCTCCTCGGCCACCGGCGCGATGGCGAGGCAGCTGCCGCTCGAGATGTAGCCGATTACGATGTCGACGTTGTCGCGCTGCACCAGGTTGCGGAACTCGGTCACCTGGGTGGTAGCAGTGCCCGCCTCGTCCACCAGTTGCATTTGCAGCGGAGCGCCGCCGAATCCTTTCGCGGCGTAGGGGTCAGGCACCTTGCCGGCGTTCAGCATCTCGACCATGATCTCCGCGGCATTGCGCGCCGGGACGCCGAACGGCCCGGCGGCCGGTCCGGACAGGAATGAAACCACGCCGATCTTGAGCGGCGCTTCCTGGGCGGCGGCGAACGCCGGCACCAGCACGGCGACGACGCTCGCGGCAAGAACTCTTCTGATTCCTTGCATGAATTCCTCCTTGGTGAACGAATGATGGTGCAGCAAAACGGCGCCGACGGTCAAGCAAGGCAGGTGGTAGTCTGCGGCAGGTCAACGCATGGAGGCTCCGATGCCCGCACGCGCCGGACTGCTGGCGGTGTGGAACGATATCGCCGCGCAGGACGACGCCGAGTTCAACGCCTGGTATGTCGAGGAGCACGTCCCCGAGCGCCTCGGCGTTGCGGGCATCCTGAGCGCGCGCCGCTACCGCGACGCCGCCGCGCCGCTCAGTTACGCCGCGATCTACGACACCGCATCGCTCGCGGCGCTCGCTTCGCCGGCGTACCTCGAGCGGCTCGCGAACCCTACGCTGCGCACGCGCGCCATCATGCCGCGCTTTCGCAACATGACGCGCGCCGCGTGCGGGATCGCCGCGGACTGCGGCGCGCTGCGCGCGCCCGGTGCCGTGCTCGCCACGATCGAGCTCGGCGAAGCGCCGGGCGACGATGCACTGCCGGTCCTCGAGGCGAACGCGGGCGCCGGGCGGGTGCGGCTCGCGCTCCCGGATGCGCAGGCGACGCAGGTGCCGAATCAGGAGGCGAAGATGCGCGGCGCGCCCGACCGGCTGCCCGCGCCCTTCGTGCTGGTCGAAGGCCACCAGGAGCAGGACGTGCGTGCCGCCGCCCTGCGGCTCGAAAAAGCGCTCGGCGCGCCGCGGCCTGCGCGCGTGTTCCGGCTGATCCTCGCGCGCGTCGCCTGAAGCGGGCATTCAAATCCGCCTGCCGAGCGGCTATCATCGTTCGACGCATTGCGCAGAGGAAACTCCCGTGAGCTTCGAATCCATTCTCTACCAGGAGGACGGCCCGATCGGCTGGCTGACCCTCAACCGTCCCGACGACGGCAACATGTTCACGCCGCAGATGTGCCACGAGGTCCGCGACTGCATCAACGCGGTGCGGCGCGAGACGCGCACCCGTGTGCTGGTGATCACCGGCGCGGGCGACAAGTTCTTCTGCATCGGCGGCAGGAAGGAAGGCATGGAGGACACGCTGCTCTACGCCGGCGTGCTGCCGACGCTCGAGATGTACGAGTCGATCGACCGGCTGCAAAAACCTGTCATCGCCTCGGTCAATGGCTTCGCGGTCGGCGGCGGCAACGTGCTGCAGGTGGTGTGCGACCTGACGATCGCCAAGGAAAGCGCGGTGTTTCGCCAGGTCGGCCCGATGATGGGCAGCTTCGACGCCGGCTACGGCACCTGGTACCTCGAAGACCTGGTCGGCAAGAAGAAGGCGAAAGAAATGTGGATGCTGAACCCGAAGCTCACGGCGCGCGAAGCGCTCGCCATCGGGCTCATCAATCGCGTGGTGCCCGACGACCGGCTGCGCGAGGAAACGCGCAACATGGCGCTCGAGCTCGCCGGGCGCGGCGCGTTCGCGCTCGCCTCGATCAAGGGCGCCTTCAACGCGCGCCACGGCGGCGTCGGGGGCCTCGCCCGCATGGCGCACGACCTGTTGCTGCGCCCCTATCTCGAAACCGGGGAATCGCACGAGCTCTCAGAAGCGTTCCGCGCCAAGCGCAAGCCCGACCCGGACAAGTTCGGCCACTAGGTCAATGAACACGGTCCTCACCCTGCTCAATCCGCAGGAGGCGGCGCGCCATTACACCTCGGGCGCCTGGCGCAAGGACACCTTTTACTCGCTGCTGCAAAAACACGCCGCCGATCGCCCGCAGGCGCACGCGCTGCGCGACGCGCGCGTGCGCCTCAACTGGCGCGAGCTCCTTGCGTGGGTCGATGCACTCGCGCAAGGGCTGCACCAGGCCGGCGTGCGCCGCGGCCAGCGCGTCGCGGTGTGGCTGCCTTCGCGCGCCGAGAGCGTGGTGACGCTGCTCGCCTGCGCGCGCAACGGCTATGTCTGCATCCCCTCGCTGCACCAGAACTACACCGCGGCCGAGATCGTGCAGCTCCTCGAGCGCACGCGCGCCGCGGCGCTGGTGATGCAGGCGGGCTACGGCGCGGGCGGCGCGCCGGCGCTCCCCGCCATGAAGGCCGTGTTCGATGTGCGCGGCGCGGCGTTCCCGGCCGCGGGCGCGGCGTGCGAAGTGCCGGCGCTCGCCGATCCGGACAAGATCATCTATCTCGCCTTCACTTCGGGCACCACCGCCGCGCCCAAGGGCGTGATGCACTCGGACAACACGCTGCTCGCCAACGGCCGTGCCATGGTCACCGACTGGCGCCACGACCATTCGACCGTGCTGCTCAGCCTCTCGCCCATGAGCCACCACATCGGTACCGTGGCGGTGGAACAGATGATGGCCGCGGGTTTCGAGCTGGTGGTGAACGACCCGCCCGCGGGCATGCAGCCGCTCGACTGGGCGATCGCGTGCGGCGCCACCTACATCATGGGCGTGCCGACGCACGCCATCGACATCCTCGCCGACGCCAAGCGCCGCGGCCTGGCAAAGCTCGGCACGGTGCGCCTGTTTTACATGGCCGGCTCGCCCATCCCTCGCGAGGTGGCGCAGACCTTCCTCGGCATGGGCATCACGCCGCAGAACATCTACGGCATGACCGAGAACGGCTCGCACCAGTACACCCTGCCCTCGGATGACGCGCAAACCATCGTCGAGACCTGCGGCCGCGCCTGCCGCGGCTACGAGACGCGCATCTTCAGCCAGGAGAACCCGGACCTCGAGGTGCCTGCAGGAACGGTCGGCGAGATCGGCACGCGCGGCGCGCTGCTGATGCTCGGCTACTTCGACAACCAGGCGAGCACCGAGGAATCCTTCAACCAGGACGGCTGGTTCCTGTCGGGCGACCTCGGCACGCTCGATGAGCGCGGCTGCCTGCGCATCGTCGGACGGAAAAAGGACCTCATCATCCGCGGCGGCCACAACATTCATCCGGCGCGCATCGAGGACCTCGCGCACCAGCACGCCGCGGTGCACAAGGCCGCGGCCTTCTGCGTGCCCGATGCGCGCCTCGGCGAGAAGGTCTGCCTTGCGGTAATCTGCCGCGAGGGCGAGCGCGTCTCCGGGGAGGCGCTGCTCGATCACCTGCACGCGGTCGGCCTCTCCAAATACGACATGCCCGAATACTTCATCGCCCTGGACGCCTTCCCGCTCACCGCGAGCGGCAAGGTCCTGAAGCGCGAGCTGCAGGCGTGGGCGAAGAGCGGCCGCATCGCGCCCCAGCCGGTGCGCCGGAGCGAACCCGTGAAGGAGAAATGACGTGTCCGTCGAACTCTCGCGCGTCGAAGAATTCGCGCTCATCCGCCTCAACCGGCCGCAGGCCCTGAACGCGCTCTCGTTCGCGCTGATCCGGGACCTCGGGCGGGCCTTCGACGAAGTGGCCGCGGGCGACGCGCGCGCGCTGCTCATCACCGGCACGGGCGAGAAGGCTTTTTGCGCCGGGGCGGATATCGGCGAGCTCGCCAACCGAGCGCTCATGGACAAAAAGCGCGGCGCCGAGCTCGGCCAGGCCACCTTCGCGAAGCTCGAGCGCCTGCCGATGCCCTCGGTGGCGATCGTCAACGGCTACGCCTTCGGCGGCGGGCTCGAGCTCGCGCTCGCCTGCACCTTTCGCCTCGCGACGCCGAACGCCAGGCTCGGGCTGCCCGAGATCAAGCTCGGCCTGATTCCCGGCTACGGCGGCACGCAGCGCCTGCCGCGCGTGGTGGGCGAGGCGCGTGCGCTCGAGATGATCCTGACCGGCAAGCCCGTCGATGCGCCTGCCGCGCTTGCCTGGGGGCTGGTGAGCCGCGTCGTCGAGGGCGACCCGGTGGCGCAGGGCATGGCCTTCGCGCGCGAATTCTCGGGCCACAGCCTGCCGGTGCTCGGCCTCGCGCGCGAGGCAGTGACGCGCGCGCTTTCGACGACGGTGATCGAGGGCATGAAGATCGAGGCCGACCTCTCGACGCTCGCCTTCCAGACCGAGGACGCCGCCGAGGGCATGGCGGCGTTCATGGCCAAGCGCAAGCCCGCGTTCAAGGATCGCTGACGTGGCGCACTGATGAACGTCTTCGAGCGCCTCGACCACACCCTCGCGCTGAAAGACGAGGAGCGCATGATCCTCGACAGCGTGCGCACGCTCGCGCGCGAGGTGCTCGCGCCGCGCGCCGGGCAGTACGACCGCACGGCGCAATTCCCGCTCGACAACGTCAAGGCGATCAACGAGCTCGGCCTGAACGCGATGTTCATCCCCGAGGCCTACGGCGGCCTGCCCGTGTCCTACGCCGCGTATCTCGCCTGCGTGCGCGAGATCAGCAAGGCCTGCGCCGCGACCGGGATCATCTGGGCGACCAACTTCCACGGCATCAAGCCGCTCATCGACTTCGGCAGCGAGGAGCAGAAGAAACGCCTGCTGCCGCGGATCGCGCAGGGCGGCCTGGTCGCGCTCGCCATCACCGAGCCCACCGCAGGCTCCGACGCCACCGGCATGCAGACGCGCTTTCGCCCCGAGGGCGAGCACGTCGTCGTCGACGGCGGCAAGACCTTCATCACCAATGGCGACGTGGCGGACCTGATCCTGCTGTTCGGCAAGTGGAGCGGGATCGACGACGAGCGCAAGTCGATCTCGGCGCTCGTCCTCGAGAAGGGCACGCCGGGACTGTCGGTGGTGCGCACCGAAGACAAGATGGGGCACCGCGCCTCCGGCACCGCGACGCTCGCCTTCGACGGCTGCCGCGTGCCGCGCGCCAACCTGCTCGGCAGGCCCGGCGACGGCCTGAAGCTCCTGCTCGCCTCGCTCAACAAGTCGCGCCCGAGCGTGGCGGCGCACGCGCTCGGCATCGCGCGCGCGGCCTTCGAGGACGCGGTCGCCTACATCAACGAGCGGCGCCAGTCGGGCCGGCGCATCATCGAGTTCCAGGGCATCCAGTTCCTGCTCGCCGATCTCGCCACCGAGCTCGCGCAGTGCGAGGCGTGGCTGTGGCACGTCGCGCGCCTGGTCGACGGCGGCGCGCAGGACATCGGCATCGAGGCCTCGATGCTGAAACTTCGCGCCTCGGATCTCGCGATGCGCATCGCCACCGAGGCGGTGCAGCTGCACGGCGGCTACGGCTACTGCAAGGACTACCGCGTCGAGCGGCTGATGCGCGACGCCAAAATCACCCAGATCTGGGAAGGCACCAACCAGATCCACCGGCAGTTGATCGGGCGCAGCTTCATCGCCAGGCGCTGAGCGGCACCACCAAGGAGGACAGCATGGCAGGCATACGTACCGTCGGCGTCGCTGGCTGCGGCACCATGGGCGCGGGCATCGCGATCGTCGCGGCGCGCGCGGGCTTTCGGACCCTCGTCTACGACACGCGCGCCGACGCGCTCGCCAAAGCGCGCACGCAGAGCGAGGCGTTCTTCGCCAGGTCGGTCGAGCGCGGCAAGCTCAAGCCCGGGCAGGTGACGACGATTCTTGGCAACCTCGCCGGCACCGCCAGGCTGGAAGACTTCAAGGCCTGCGACCTCGTCATCGAGGCAGTGTTCGAGGACCTGAAGGTGAAGCACGCGCTGTTTGCCGAGCTCGACCGCATCTGCCCGCCGCACACGCTGTTCGCCTCGAACACTTCGACCCTCTCCATCACCGAGATCGCCGGCGGCTCGGGGCGCGACGAGCGTTTCGTCGGCATGCATTTCTGCCTGCCGGCGCAACTGATGAAACTGGTCGAGATGTCGCCCGGGCTCAATACCAGCGAAGCGAGCTTCCAGGCGGCGTGGGAATTCTGCAAGGCGCTCGGCCAGCACCCGGTGAAGACCCGCGACAATCCGGGCTTCATCCTCAATTGCTTCCTCATCCCGTTCAACAACGACGCCATCCGCCTGGTCGAGGCCGGCGTCGCCGAGCCCGCCGAGATCGACAAGGCGATCAAGGGTGCGATGGGCTACGCCATGGGGCCCTTCGAGCTGCTCGATCTCATCGGCATGGATACGCAGCTCCTGCTGTGCGAGGCGATGCACGGCTCGACCCACGAGCCGCGCGCCGCCTGCCCGCCGCTGGTGAAGCGCATGATCGCCGCCGGGCACCTGGGCAGGAAGTCCGGCCGCGGCTTTCATGTCTACAAAGACTCGAAGATGTTCGGAGCCTGACCATGCCCTACTGCCTGATCGACACCGGCAAGAGCCGCTCCTTTGCCGCCGCGCACGCGCTCACGCAAGGTGCCGCCGCGGCGGGCGAGGTGATCATCGTCATCGGCGCCGACGTGGCGCGCGGGCTCGCGAGCATCAAGGAGCGCGACAAAATGACCGCCATCGTGCTCGAGCTCGGCACCGAATGCCTGGGCGTGCACACGGGCGAGGCGCGCGGCACCGAAGGCTCGAACGTGCTCGGCTTCGCGCGCTTTCGCCTCGGCGAGGCCGAACCGACGCAGCTCATCGAGCTGGTCAGGCAGCCGAAGACCGATCCCGCCGCGCTCGCCGCCGCGAAAAAAGTGTTCCAAGATGCGGGCCTCGCGGTCGCGGTGTGCGGCGATTTTCCCGGGCGCATCGTCGACCGGCTGATCCGGCCCTACCTGAATGCGGCGCTGCGGCGCCTCGACGAAGGCCTCGCCACGGCCGACGACATGGATACCACGCTCAAGCTCGGCCTGGGCTACCCCGAGGGCCCGATCGCGCTGCTCGAGCGCACCGGGCTCGCCGCGCACTTCGAGGTCACGCAGGCGCTCTACGAAGCGCTCGGCGACGCCGCCTATGCGCCGGCACGCCGCGCGCGCGTCGCCAGGCTGCGCGCCAGGCGC
>CAZOSA010000036.1:0-14261 GCA_964582155.1 uncultured Enterobacteriaceae bacterium | reverse complement strand
CGCACGAACACCTCGACCACGGCGCGCGACATCTTCGCGTCCATGGTGAAGTAGCCGGCCTTCTGTCCTTCGGTATCGGCGTAGGTCCAGTTTCCTGATGCGCCCAGCCGGCGCATCTGTCGCGTGATGGTCGCGCCGGACTGCTGCTTCCACGCCCATACGCGTCTGACGAATTCTTCGCGGCCCAGGTCGTGGCGCGACTTGCTCGCCTCCTGCAATTGCCGTTCGACGACGATCTGCGTGGCGATGCCGGCGTGGTCCGTGCCTACCACCCAGTTGGTGTTGTGGCCGCGCATGCGGTGGTAGCGGATGAGCGCGTCCATCAGCGTCTGCTGGAACGCGTGTCCCATGTGCAGGGTGCCGGTGACGTTGGGCGGCGGCAGCTGGATGCAGTAGGCCGGCTCGGCATGGCCGCGGTGGGCGAACCAGCCCGCGGACTCCCAGCGTTCGTACCAGCGCCCCTCGACCGCGCGGGGATCGAAACTCTTGTCCAGCGGCATGCTCAGTCGCCCGGCGACGCCGGGCGCTTCGCGGCGAGCCCGCGCGCCTCGAGTTCGCGCGCCACCGCCGCGGCCACCGCCTGGCGCAGCACGCCGCGCAGCGCGGCCAGCGTGCCCTCGAGTTCCCTTTCGATGCGCGCGAGCACCGCGCGCTCCAGCTCGAGTGCCAGTGCTTCGGCCGCAGGCGCCCCGGGATCGACGATCTCGGTGAGCACCGGAACGTCGTCCGCCGCGCCGGGCGTGGCATCCTCGTGGCGCTTGAGCAGGGCGTCCACGCGCTGCACCAGCGGGTTGAGGTCTTCACTCACGGCGCGCGTTTGCGGCGAGGTCATGGTCGGCGATGCCGTAACCGCGATCGCGGTAATAGCGGTATCGGCCGCGCGCCGCCTGGCGCCCGGCGTCGTCGAGCGCCACCACCTCCAGCAGGCGCTCGAAGCGCTCGAATGCCGGCGGCGTCCCGGCGGCGAGATTGAGCAGCACGTCGCATCGCGCGGTGGTGGCGGGCTCGTCACAGATCAGCACCGGGGTTTGCCCGGCAATCGGGTCGTGGATCGAGCAGTGCGGCACGAAGCCGGTCGCCGGCCAGGTCCAGAGCATGCGGTCGATGCGCTGCGCAGTATCGGCCTCAGGCGCGTAAATCAGCATGCGTTTGCCCTGCGCCAGCGCCTTGCCTGCGAGACGGCAGGCAACCTGCAGCCGGTCCTCGGCGTTGAAATAGAAATCGATGCGGGTCATCTCCCTGCGCGGGCCAGAACGAATCTCACGAGCAACGGCACCGGCCGTCCCGTGGAGCCCTTTTCCCGCCCGCCTTTCCAGGCCGTGCCGGCGATGTCCAGGTGCGCCCAGCGCAGCTTGCGCGCAAAGCGCGACAGGAAACAGGCCGCAGTGACGCTGCCGGCCGGCCGCCCGCCGATGTTGGCCATGTCGGCGAAATTGGACCGCAACTGCTCCTGGTAGTCTTCCCAGAGCGGCATCCGCCACACGCGGTCCCAGGCGTCGTCGCCCGCCGCGCGCAGCTGATCGGCGAGCGACTCGTCGTTGGCGAAGAGGCCCGTCGCGACGTGGCCCAGCGCAATGACGCAAGCGCCCGTCAGCGTGGCGATGTCGAGCACGACGTCCGGCTTGAAACGCTCGGCGTAGGCGAGCGCATCGCACAGGACGAGCCGGCCCTCGGCGTCGGTATTGAGGATCTCCACCGTCTGGCCCGACATCGTCTTCACCACGTCCCCGGGCCGCGACGCAGCGCCTCCCGGCATATTCTCGCAGGCCGCGATCACGCCGAACACGTTTACCGGCGCCTTCATCGCGGCGAGCGCGTGCAGCGCGCCGAGGACGCTGCCGGCGCCGGACATGTCGAATTTCATCTCGTCCATCTCGCCGGCGGGCTTGAGCGAGATGCCGCCGGTGTCGAACGTGATGCCCTTGCCGACCAGCACCACGGGTTTGTTCGTCTTCGCGCCGCCCATATAGCGCAGCACGATCAGCTTGGGCGGCTGGTGCGAGCCCCGGGTTACCGCGAGCAGGGCGCCCATGCCGAGGCGTTCCATGTCGCGGCGCTCGAGTACCTCGAGGCCGAGCTTGTACTGGCGCGCGAGCTTGCGCGCCGCGTCGGCCAAGTAGGCCGGCGTGCAAATATTGGGCGGCAGGTTGCCCAGCGTGCGTGCCAGCTCGACCCCGTCCGCCGTTGCTGCAGCCTCTCGCAGCGCTGCCTGTGCCTGCGCCGTCACCGGCCCGCTGTGCTGCGCCAGCGTCACGGCGCCGAGAGCGGGCGGCGGGGCTTTCTTCTGTGTCTTGAGCTGGTCGAAACGGTAGAACGCGTCGCGCAGGCCCAACACGGCATGGCGCACGTTCCAGGGCACGGCCCGCCCGCCCGCCCTGAGTTCCATGAAGTACATGACCGCGTCACGCGCCCCCAGCGCCTTCAAGGCGGTCGCCGCCCCGCGTACCGCGTCCCGGAACGCGTTTTCCCCGACCTCTTTCTGCTCCCCCAGGCCCACCAGCAGGACGCGCTCGGCGGCCAGTCCCGGCACCTTGTGCAGAAGCAGCGTGGTACCCGGCTTGGCGCTCAGGTCGCCGCTGTCCAGCACCTCGCGCAACCGGCCGCGCGCAGCGCGGTCCGCGGCCTGCGCAGCGCGGGTCAGTACCGGGGCCGCCTTGCCGCCCGACTTGTAGGCCCCGAGCACGAGGCACCCGGTCTTCGCGCTCTCGGGTGCGAGCGTGCGTATGCTAAATTCCACCGGATTCTCCCTTGAAATGAGCAATTTAAGTATCGCATGATCTTTCGCCGCGCGCTGCTGCGCGAATTCGGGCAATTTGCGACCGGAGTGTTCCTGGCGCTGTTCCTGATCGCGCTCACGACGCGACTGGTGCGGCTGCTCGGTCAGGCGGCAGGCGGCAAGATTCCATCGGATGCGGTGGTCGCGTTTCTCGGCTTCTTTGCGCTGAATGCGCTGCCGGTGCTGTTGTCGCTGACGCTTTTCATCACAGTGCTGCTTAGCGTCACGCGCAGCTACCGCGATTCAGAGATGGTGATCTGGTTCAGTTCCGGCCTGTCGCTCGCGGCCTGGATCCGGCCGGTGCTGTGGTTTGCCCTGCCGCTGGTGGCCGTGATCGCCGCGCTGACACTGGTCATTGCGCCCTGGACGGTGCAGATGGCCGAGAAGTACCGGAGCCAGGTGGACGCGCGCGACGACGTGTCGCGCGTGGATCCGGGCGTGTTCGGCGAATCGCGCTCCAGGGATCGCGTGTTTTTCGTCGAGTCGGTGGCCGGTGATCGCAGCGCGGTGCAGAACGTGTTCATCAATTCCGTGCAGCACGGGCGCAACGGCGTGATGTTCAGCCAGAAGGGCGTGGTGGAGACGGCGCCGAACGGGGATCGCTACATCGTGCTGCTCGACGGCCGTCGCTACGAGGGCGTGCCTGGGGAGGCCGAATACCGCGTGATGGAGTTCCAGCGCTACGCAGCCCGCATCGAGTCCGCGACCGGGGAAGATCCCGCGCCCACGCACAAGAGCCTGTCGACGCTGGCGTTGCTGCAGAATCCCAGCGACATCAACCGCGCGGAGCTGTTGTGGCGCATCGGCGTGCCGCTGTCGGCGCTGATCCTGGCGCTGCTCGCGGTGCCGATGAGTTTCGTCAATCCGCGCGCCGGCCGCTCGGTCAACCTGCTGTTCGCGCTGCTGACCTACCTCGTGTACTCCAATCTTCTGACGGTGAGCCAGGCGCGGGTGGCGCAAGGCACGCTCGATTTCTCCATCGGCTGGTGGCTGGTGCACGCGGTGATGTCCGCCGCCGTGGTCGTGCTGTTCATTCAACGCACGACGCTGCGGCGTCTGCGCTTCCCGAACTGAGCCTATGTCCGCAGCCAGCCCGACGTTAACCCGCTACCTGGCGCGCGAGGTCATGACTGCGGTCGGCTTCATCCTGCTCGGCTTCCTGGGACTGTTCGCGTTCTTCGATCTGCTCGCCGAATTTCGCGACCTGGGCAGGGGCGGCTACCAGCTGCGGCAGGTTTTCGCGTTCGTGCTGCTGTCGATGCCGACGCACGCTTATGAGCTGTTTCCCGTGGCGGTGCTGATCGGCACTCTTTACGTTCTGGCGCAGCTGGCGAACAACTCGGAATTCACCGTGATGCGGGGCGCCGGCATGTCGCCGGGGCAGGCCGGGTGGATGCTGAGCAAGGTCGGTCTGGTGTTCGCGGTCGCGACATTTGCCATCGGCGAATGGGTGTCGCCCGCCGCGGAAGAGGCGGCGCAGCAGGTGCGCCTGCGCGCGCTGAGCTCGGCCATCGGCCAGGACCTGCGTTCCGGTATTTGGTTCAAGGACGAGCGCTCGTTCATCAACGTGCGCCAGGCGCGCGAGGCGCAAACGCTATCCGGCGTGCGCATCTACGAGTTCGACGCCGGCTACCGGCTGCAGAGCATCACCTCGGCGGCGAAGGGCGAATACCGTGAGAAAGGCTTGTGGCGGCTTAGCGAGGTCGTACAGACACGATTCACGGCGCTGGGGCCGCGCACCACGCGCACGCCGCAGTCCGACTGGCGCACGGTCGTCACTCCCGAACTGCTCAACGTTCTCATCGTGGTGCCGGAGCGCATGTCGGCATGGAGCCTGTACCGCTACACGCAGCACCTCGCCGGCAACCGGCAGAAGACCGAGCGTTACGAGATCGCCCTGTGGAAAAAGTTGTTCTATCCGATCGCGGCGCTGGTGATGATGGCGCTGGCCCTGCCATTCGCGTACATGCATACGCGCTCCGGCATGGTCGGATTGAAAGTATTCCTTGGCATCATGCTCGGCATCTTCTTCCACATGCTGAACGGCCTGTTCTCGCATATCGGCTTGCTGCAGAACTGGCCGCCATTCGCCGCCGCGGCGCTGCCATCCGCGGCGTTCTTCCTCGCCGCAATGCTGATGATGTGGCTGGTGGAGCGACGCTAGGCCAAAACCAGCCGCGTGCCGGCGAGACGGTCGTGCAGGAACTGGCGCTCGCGATCCCGCAACGCCCACAACAGCGAGATTCCCGTGGGGACCAGCACCAGCGCAAGCAGAAAGCGCAGCAGCGCTTTGCCCGGCGATACCTGCACCAGCCGAATGCGCCAGGCCTTCATCGCCAGTGTCTGGCCGCCGCGCAGCCAGCACCAAAGGAAATAAGCGGCGAATACCGCGCACAGGAGCAACTGGTGCGCGAGTCGCATCCAGCCCTGGAGCGGTGCGCCGCGAGAGGCAAAGTAAAAGGCGAAACCTGCAAAAAAGGCAATGGCGAAAAGCAGAAGCGCCTCGTACAGCATGCTGGCAAGGCGCCGCGCGATGCCCGGCGTCGCGCCCGCGCTTGGGTTCACGGTGCGGACGCTGCTGCGGCCGGTTTCTTTGCCGCCGGTTTTTTGCCGGGCGCGGGATTTTGCCGCTCCTGCGGCGGCAGCGACTGGTACTCCGACCACTGCTGCTTCAAGTCGCCGCGCTTCTCCGGCGGCACCTTGCTGATGCGCCGGTAGTTCTCGCGTGCCTGCTTGCGCTGTTCGGGCGTCAATGCGGCCCAGCGCTTCATGCGCGTCAGTACCCGCTTTTGCCCGATGGGCGTCATCTTGGGGTAGCGCTTGGCGACGCCGATCCAGTTGCGCCGGCGTTCCGGCGCAATCTGCTCCCAGCTGTCCTTGAGCGGTGCGAGGATCTGCTGATGCTCGGCGCTGAGCTCCGCCCAGGCCGGCCCTTTCTTGGGCGGTGCGGCGAGCACCGGCCCTGCCACGAGCAGGGTGATTGCCGCCGCGATTAGAAAGAGGCGCGTTTTTTCAGCCAAGCCTCGAATCCCCGGTCAAGGTAGGCGTCGATCGGCAAGTCGCTGGTGAGCAGGAGTGCGTCGAGCTCCTCGACTTCCGCGGCACGCTCCGTTTGATGCCAGGAATAGGTCGCGGCAAACGCGACGCCGAGTGCCACCACTGGCGCGATCACCCGCAGCGACAGGCTGCCCACCCCCATGCGGGCGAGGACGTTGCCCGCCAGCGCGTAGCCGGCCTCCGGCTCGGTCTTGCGGCGCTCGAGCGCCAGCTCGCGCGCCTCGTGCAGGCGCTCCGCCACCCGCGCACTGGGCGCTGCGCCGTGGTCCAGGAGCTGGCGGATGCGGTGCGCGAATTGCAGTTCGTTCATGGCCTACAGGGTAACTCCGCGCGCCCGAAGCGCGGTGGCCAACGCATGCGTCGCCCGGGAGCAATGCGTCTTCACGCTGCCCTCGGAGCAGCCCATGGCCCGGGCGGTATCGGCGACGTTCAATTCCTCCCAGTAACGCATGAGAAACGCTTCGCGTTGACGCACCGGCAGCTTCCTAACTTCTTCCTCAATTATTTCAATTACTTGCACCCGCTCCAGGCGGTCCGGCGGGAGCTCCACGGTATTGGAGTCGCCGGCAGCCGCCAAAGTTTCAAGGGGGTCCTGGTCGTCGTCCTCGCCCCGGGCGGGCAAGAGCGAGGAAAACAGCGTGACCCACAAGGACCGCACCTTCTGGCGCCTGAACCAATCCCGGATCGCATTCTGGAGGATGCGCTGAAACAGCATCGGCAGCTCGGCCAACGGCCGATCGCCATACTTCTCGGCCAAGCGGAGCATGGCATCCTGCACGATGTCCAGCGCCGCCTGCTCATCGCGCACGGCGTAGACGGCTTGCTTGAAGGCGCGTCGCTCCGCGCCCTGCAGGAAGGCGGACAGCTCGCTGCGCGAGGCCAGTGGTTCTCCCTTCCTCGGACGGTGGGGCGCGGTTTGCCGGCGATATTACCAAAATCGCACTGCGCGAATGCCGTGGTTTGCTTGACCGCAATGCAACAAGTCTTTAATGTTCAACGTTTTCCCAGGCATTGGCGGTCATGGATCGAGTCAAGGGAGTCGAGCTCAGCGGCGCGCAAATCGTGGTGCGCTGCCTGCAGGAAGAGGGCGTCGAGTGCGTGTTCGGCTACCCCGGCGGCGCCGTGCTTTACATCTACGACGAGCTGTTCAAGCAGGACAAGGTGCGTCACGTGCTGGTACGCCATGAACAGGGAGCGGCGCACGCGGCCGACGGTTACTCACGCTCGTCGCACAAGGTCGGTGTCTGCCTGGTGACCTCAGGTCCGGGCGTCACCAACGCGGTCACCGGGATCGCCACCGCGTACATGGACTCGATCCCGATGGTGATCATTTCCGGCCAGGTGCCGACGCATGCCATCGGGCAGGACGCGTTCCAGGAATGCGACGCGGTCGGCATCACGCGGCCCTGCGTCAAGCACAACTTCCTGGTGAAGGACGTCAAGGATCTCGCGACCACCATCAAGAAGGCGTTCTACCTCGCGACCACCGGTCGCCCCGGCCCGGTCCTCGTGGATATTCCCAAGGACATCACCACGCAGTCCTGCGAATTCCACTACCCGGAGTCGGTGTCGATGCGCTCCTACAACCCGGTGCGCAAGGGTCATGCGGGACAGATCAAGAAGGCGGTGCAGCTCATGCTGGAGGCGAAGCGGCCGATGGTCTACAGCGGCGGCGGCGTGATCCTGTCGAACGCCGCGCGGCAGCTCACCGAATTCGTCCGCCTGCTGGGTTTCCCGTGCACCAACACGCTGATGGGGCTGGGCGCCTTCCCGGGTACGGATCGCCAGTTTCTCGGCATGCCAGGGATGCACGGCACCTATGAGACGAACATGGCGATGCAGCATTGCGACGTACTCCTCGCCATCGGTGCCAGGTTCGACGATCGCGTCATCGGCAATCCGGCGCACTTCGCGCAGAATCCGCGCAAGATCGTGCACATCGACATCGATCCGTCCTCGATTTCCAAGCGAGTCAAGGTGGATGTGCCGATCGTCGGCAACATCCCGGACGTGCTCGACGACGTGCTGGCGCTGCTCAAGGCGGACCCGCGCCGCACGGATGCGTCGGCGCTCGAGGGCTGGTGGAAGCAGATCGAGGAGTGGCGCCGCAAGGATTGCCTGAAGTACGACCGCAATTCCAAGATCATCAAGCCGCAGTTCGTGCTCGAGAAGCTGTACGAGGTGACCAAGGGCGACGCCTTCGTCACCTCCGACGTCGGCCAGCACCAGATGTGGGCGGCGCAGTTCTACAAATTCGACAAGCCGCGCCGCTGGATCAACTCGGGCGGCCTGGGCACCATGGGCTTCGGCCTGCCCGCGGCAATGGGCGTGCGCATGGCGAACCCCGGCGCCACAGTGGCCTGCGTCACCGGGGAGTCGTCGATCCAGATGTGCCTGCAGGAACTTTCCACCTGCAAGCAGTACCGCCTGCCGATCAAGATCGTCAACCTCAACAACAAATACATGGGCATGGTGCGCCAGTGGCAGCAGTTCTTCCACGGCAACCGCTACTCCGAGTCCTACATGGACGCGCTGCCCGATTTCGTCAAGCTGGCGGAGGGCTACGGCCATCGTGGCGTCCTGATCGACAAGCCGGCAGACGTCGAACCGGCGCTGCGCGAGGCGTTCGCGCGCAAGGACGAGCTGGTGTTCATGGACTTCCTCACCGATCAGGCCGAAAACGTCTATCCGATGGTGCCGGGCGGCAAGGGCATCACCGAGATGATCCTTTCCGAAGACCTGTAATGCGCCACATCATCTCGATCCTGGTCGAGAACGAGGCCGGCGCGCTGTCGCGCATCTCCAATATGTTCTCCGCGCGAGGCTATAACATCGAGTCGCTCACCGTGGCGCCGACCGAGGACGCTTCGATGTCGCGCATGACGGTGGTCACCGCAGGCTCGGAAGACGTGATCGAGCAGATCACCAAGCAGTTGAACAAGCTGGTCGAAGTGGTCAAGGTGGTGGACCTGTCGGAAGCCGAACACATCGAGCGCGAGCTGATGCTGATCAAGGTGCGCGCGAGCGCCAAGGAACGCGATGATATGAAGCGCATGGCCGACATTTTTCGCGGCCGTATCATCGACGTCTCCGACAATACCTACACCATCGAGCTGACGGGCGATGGCCGCAAGCTCGACGCATTTATCCTGGCCCTCGACCAGGGCGCGATCATCGAAACCGTGCGCACCGGCGCCAGTGGCATCGGCCGCGGCAACCGCGTCCTGCGCGTCTAGCAGGAAAGAAATGGGGTCAGTCCCCGTTTCTCTCAATTAGGGGAGAACCATGAAGGTCTATTACGACAAGGATGCCGACCTCTCGCTGGTGAAGGGGAAGAAGGTCGCCATCCTGGGCTACGGCTCGCAGGGCCACGCGCACGCGCAGAACCTGCAGGATTCCGGGATGAAGGTCACCGTTGGCCTGCGCAAGGGCGGCGCGTCCTGGGACAAGGCCAAGAAGGGCGGCGTCAAAGTCGCCGAGCTCGATGATGCCATCAAGGGCGCGGACATCGTCATGATCCTGCTGCCCGACGAGCACCATGCCCAGGTATACAAGGATCACGTCGAGCCCGGAATCAAGAAGGGTGCTGCGCTCGCGTTCGCACACGGCTTCAACATCCACTATGGCCTGATCCAGCCGCGCGCGGATCTGGATGTCTGGATGGTGGCGCCGAAGGCGCCCGGCCACACCGTGCGCTCGACCTACGCCGCGGGCGGCGGCGTGCCGATGCTGATCGCGGTGCACCGCAACCCGTCGAACAAGGCACGCGATGTAGCGCTGTCCTATGCGGCGGCGATCGGCGGCGGCAAGGCGGGCGTGATCGAGACCAACTTCAAGGAAGAGACCGAGACCGACCTGTTCGGCGAGCAGACCGTCCTGTGCGGCGGCTGCGTCGAGCTGGTGAAAGCGGGCTTCGACACGCTGGTGGAGGCCGGTTACGCGCCCGAGATGGCGTATTTCGAATGCCTGCACGAACTCAAGCTGATCGTCGACCTGATGTACGAGGGCGGCATCGGCACCATGAACTACTCGATCTCCAACAACGCCGAGTACGGCGAGTACGTGAGCGGGCCGAAGATCATCGACCAGGGCACGCGCCAGCGCATGAAGGAGGTGCTCTCGCGCATCCAGTCCGGCGAGTACGCCAAGGAATTCGTGCTCGAGAACCGCGCCGGGGCGCCGGTGCTGCTCAGCCGCCGGCGCATGACCGCCGAGCTGCCGATCGAGAAGGTCGGCGCGCGGCTGCGCGAAATGATGCCCTGGATCCGGAAGAACCGCCTTGTCGATACTTCGAAGAACTAGCCTGGCGTTCGCGGCCGCGCTGGCGCTCGCCGCGGCGGCCTGCAGCGAAGAGCAGTCCAGGGAGATCGGCAGAATTCCGAAAAAAACGGTCGACAAGGCCGCCGCCGACGTGCAAAAGGCGATGCAGCAGGGGCAGGGATCCGAGCGCCTGAAGGAAGACGAGAAGTAGTGCGGCCGCCCTATCCCCATCCGATCATCGCGCGCGAGGGCTGGCCGTTCCTTGCGATTGCCGCCGCGCTCATCGCACTGGTCTGGATGATCGCCGGATGGTGGTGGTCGCTGCCCCTCTGGCTGGCCGCGCTGTTCGTGCTGCAATTCTTCCGCGACCCGCCGCGCGACGTGCCGGATGACCCGCGCGCCGTGGTTTCGCCCGCCGACGGCCGCATCGTGGCGGTGGAGAAGGCGCGCGATCCGTGGCTCGAGCGCGATGCCTTGAAGATCAGCGTGTTCATGAACGTGTTCAACGTCCACTCCAACCGCGCGCCGGTGGACGGCACTGTCAGGCAGGTCTGGTATCACGCCGGGCGCTTTTTCAATGCCGCGATTGACAAGGCATCTCTGGAGAATGAGAGGAATGCGCTGTGGTTTCGCACCCGCTCCGGGGCGGACGTGACCTGCGTGCAGATTGCCGGCCTGATCGCCCGCCGCATCCTTTGCAACGTCGGCGCCGGCGCCGAGATGTCGCGGGGGGAGCGCTTCGGTTTCATCCGCTTTGGCTCGCGCGTGGACGTATACCTGCCGGGCGGTTCGCAGCCGGTCGCCGCGATCGGCGACACGGTGTACGCGGCTGAGAGCGTGCTGGCGAGGCTGGCGGAGCATGGCTGATTCGAAGGATCCGCAGCTGCAGGAATACTTGCCGGGCATGGTCCCATCGCGCGGCGGCGCGTTCCGCCGCCGCGGTATTTACCTGCTGCCCAATCTGTTCACCACCGCGGCGCTGTTCGCCGGTTTTTACGCCATCGTGCAGGCGATGAACGGCCGCTTCGGCGATTCCGCGATCGCGATTTTCGTTGCCGGCCTGCTCGACGGCCTGGACGGGCGCGTGGCGCGCCTGACGCGTACGCAAAGCGAATTCGGCGCCCAGTACGACAGCCTTTCCGACATGGTGTCCTTCGGCGCGGCGCCCGCGCTGGTGCTCTACGAGTGGGTGCTCAAGGACCTTGGCCGTTTCGGCTGGATCGCAGCCTTCGTGTACTGCGCCGGCGCCGCGCTGCGCCTGGCGCGCTTCAACATCATGATCGACGTGGTCGACAAGCGATTTTTCCAGGGCCTGCCGAGCCCGGCGGCCGCGGCGCTGGTCGCGGGCTTTGTCTGGCTGGCCCACGACAACAAGATTCCGCTCGATGCCTACGGCATGCCGTGGGTAGGCGCGTTCGTTGCGCTCTACGGCGGCCTCACCATGGTCTCCAATGCGCCGTTCTACAGCTTCAAGGACATCAATTTCAGGAAGAGCGTGCCGTTCTGGGCCCTCCTGCTGATCGTGCTCGGCTTCGTGCTGATTTCCTCCGACCCGCCGATCGTGCTGTTTGTCCTGTTCTGTGCCTACGGGCTTTCCGGCTACGTGCTGTGGGCCCTGCGCAAGCGCGCGCGGCCCGAGGTTTGAGGCCCACCAGCTAGGTCATGGAGGGGCACGGCGATGGCTGACACGCCCGCCATTTCCTGCGTGATCCCGGTCTACAACGACAAGCGGCGGCTGCCGCGCGCGGTCGATTCCGTACTGCGCCAGGGCGCGCAGGTGCAGGTCGTGCTGGTCGACGATTGCAGCAGCGACGGCAGCCGCGAGTTGGCGCTCGACCTGGCGCGCCGGGATCCCAGGATCGTGGCCTTCCCGCTCCCGGAGAACCGCGGCCAGGGGTACGCGCGCAACATCGGCGCCGTGCTTGCCGATGCACCGTACCTCACCTTTCTCGATCAGGACGATGAGCACGCGCCAGGCTGGTACGAGCATGCTCTGGCAACCCTGCGGTCGAACCCGGCGCTGGCCGCGATCAAGGGCGAGATCGAATTGGTGGACCTCCCGCCCGAGCTGACGGTGACGCGCTCGGATCCGCGCTGGCCTGCCCTGGTGTACTCCCCCATGTGGAACGTGGTGATGCGCAAGGTGGTCTACCATGCGCTCGGCGGCTGCCCGACTTCGAGCGCCTACAGGACGCGGGAGGGCGCCGAGGACATTACGCTGATCACGGCCCTCAGCCGCAGCTTCAGGCTCGGCAGAAGCGCCCAGCTGGCGACTCGCCACTACGTCAACCCGGACGGCGCAACCGCGTATTACCTGAAGCGCACGCGCGTCGTGGGCACGCGCATAGAGTTCGTGGAGTTTTCGCAAGCCGAGCAGACGGGTGCCCTGGATCGGGCGCACCTGGAGTTCCAGTCCCTGGCGGCGGAGCGGGTTGCGGCGCTGCGTGCCGCAATGCAGCCGGCCCCGGCCGAGGCATCCGGCAACTGGCTTGCCCGGGCGCTACGCCGGCTAGCCGGCCGCCGCTAGGCGGCGGGCAGAAATATGGGTATAGTGCCCTTCATGATCACCGCGTACGCACTTCTCATTGCGACGCTTACCAGCCTGCTCCTCCTGGCTGGCCTGCTGCTGCGCCCAGCGCGCACAAACTAAATCCCACAATTCGGCTGTACCCCCTGACCGCCCACCCGGCGGCAAGGACTTTTCGCATTCCCACGAGGAGCGGCACATGAGCAAGGGCAAATTGATCATCTTCGACACCACCATGCGCGACGGCGAGCAAAGCCCGGGCGCGTCCATGACCCGGGACGAGAAGCTGCGCATCGCACGCGCGCTGGAACGCATGCGCGTGGACGTGATCGAAGCCGGCTTCCCGGCGTCCTCCAACGGCGACTTCGAGGCGGTGCGCGCCGTCGCCAACGCGGTCAAGGATTCGACGGTGGCCGGCCTGTGCCGCGCCAACGACAAGGACATCCAGCGCGGCATCGACGCGCTCAAGGGAGCGAAAAGCTGGCGCGTCCATACCTTCATCGCCACCAGTGCCCTGCATATGGAGAAAAAGCTGCGCATGAGTCCCGGGCAGGTGCTCGAGCAGGCGAAGCTCTCGGTGCGCTACGCGAAGAACGCCTGCCCGGACGTCGAGTTCTCGCCCGAGGACGGCAGTCGCTCGGATCCGGATTTCCTCTGCCGCGTGCTGGAGGCGGTGATCAAGGAGGGGGCCACCACCATCAACATTCCGGACACCGTCGGCTACGCGGTCCCGGAGCAGTTCGGCGAGATGATCCGGTCCCTGCGCGAGCGCGTGCCGAACTCGGACAAGGCGGTGTGGAGCGTGCACTGCCACAACGACCTCGGCATGGCGGTGGCCAACTCGCTCGCCGCGGTGATGATCGGTGGCGCGCGCCAGATCGAGTGCACCATCAACGGCCTGGGCGAGCGCGCCGGCAATACGTCGCTCGAGGAAGTGGTGATGGCGGTGCGCACGCGCAAGGATTTCTTCGACCTGGAGACGCGCCTCGACGCAACGCAGATCGTGTCCACGTCGCGCCTGGTATCGCAGATCACCGGGTTCGTGGTGCAGCCGAACAAGGCGGTGGTCGGCGCAAACGCCTTCGCGCATGCCTCCGGCATCCACCAGGACGGCGTGCTCAAGGCGCGCGAGACCTACGAGATCATGACCGCGGAGGACGTGGGCTGGTCGACCAACAAGATCGTGCTGGGCAAGCTTTCCGGGCGCACCGCGTTCCGCCAGCGCTTGAAGGAACTCGGCATCGAGCTCGACAACGAGGACGCCTACAACAAGGCGTTCCAGCGCTTCAAGGACCTCGCCGACAAGAAGTCGGAGATCTTCGACGAGGACCTGCAGGCGCTGGTTTCGCAGGAGGCGGGATTTTCCAAGAATGAGCACTGGCAGCTGGTGACCATGAGCCAGGCGAGCGGCATGGGCTCGAAGCCGCATGCGAAAGTCGTGCTGGCCGAAGCGGGCAAAGAGATGAAGTCGGAGGCGCAAGGCGATGGCCCCGTGGATGCCACCTTCAAGGCCATCGAATCTCTGGCGAAGAGCGGGGCGGAGCTGCTCCTGTACTCGGTGAACGCGGTGACCCAGGGCACGGAATCGCAGGGCGAAGTCACGGTGCGGCTCGCCAAGGGCGGGCGCATCGTGAATGGCGT
>CAZOSA010000035.1:0-14402 GCA_964582155.1 uncultured Enterobacteriaceae bacterium | reverse complement strand
CGCGCATCTGGCCGCTGTCGGCGCTGATCCGCTCGATGGGCGCCTACTTCGTGCGCCGTAACTCAAAGGATGAGTTGTACCGGCGCGTGCTGGAGCGCTACATCGTCATGGCAACCGAAGCGGGCGTGCCGCAGGCAGTGTTCCCTGAGGGCGGCCTCACGCGCGACGGGCGCATGCGCGAGCCCAAGCTCGGCGCCATCGATTACATGATGCGGGGCTTTCGCAACGACGGCGAGCGCGATCTGGTGTTCGTGCCGCTGGGCATCAATTACGACCGCGTGCTGGAGGACAGGACGCTGTTGCGCGCCCTCGATCCGCAGGCGCCGCGGCGCGGTCGCCTGGCGGCGCTGGGTACCACGCTGCGCTTCGCTTTTCACAACTTCGGACTGATGTTCAGAAGCGAGTGGCACCGCTTCGGCTATGCCTGCGTCAACTTTGGCGCGCCGGTGTCCATGCGCGAGTACTGCCGGGAGCGCAACCTGGACTTCCACAAGCTCTCGGGCGACGCACGCAAGCGCGAAATGCACGCGCTCGGCAAGCACCTGATGGACGTGGTGGGCAGCATCGTGCCGGTGCTGCCGGTGCCGTTGATCGCCACCGTGTTCGTGCAGCGTGGCGACGAGGCGATCTCGGAGATGGAGCTCAAGTCCGAAGTGAGCAGGCTGGTGGAGGCGCTGCAAGCGCGCGGTGCGCACGTCTATGTGCCGCGCAAGGACTTCGACTACGCGGTGAACGTGGGACTGCGGATGCTGCGCCTGCGCCGGCTCGTCGGCGAGCGCGAAGGCTTGTACTTCGCCCGGGGCGAGGAACTGCCGCTGTTGCGCTACTACGCGAACTCCATCGTCCATCTGCTGGATAAATAGGGACAGACTCTATTTTCGCCGCGGGCACTATGCCGGCACCCGCCCGGATGACAGAATGACCGGTTCAAGGGCAATAAAGGGCCAGGGGACATTCGATGGGGAGGCATTTCGGGCACCCCGCGCGCAAGCGCTCGGCGACTGGCGCGACGGCGCGGTTGCGCGAGTTGCGCCAGGCGCTGCGCGACAGCGAGGCGCTGCCGCGGCTCGTGCGCGGCGTGGCGCAATGCCTGGCCGACGCCGGCAGCGTGCCCGCCGCGCTCAAATCGGTAATGCGCATCGTGTGCGAGGCCATGGGCTGGGATTGCGGCAGGTACTTCGCCGTGCTCGAACCGGCCGGCGAACTGCACTGCACCGTGTGCTGGAGCCGGGACCGTCCGGCGCTGCGCAACTACGTCGAGGCGTCGCGCGACCTGCGCATCGCGCGCGGCGAGGGGCTGGCGGGACGGGTGTGGCAATCGGGCAAGCCGCTGTGGGTCGCCGACGTGGCCCGGGACGCCAGGGTGGCCAGGCCATTGCTCGCCGAGAGCGCCGGCCTGCGCAGTGCCATCGTCTTTCCGGTCGGGAGCGACACCGGAATCGTCGGCGTGATGGCGTTCTCCAGCCGCGACGCGCGCAAGCGCGAAGTGCGCATGCTGCACGCGATGGAGGTCGTCGGCAGCCTGATCGACCAGCACCTGCGGCACAAACGCGTCGAGGAGCAGCAACGGCGCTTTCGCGCCGGCATGGACGCGTCGGCCGACATGATCCTGCTGATCGACCCCAGGGCAATGCGTTACGTGGACGTGAATGAAAGCGTCTGCCGCACGCTCGGCTACACGCGCGATGAAATGCTCGCCATGGGCCCGCAGGACATTCTGCCCGTGGCGCGCGCGGACCTGCAGCGGGTCTACGAACGCTTCATCGCCGATCCCTCCAGCATCCACAGCATGAACAGCGTCTACCGCTGCAAGGACGGCTCGGGCATTCCGTTCGAATCCTCCCGGCGCCTGCTGCCCTCCGAGGATGGCCCGCTGATCGTCGCCATCGCGCGCGACGTGCGCTTGCGCCTCCAGGCGGACGAGGCGCTGCGCGAAAGCGAGGCGCGCTTTCGCAGCCTGACGCATCTCTCGTCGGACTTCTTCTGGGAGACCGATGACTTGCACAACCTCACGCACATGCAGAACGCGCCCAAATACAGCGACAGCTCCACGCAGGGCGTACCCGCCGGCAGGGCACCGTGGGACATCCCGTCGCTCAAGCCCGACGCGGCGGGCTGGGCGGCGCACCGGGCGAACATGGAGGCGCGCCGGCCGTTCCGCAATTTCGAGTACGCACGGCTCGATGCCGAGGCAAGGACGCGCTTTTTCTCGGTGAGCGGCGAGCCGCGCTTCGCGACGGACGGCAACTTCGCGGGCTATCGAGGCGTCGGGCACGAAGTCACCGAGATCGTCGAGGCGCGCGAGCGCATTGCCGCGCTCGCCTACAGCGATCCGCTGACCGGACTGTCCAACCGCACCAGCCTGGGTCCCGCGCTCGAGCACGCCGTCGAGCGCGCGCGGCGCAACCGCGCGCGCGTCGCGCTCGTGTACCTGGACCTGGACGGGTTCAAGCAGGTGAACGACATGTACGGGCACGACGCGGGCGACCAGGTGCTGGTCGAGGCCGCGCAGCGGCTGCGCCGCGTGCTGCGCTCGAGCGACCTGGTGGCGCGGCTCGGCGGCGACGAGTTCGTGGTGGTGCTGGAGGACATCGCCAGCACCGCGGACGTCGAGAGCGTGGTGCGCAAGCTGATCGCCGAGATCGGCCGACCCTGCGCCATGCCGGACGGCCGCGCTTACGGCGTCACCGCCAGCGCCGGCGTGAGCCTGTTCCCGGACGACGCCGACAGTCCGCGCGAGCTGCTGCAGCATGCCGATGCCGCGATGTACAGGGCCAAGCAGGAGTCGAAGAACGCGCTGCGCGTCTATGCGCGTGCGGGCGCCGGCTAGCGCCTGCGCTTCATCTCGCGGTTCGCGTCGAGCAGGTCCTGGCGCAGCTGCTCGCGCTCCTCGCGCGAAAAGCGCCCGCGCTCCCCGTCCCTCCGCTCCATGCGCTCGGGGCGCACCTCCCGGCGGTCCTCGCGCACGCGCTCGCGCGGCCGCACCTCCTGCCTCTCGATCCGGGCGCGCTCGCGGCCCCGCTCCTGGGCGAACGCAGTCGCGTCGGCGAGCAGCAGGGCGGCGGCGAACAGGGCGAAAAGCAGTCTCATGGCCGGTACAGTTTAAGATGGTTTGTCTCCGGATTTTGTAACATTCCGTTACCCTGCTGCCATGGCCGAACTCAAAACCCGCATCCTCGTCGTCGACGACGACCAGCGGCTGCGCGACCTGCTGGTGCGCTACCTCGGCGAGCAGAAGTTCGAGGTGCGCGCGGTCGCCGACGCCGCTGGCATGGACAAGTACCTGCTGCGCGAGCGCTACGACCTGCTGGTGCTCGACCTGATGCTCCCCGGCGAGGACGGCCTCGCCATCTGCCGCCGCCTGCGCGCCTCCGGCGCCCCGCCGGCGATCATCATGCTCACCGCCAGGGGCGACGAGGTGGACCGCATCGTCGGGCTGGAAATGGGCGCCGACGACTACCTGCCCAAGCCCTTCAACCCGAGGGAACTCGTGGCGCGTATCAACGCGGTGCTGCGGCGCAAGCCGCGCGGCGGCCCGCCCGGCGGACCGGGCGCCGAGGACGGCCTGCACCGCTTCGGCGACTTCGAGTTCAACCCCGCCACGCGCGAGCTGAAGAAGGACGGCAAGCCGGTGCCGCTCACCACCGGCGAATTCTCCGTGCTCAAGGTGCTGGTGGAGCGCCCGCGCCAGCCGCTGTCGCGCGACCAGTTGATGGAACTGGCGCGCGGGCGCGAGTACGAGGTGTTCGACCGCTCGATCGACGTGCAGATTTCCCGCCTGAGGAAGCTGCTCGAGGAGGACCCGGCGCACCCGCGCTACATCCAGACGGTGTGGGGCCACGGCTACGTGTTCGTGCCCGACGGCACGCCGAGATGACGCTGTTCTGGCGCTCGTTCCTGCTGATCGCGCTGCTGCTGGTCGTCTCGGTCCTCGCCTCGTTCCAGATCACCCGCGTCTACGAGCGCGAGCCGCGCGCGCGCGCACTGGCGCTGCAGGCGGTCAGCGTGGTCAACCTGACGCGCGCCGCGCTGGTGAATGCCGACCCCTTCCGCCGCCGCGAACTGCTCGTCGAGCTGAACGAGCGCGAGGGAATTCGCATCTACCCGGTGACCAACGAGGAGCAGCTCGCGCCGCTGCGCCCCGAGGGGCGGCTCGAGCGCGTCGCCTCGCGCGTGCGCGCGCAGCTCGGCGAGGCAACGCGCTTCGCCGCCGCGCGCGACGGCATGCGGGGCTTCTGGGTGAGCTTCCTGATCGACGAGGACGAATTCTGGGTGAGGCTGCCGCGCGAGCGCTTCGAGCCGGATTTCGGCCTGGGCTGGGTCGGCTGGGGCGCGGCACTGCTCGCGCTCGCGCTGCTCGGCGCCTGGCTCATCGCCTCGCGCATCAGCCGGCCGCTGCGCGCCATCGCCGGTGCGGCGCAGGCGGTGGGCCGGGGGGAGCGCCCGGCCGCCCTGTCCGAGGACGGCCCGACGGAGCTCTCGAGCGTGTCCGCGGCGTTCAATCGCATGGCCGGCGACCTCGAAGCAATGGAGCGCGAGCGCGCCATGGTGCTGGCCGGCATCTCGCACGACGTGCGCACGCCGCTGTCGCGACTGCGCCTGGCGCTGGAGATGAGCGGCGCGGACCCGGCCGCCGCGCAGGGCATGAGCGCGGACATCGAGGAAATGGACCAGGTGATCGGCCAGTTCCTCGAATTCGCGCGCGACGACGACGAGCGGCGCGAGACGCAGGACCCGGGCGCGATGCTGGACGAGATCGGCGAGCACTACGCCCGCCTCGGACGCAAGGTCGAGGTGCGCAAAGGCGAACTCGCGCCTCTTGCCTTTGCGCGCATGGCGCTGCGCCGCGCGGTCTCCAACCTCATCGAAAACGCGTTGCGCTACGCCGGCGAACCTGTCGAGGTCCAGGCGCGCCGCGACGGTGCCGAAGTCGTGATCGAGGTCCTGGACCGCGGCCCCGGGATCCCGGAGGGCGAGGCCGAGCGGTTGAAGCGCCCGTTTACGCGCCTGGATGAGGCGCGCAGCGGCCGGGGCGGCTCGGGCCTCGGACTGGCGATCGTGGAGCGCGTCGCGCGGGCTCACGGCGGACGCCTCGAACTGGGTCCCAGAGCCGGTGGTGGATTGGCCGCGAAGCTCGTCCTGCCGTTGGCTTGACTCCGGTCAAGGCGCCTTGGCACATTTCATGCTGCAATGCAATGTAAGAGAAGGGAGGCGGTAGAAGTAATGTATGTATGAAAGGCACATACACATTACAGTTGGTGTCTCACTTGAATCGTGCAATGCACCAACCTGCTGCCTGGATGCCTTGCATTGGAGCACAAGATGATCAGCGAACTGGAAGCCCTGTATATCAGCGTGGATAAGATCCGGATGAGCGAGGCCGACCGTCACATGGCGAAGGTGCGCCTCGCCCAAGCGGATGCATTTGCCGGCCTGCTCCTGGGCGGCGTCGATCTGGTCAAGCGCCTGCTCGGGTCCCGCCCTCGCCGTCGCCCCCTGCGCCCGACTTCAGCCTAGGGTCACTCGGCGACGTAGTGCTGGCGCGTCAGCGCGGCAAGCGCCCGTAGGTTCGAGTCGGCCGATTTTTCGAGTTCGGCCGCAATCAGCTCCTGCTCGCGCCGCCCCCGATTCTGCGACAGTTTCCAGCGCGTCGCGAGGCGCGTCACCGCGATGTCGAACGTGACGATGCCGCCGAGCATGTTTTCGACGTACTCCGGGCTCAACGCGTCGAACCTGGGCAGCCACTCGGGGTCGAGCGCGGCCACCAGTGCGCGCTGCGCCGCGTGCTTTACTGCCTTGTCGGAGGTGACGCGCACGTTGCCGTAAGCGTGCACCGCGGCGTAGTTCCAGGTCGGCACGCGCTCCTTTTGCTCGTACCAGCGCGGCGAGACGTAGGCGTGCGGGCCTGAAAACACCACCATCACCTCGTCCTCGAAGAACTCCTGCCACTGCGGGTTGTTCTTCGCCATATGCGAGTGGATGACGATGCCGCCTGCGCCATCGGCGAGCGTCACCGGCAGGTGCGAGGCCACCGGCGCACCGCCGGTGGCCGTGACCAGGAGGGCGAAGCTGTTGGCGCGCATGAACTCGATGAGTTCGCCGCGGTCTTCAACGCGGTTGTAGGGAGGCGAGTACACGTCAGGCCGTTTCGATGAGGGCCACTGCCATCGCGGCGATGCCCTCGCCGCGGCCGGTGAAGCCGAGTGCTTCGGTGGTGGTCGCCTTGAGGTTGACCGCGCCCGGTGCAACGGACAGGTCCGCGGCGATGTTCGCCGCCATGGCGGGAAAATGCGGCGTCATGCGCGGGGCCTGCGCAATGACGGTGGCGTCCACGTTGAGCACGCGCCACTTGCCCGCCGCCAGCTTGGCGGCGACGTCGCGCAGCAGCCGCCGGCTGTCGATCGCCGAAAACTGGGCGTCGCTGTCGGGGTAGTGCCGGCCGATGTCGCCCAGGCCTGCCGCGCCCAGAAGCGCGTCGCACACCGCGTGCAGCAGCACATCGGCGTCCGAATGGCCCTCCAGCCCGAGGTGATAGGGGATATGCACGCCACCGATCACCAGCTTGCGCCCGGCGACCAGCGCGTGCACGTCGAAGCCCTGCCCGATTCTCATGTCAAACGCCTCGCAAGGATCGCCTGCGCCATGGCCAGATCCTCAGAGTACGTCACCTTGAGGTTTTCGCGGCTGCCCAGGACGAGGCGCGGCTTCAATCCCATCTGCTCGATGGCGCTCGCCTCGTCGGTGACCGTGCCGCTCGCCTTGCGCAGCGCTTCCGCGAGCAGCGCGGCGCGGAACATCTGCGGCGTCTGCGCCAGCCAGAGCAAATCGCGGCTCTCGGTGCCGTCCACCCGTACCCCGCCCGCCTCGTCCTTGGCGGCACGCTTCACCGTGTCGGCGACCGGCAGTGCGAGGATGCCGCCGATCCCGTCGTTACGGCATTCCTCGTAGAGCCGCGCCAGATCCGCCGCGGGCAGGCAGGGACGCGCCGCGTCATGCACCAGCACCCAGTCGTCCGCGTCCACCGCCGCCATCGCCGCCACCAGCCCGTTGAACACTGAATCGCGGCGCGTCTCGCCGCCGCAGAACAGCGGCTCCAGCTTGCCGGCGAACGCGCTCCAGTCGTGGCCCCGGAATGCGGCATCGCCCGGTGCAAGCACCACGAACACCATTTCCACCGGCGCGCGGCACACCGCGGCGACCGCGTGCCAGAGCATGGGCTTGCCGCCGAGTGCAAGGTACTGCTTGGGCTGGCCGCCGGCGATGCGGCTGCCACGACCCGCGGCCGGAATCAGCGCGAAGCAGGTCAACGCAAAATCTCCATGAATTCAAGCAAGTATAATTCGTTTCGGCATGCTCCGCGACCCGCTCCCCGTGAAGCCGCAGAACGCCCGGCTCGCCGGTTCGGCGGATGCGCTCGCCGTATGCCGCTGCGCGGCTCCCGGCGCGCCGCTCATCGTCATCAGCGCGACTGCGCTTGACGCGCAGCGCCTCGTGGAGGAGATCGCCTGGTTCGCGCCGCAATTGCGCGTGTGCCTGCTGCCAGATTGGGAGACGCTGCCCTACGACTCGTTCTCGCCGCACCAGGACCTGGTGTCCGAGCGCCTGGCGACGCTGTATCGCATCCAGCGCGGGGAGTTCGATGTCGCCGTGGTGCCCGCGCAGACCGCGCTGGTGCGCCTGTGCCCGCCGTCCTATCTTGCCGCCAGGACTTTCTTCCTCGGCCAGGGCGAGCGGCTCGACGCGCGCGCGCTCAAAGCACAGCTTGCCACGGCGGGTTACCACCACGTCACGCAGGTCGTTGCGCCGGGAGAGTTCTGCATCCGCGGCGGGCTGATCGACCTGTTTCCCGCGGGCAGCCAGCTGCCGTACCGCCTGGACCTCGATGACGAGCTGATCGAGAGCATCCGCACTTTCGACGTGGACACGCAGCGCACGCTGTATTCCGTCAAGGAGGTGCGCATGCTCCCGGCGCGCGAATTCCCGCTCGACGAGGCGGGGCGGGCAAAGTTTCGGGGCCGCTGGCGGGAAATCTTCGAGGGCGATCCGTCGAAGAAAGGACTGTACCGCGACGTCTCCAACGGCATCGCGGCCGCGGGCATCGAGTATTACCTGCCGCTGTTCTTCGATTCCGTGGCAACGCTGTTCGACTTCCTGCCCAAGGACGCCGCGCTCGCGCGCCATGGAGACGTCCCCGCGGCCGTCGAAGCGTTCTGGCGGGACACGAATTCGCGCTACCGGCTCCTCGGCGGCGAGCGCGAGCGGCCGCTGCTGCCGCCGGCGCAGATCTTCGTGCCCGCCGAGGAGTTCCACATCGCGGCGCGAGCGCTGCGCCAGGTCGAGCTCGAGGCCAGCCTGGCGAGCGCGCCGCTGCCCGCGCTGGCGGTAGACCGGCGGGCCCAGGATCCGCTGGCCGCCTTGAAGGCCTTCCTTGCCGGCAGCGGCCTCAGGGTGCTGGTCGCGGCGGAATCCCCAGGCCGGCGCGAGACCATGCTCACCTACTTCGCCGAGTACGGCCTGCGCCCCGCACCGAACGCGGGCTTCGAGTCATGGTCGGGCTGCGCGGAGCGCTTCGCGATCAGCGTCGCGCCGCTCGCCGCGGGCTTCGCGCTGCCCGCCGAAGGCTGGTGCGTGGTCACCGAGGCGGAGCTCTACGCGGGCACGGTGCGCCGCCGGGTGCGCGACGCGCAAAAGAAGAGCTCGGTCGAGGGCATGCTGCGCGACCTCTCGGAGCTTCGCATCGGCGACCCGGTGGTGCACGCGCAGCACGGCATCGGCCGCTACCAGGGCCTGGTCGGCATGGACCTCGGCGAAGGCCCCACCGAGTTTCTGCATTTGCAGTACGAGGGCGGGGACAAGCTGTACGTGCCGGTGTCGCAGCTCGCCGTCATCTCGCGCTACTCGGGCGCGCAAGCCGAAGGCGCGCCGCTGCACCGGCTGGGCAGCGGCCAGTGGGACAAGGCGAAAGCGCGCGCGGCGAAGCAGGTGCGCGACACCGCCGCCGAGCTGCTGGCGCTGTACGCCAGGCGCGCGGCGCGCGAAGGCCATGCCTTCAGCGTCCTCGCGCACGACCTGGATGCCTTTGCCGACGGCTTTGGCTTCGAGGAGACGCCCGACCAGGCCGCCGCCATCCAGGCGACCGTGCAGGACATGACCTCTGGCAAGCCGATGGACCGCCTGATCTGCGGGGATGTCGGCTTCGGCAAGACCGAGGTGGCGCTGCGCGCGGCGTTCGTCGCGGTGGCGGACGGGAAGCAAGTGGCAATCCTGTGCCCGACGACGTTGCTGGTCGAGCAGCATTTCCAGACCTTCTGCGATCGTTTCGCCGACTGGCCGGTGAAAATCGCCGAGCTGTCGCGCTTTCGCACCGCGAAGGAAGCCGCCGCGACGCTCAAGGCCCTTGCCACGGGCGAAGCGGACATCGTCATCGGCACGCACAAGCTGCTCTCGCGCGACGTGAAGTTCGCGCGGCTGGGCCTGGCCATCGTCGACGAAGAGCATCGCTTCGGCGTGCGGCAGAAGGAGGCGCTCAAGGCGCTGCGCGCCGAAGTGGACGTGCTCACGCTCACCGCGACACCGATCCCGCGCACGCTGGCGCTGTCGCTCGAGGGCCTGCGCGACTTTTCGGTGATCGCCACGGCGCCGCAGAAGCGCCTGGCCATCAAGACCTTTGCCGCGACCTTCTCCGAGGGCCTGATCCGCGAGGCGGCGCTGAGGGAACTCAAGCGCGGCGGCCAGGTGTACTTCCTGTACAACGAGGTCGACAGCATCGCTCTGATGCACGAACGCCTGGCGAAGCTGCTGCCGGAGGCGCGCATTGCGGTGGCGCACGGGCAGATGCGCGAGCGGGACCTCGAGCGCGTGATGCGCGACTTCTACGCCCAGCGCCACAACCTGCTGCTTTGCACCACCATCATCGAGACCGGCATCGACGTCCCGACCGCCAACACCATCGTCATCCACCGCGCCGACAAGTTCGGCCTGGCGCAATTGCACCAGCTGCGCGGCCGGGTCGGCCGCTCGCACCACCAGGCCTATGCCTATCTGCTCACGCCGCCCGATGAAGCGCTCGGCGCGCAGGCGAAAAAGCGCTTGGAGGCCATCCAGATGATGGAGGAGCTGGGCTCTGGCTTTTACCTCGCCATGCACGACCTGGAGATCCGCGGCGCGGGCGAAGTGCTGGGCGAATCGCAGTCGGGCGAAATCCAGGAAGTGGGCTTCAACCTCTACGCGCAGATGCTCGAGCGCGCAGTGCGCGCGCTCAGGGCCGGGCGGCCGGTGGACCTGGAGCAGCCCCTCGACGTGTCCACCGAGATCAACCTGCACACGCCGGCGTTGCTGCCCGAGGCCTACTGCAGCGACGTGCACGAGCGCCTGACGCTCTACAAGCGCATGGCGAATTGCGAATCGCGCGAGCAACTGGGTGAGTTGCGCGAAGAGCTGGTGGACCGGTTCGGCGAGCTGCCGGAACCCGCGCGCGCCTTGCTCGAGTGTCACGCGCTGCGCATCGCGGCCAGGCCGGTGGGCGTGGCGCGGGTGGACGCCACCCATGAAGCGGTGCAGCTGCAGTTCGTGAAGGACCCGCCGATCGACGGCGCGAAGATCATCGCCCTGGTGCAGCGGCGCAAGGACCTGCGGCTCTCGGGTCCCGAAAAGCTGCGCATGACGGCGAAGCTGCCGGCCTGGCAGGAGCGCGCGCGGGCGGTGCAGGACCTGCTCATGCAACTCGCCGCGTGAACCTCGTCGTGCAGGGGCCCGGGGCGGACGCGGGCCATGCATCCGCGCTCGCGAAGCTGAGCCGCGCGAACGCGATCGAGCAGGCCGGCGCCCTCGCGTACCGGCTGCGCGGTGCGACACCAGGTCCGTCGGTTTACGCGTACTGCCGGGAGCACGGCCTCGACTGCGCCTTTCGGCCCGAAGGCCTGCGCTTCGACCAGCTCAAGCTCCTCGCCATGGACATGGATTCGACGCTCATCACCATCGAGTGCATCGACGAGATCGGCGACCTGGCGGGGAAGAAGCTGGAGATCGCCGCCCTCACGGCGCAGGCGATGCGCGGCGAGATCGACTACCCGCAGAGCCTGAGAAAGCGACTCGGGCTGATCGCAGGGCTCGGGGTGGAAGCGCTGCATCGGGTGTACGACGAGCGGCTGCGGCTCACGCCCGGGGCGGAGACGCTCATCCAAGCTTGCAAGAAGCATGACGTGAAACTGCTTCTCGTCTCCGGCGGATTCAATTTCTTCACCGACCGTCTCAAGCAGCGGCTGGGGTTCGACTACACCCTTTCCAGCGAATTGGAGATGCAGGACGGCAAGCTGACCGGAGGACTGGTCGGGGACATCGTGGATGCAGCGGCAAAAGCAACCTTCTTTCGCGTGCTGGCGCATGCGCTCGGCGCGCCGCGGCAGACCGTGGCGATCGGCGACGGGGCCAACGACCTCCTGATGATGGCGCAGGCCGGAACTTCCGTGGCGTTCCGGGCGAAGCCGGTGGTGCAGGCCAAAGCCGACTGTGCCTTAAACTACTGCGGACTGGATGGGGTGATCCACCTGTTCGAGTAGGCACATGGGCATGCATCGATTTCCCGCCTTCCTCCTGCTGTTTACCGCAGGGTGCGCGAACCTGCCCGCCCCCACGGGAGAGCGGCCCGCTGCGATCGAGTCCTTCCGCGCCAATCCCGCGCTCTGCGGCCCGGACAGCCCGATCTGCGAGGCGCGCGTCAACCACGTCGAAGGCAGGCCGGTGGTGTTCCTGTCCTCCCGGGTCGCGATATCGCCCGGCAAGCGCGTGCTCGGGCTGTTCTGCAAGATGAACGTCGGCATCATGATCGGCGATGAGCAAAGCTTCCAGCGCGAGGTCGAGGTGGTGCTGGCGCCGGGAGGGCGCTACCGCATCGATGCGCGCATGGAGCCGCGCCCCTGCAGCATGACGCTCATCGACGAGGCGACGGGTGAGGCCGTAGGCACGGCGCGCTAGATGAAAAATCCAAGGCTCGGCCAGGGCACCTGGAACATGGGCGACCGGCCCGCGCAGCGCGCCGGGGAGATCGCTGCGCTGCGCGCGGGAATCGAACTCGGAATGACGCTCATCGACACCGCCGAAATGTACGGCGACGGGCGTTCCGAATCGCTGGTCGGGGAAGCCATCGCCGGACTGCGGGACCAGGTGTTCCTCGTCACCAAGGTGCTGCCCTCCAACGCCAGCCGCAAGGGCGCGATCCGCGCCTGCGAAGCGAGCCTGAAGCGGCTGAAGGCGGATCATGTCGATCTCTACCTCCTGCACTGGTCCTCTTCGCACCCGCTCGAGGAAACGGTGCGCGGCTTCGAGGACCTGCTGGCGGCCGGAAAGATCCGATCCTGGGGCGTGAGCAACCTGGATGTGAAGGAGATGACCCGACTCGTGGCGCTGCCCGGCGGCAAGGCCTGCGCCGCCAACCAGGTGCTCTACAACCTGTCACGCCGCGGCATCGAGCACGACCTGCTGCCCTGGTGTCTCAAGCGCGGCATCCCCATCATGGCCTATTCGCCCTTGGAACAGGGCCGGCTGATGGGAAACAAGGTCTTGAAGCAGGTGGCGCAGCGTCTCGGCCCTACGCCGGCGCAGGTGGCGCTCGCCTGGGTGCTGCGGCAGGCGGGCATGGTGGCGATCCCGAAAGCGGGGACGGTTGCGCATGTGCGCGAAAACCGCAAGGCGCTGGATCTGCGCCTGGGTGTGCAGGATTTGGCAGATCTGGACCGGGAGTTCCCGCCGCCCAGCCGAGCGCAGCCGCTGGAGATGATCTAGACGGGGACTTCCCCGCCCCCTGGCGCAGGGGCACAATAGAGCCGCAATTCGGCCAACCCCGGGAGATTACAAATGTACAAGACCGCACTCGCACTGCTGCTCGCCCTCGCCATGACCCCCGCCCTTGCCCAGAGAAAGGACTGCGAGGAACTCAAAGGCGAAATCGACGCCAAGATCAAGAGCAACGGCGTGAAAGAGTTCACGCTCACCATCGTCGACAAGGACGCCACCGAAGACGGCAAGGTCGTCGGCACCTGCGACGGCGACACCAAGAAGATCGTCTACAAGCGCGGGGGATAACCCTCCCCGCCGGGGGTGGCCGCGGATTACTTTGCCGCGGTCACCATGATCTCGACCAGCGCGTTGGGATCGGCCAGCTTTGCCTCGATGCAGGCGCGGCCCGGCAGGTTTTTCGGGTCCACCCACTTCGTCCACACCTCGTTCACCGGCGTGCGGTTGCGGATGTCGGGAACCCAGATGGTGGCCTGCAGGATCTTGGACTTGTTCGAGCCGGCCCTGGCCAGCAGCCGGTCGATCTCCGCGAGCACTTCCTCGGTCTGGCCCTTGACGTCATTCTTCAGGTTCTTGGCGACGATACCGGCGAGGTAGACGGTATTGCCGTGTTCCACGGCCAAAGACAGGATCGGGCCGGGTTCGTGACGCGTGATGGTCATCTTTTTTCCTCCTAGAACTTGTCCACGCTCAGCCGGCCCGGACCCATGAACGCCACGTACAGCATGCCGCCCATGATGGCGAGGTTCTTCTGGAAATTGATGGTCTGCGCCATCACCTGCTCCGCCGGCACCGCCCAGTAGGCGTGGAAGACGAGCGTGACCGGGATCAGCCACAGGAAGAGCGCCCACGCCCCCCAGCGCGCCTTCCAGCCCACCACCAGCATCAGCGCGCCGATCAGCTCGATCGCGATCGTGGCCACCAGCAGCGGTTCGACCATCGGCATGCCATATTTCGCCATGTAGCCTGCGGTGCCGGCGAAACCGACAATCTTGCTGTAGCCGGACAACAGGAAGATGTACGCGAGCAAGAGGCGCCCCGCCAGCAGGCCCCACGGTTGGAACTGGTTCATCGTGCCGTCTCCTTTCGTTGAAGGGTGTCGCGATCATAACCCGCAACGCGCTTGTAGCGCTCCGAAATGGCGCGCAGTTCGGCATCGCCGATCACGTCCTCGATGCGCGCGAACGGCTTGTCGCCGGTGCGCTCGTAGATCTCGCGCAGGATGGCATCGGGCGGGTTGCGCCGGTTTTCCAGAACCACGTTCGAGGTGGGCCCGAGGCGCTCGGCCTCGTAGGCCGCCAGTGCCGCCCCGGGGTCGCGTTCCCGCTCCAGGCAGCTGGCGAGCGCGTGCGCGTCGAGGATCGCCTGCCCCGCCCCGTTCGATCCCCTGGGAACCATCGGGTGCGCGGCGTCCCCGAGCAGCGTGACCCTGCCGAAGCTCCAGCGCGCGAGCGGGTCCTTGTCCACCATCGGATATTCGAGGACGGTGTCCGCGGCGCCCAGCATCGCCGGGATGTCCAGCCAGTCGAACTTCCAGTGCGCCACGTGCGCGAAGAAATCCTCGATGCGCGCCTTGCGGTTCCAGTCCCACTGCTGGTACTGCGGCGTCT
>CAZOSA010000034.1:0-14667 GCA_964582155.1 uncultured Enterobacteriaceae bacterium | reverse complement strand
ATCCAGGTCACGCTCATCATCATCGCCGCGCTGCTGCTGTTCGAGGTGCCGATGCTGGGCAATCCCCTGCTGCTTTACCTGGTCGTGCTGCTGTTCATCGCCGCGAACCTGTCGCTCGGCATCACCTTTTCCTCGATGGCGCGCAACCAGCTGCAGGCGATGCAGATGACCTTCTTCTTCTTCCTGCCCTCGATCCTGCTCTCGGGCTTCATGTTCCCGTTCCGAGGCATGCCGGAGTGGGCGCAGTGGCTGGGTTCGATCCTGCCGCTGACGCATTTCCTCCTGCTGGTGCGCGGCATCATGCTCAAGGGCAATACCGCGCTCGACCTGCTGGCGCACCTGTGGCCGATCGTCGCTTTCATGGTGGTCGTGATCCTGATCGGGCTGGGGTTCTACAAGCGCACCCTCGACTGAGGCGCCGCCTAGGCGGTCTGCTTGGGCCGCGCCAGCTCCGCCCCCGGCCACTGCTCGTGGTGCACGCGCCGGTACTGCGGCGGGAAGTCGATTTTCACGCCGAAGCGCTCCGCGGCGTGCCACACCCAGCGCGGATCGTCGAGCATGCCGCGCGCCAGCGCAACCATGTCGGCCCGGCCCGCGGCGAGGATGTCCTCGGCCTGCTGCGGATCCACGATCATGCCCACCGCCATCACCGGCAAGTGCGCGCCGCGCTTCACCTGCTCCGCAAATCCCACCTGGTAGCCAGGCTCGATCTTGATGCGCTGTTGCGCCGACGCGCCGCCGCTGGAGACGCAGACGTAGTCGAAGCCGATCGCCTTCAGCTCGCGTGCGTAGGCCGCTGCGTCCTGGGCTTCGAAACCGCCCGGCACCCAGTCGCTCGCCGTGATGCGCGCGCCGAGCGCGCGCTCCTTCGGCCAGGCGTCGCGCAGCGCGCGCGCGATTTCCAGCGGCGCGCGCAGGCGGTTCTCCAGGCTGCCGCCGTAGCGGTCCGTGCGCCTGTTCGACAGCGGCGAGAGGAACTGGTGCAGGAGGTAGCCGTGCGCGGAGTGCAGCTCGATCAGGTCGAACCCGATGCGCAGCGCGCGCAGCGCCGAGGCGGCGAACGCGTCGGCGAGGCCCTTGATCTCCTGCGCGCTCAATTCGTGCGGCACATGCCAGCCCTCGGCGAAGGGCAGCGCGGAAGGCGCCACGGTCTGCCAGGGAGATTCCGCCGCGGTCAGGGGCTTGCTGCCGAGCCAGGGCGGCTGCGTCGAGCCCTTGCGCCCCGCGTGCGCCAGCTGCACGCCGATCGGCGACTTGCTGATGCCGCGGCAGATTTCGACCACGCGCTTCATCGCCGCCTCGTTCAGGTCGTGGTACAGCCCGGTGCAGAAGTTCGAGATGCGGCCTTCGCGCGTGACGCCGGACGCCTCGATGATCATCAGCCCGGCGCCCGAGCAGGCGAGGCTGCCCAGGTGCACGGTGTGCCAGTCGCTCATCGCGCCGTCGGCGGCGCTGTACTGGCACATGGGTGAGACGACGATGCGGTTGGACAGCGTGATTCCGCCCAACTGGATGGGCGTAAAGAGCTTGGCGGTCATCAGGATTTCCTTGACTTTGGGATCTTGGGGAGCTTGGGTACCGCGACGCCGATCAGGCAATCGCGCGTGACGGTGGCGGCGAGGCGCTCCTCGCTCCAGCCCTCGGTCCCGGCCGGGCGCAGCGGCAGCACCATGTAGCGCATGTCCGCGTTGGAATCGTGCACGCGGATCTTCACCCCGGGCGAAATCTTCGTGCCGAACTCAGCCAGCACCTTGCGCGGCTCGCGCACCACGCGGCTGCGGTAGGGCCGCGACTTGTACCACTCCGGCGGGAGGCCGAGGAGCATCCGCGGGTAGCAGGAGCACAGCGTGCACACGATCACGTTGTGCGCCTGGGGGGTGTTCTCGACCACGATCAGCTTGAGACCCGGCACTTCGAAGCCGAGCTCCTCGGCGGCGCGACTGCCATTGGCCAGCATGCGCTCCTTGTAATCTGGGTCGAGCCAGGCGCGCGCCACCATCGCCGCGCCGCGCTCGGGGCCACGCTGGCGCATGGCGGCCATCGCCCCGGCGATGGCATCCTCCGTGACTACGCCCTTCTCCACCAGCAGCTCGCGCAGGCTGACCTCCATGAGCTGGAAATAGGAGTACGGCTGGTAGCTGCCGGTTTCTTTCATCCCTCGAGCCAGTGCTGGTAGACCTCGACTTCGACTACGTCAGCGGCGCTGCCTTGGTAGCCGCTCCAGACGTCTTTCTGCAGGAAGCGCACGCGGTACAGCGGCTGCGCCGGAAGGCCGTCGCGCTGCTGCGCCAGCTCCTCGGGATTCGGGAACGCCCCGCACACGCGCTCAACCACGCCGGCGTGGCCGCGAATGTAGAACGGCGTGCGCAGATGGCCGAGCGGCGCGGCCTTGCGCACGCGAACCCGATCGCCGGTTTGATACTTAGCGTCGGCCACGCTTCTCCACCTCGGCCAGCTTGCGCGCGAGCTCGTCGGTGGTGATGACCCCGCGCTGGATCATGGTGTGCGTGAGCGAAATCACCCAGCGCTCGTAGTAGCGCATCTTGTCGTAGTCCGCGGGCGGGAGCGACTCGATGTTTTTGCGCAGCTCGTCCACCGTCATGCGTTTTTTCCCGCCGACGACGCCGACCAGCAGCATCATCATCGCGTCCACGCGCAGTTCCCAGTCGTCGTAGGCGTGCCCGGTCCGCCGCACCTTGCCGGCGGGCAGGCCGCCCATGTCGTGGTGGCTGCGTTCGATCACGGCGGAATGCTACAGCAGGTCGCGGCGCACCATGGCGTGGATGCCCTTGTTGCCGTCGACGAGCTGCGTGACGTGCAGGTCGCAGGCCAGGCTGCAGAACACGTACGCCTCGGCCGGCTTCCAGCCCTTCATCTCGACCAGCCAGGCGATCATGTCGCGCAGCGCCTGCTTGGCCGCGTCGTCCAGGTCCAGGTCGAGGCCGAGCGTGATGTAGTGCGTGGGCGTGATCGCACGCGGCATCGCCAGTTTCATCTTCTTGTGCAACACCAGCTCGAAAGTGCCCTTGAGGCAGGTCTCCAGTGCCGTGAGGCACACCTCGCCGTCGCCCTGCACCGCGTGGCCGTCGCCGGCCGAGAAGTTCGCACCCGGCACGAACACCGGCAGGAAAAGCGAGGTGCCGGGCACGTACTCCTTGCAATCCACGTTGCCGCCGAATTCGCGCGGCTCGACCGTGGAGATGCGCCCGTACTCGGGCCGCGGCGCGGTGGCGAGGATGCCGAAGAAGGGCTGCAGCGGGATGGTCGGGCCCCACGCCAGCTTCGCGGTCATCTTTTTGCGATCCATGGGAATGACGCGCGCCTGGAACTCGGGGAAATCCTCGGGCAGCGTGCCCCGGAGCGGCCGGATCACGTTCCAGCCCCAGTCGGCGGTCAGCTCGATCGCCTTGATGCGCACTTCGAGCGTGTCCCCGGGCTCGGCGCCGCGTACCGCGACCGGCCCGGTGAGAATGTGCGGGCCGAGCGTGGGCTTGAGCTTGGTGAAGATTTCCCGATGCACGGGACTGTAGCGCGCCTCGCCAGGCGCGACATCCGGCCAGCCCGAGACCGTGTCCACCACCACCGTGTCGCCGGAATCCACTTCCAGCCTCGGCGGCAGCTTGGCGTCGAAAAATCCCCAGTGCACGTTCTCGAGCGAAGGGTCCAGGCGGTGCTGTGCCATGTGCGTTCTCTCCTTAGTGCGCGCGGGCCACGCCCAGGTGCTGGTCGAGGATCTCCGGCTCAAGCTCCAACTGCTGCGGCGTGCCTTCGAACACGAAGCGCCCCGCCGACACCACGTAAATGTAGTCCGCGACCGACATCGCCAGCGCGAAATTCTGTTCCACCAGCAGCACGGCGTGGCCGTGCTCGCGCATGCTCTTCATGATCTGCCCGACGTGCTGCACCAGCTTGGGCGCGAGGCCCTCCGAAGGTTCGTCCATCAGGATCAGGTCGGGATTGGCCATCAGGGCGCGTCCCACCGCGAGCATCTGCTGCTCGCCACCCGAGAGCGCACTGCCCGGATGGTCAATCCGCTCGGCGAGTTGAGGGAACTCCTGCAGCACCGCCTCGAGGTTCCAGCGGCCCGCGCGCGGCCGCGCCAGTGCGCTCGTCGGCAGCAGCAGGTTCTCGCGCACCGAGAGCGAACCGAAGATGCGCCGGCCCTGCGGCACCAGCGCGATGCCGCTTTGCGCGATGGCATAGGGCGGGCGGCCGCGCAACGTCCTGCCCTTGAACAGCACCTCGCCCTCGCGCGGCGGGGTAAGGCCGGCAACCGAGCGGATCAGGGTGGTCTTGCCCATGCCGTTCCTGCCGAGGATGGCGACGATGGTGCCCGCGCTCAGCTCGAGGCTCAGCCCCTGCAGCACGTAGCTGTCGCCGTAGTAGGTGTGGATGCCGCGCACGGAAAGCAGCGCTTCAGCCATGGCCGAAATACACGTCGCGCACTTCCGGGTTGGCGCGCACCTCGTCCGGCGTGCCCTCGAGGATCACCCTGCCCTGGTGCAGCACGGTGACGCGGTCGGCGAGGCCGAGCGCCACGTCCATGTCGTGCTCGATCATCACCACCGTGATGTCGCGCGGCAGTGTGGCGATCAGCTTCGAGATGCGCTGGCGCTCGCTCGCCGCCAGGCCGGCGCAGGGCTCGTCGAGGAACAGCACCTTCGGACGGGTATTAAGCGCCAGCGCCAGTTCCAGCTGCCGGCGCTCGCCGTAGGAGATCAGCCTGACCGGCTGATCCGCGCGCTCGCGCAGGCCCACCATCTCCAGACCCTCAAGCGCCTGGCGGCGCACTTCGGCAAAGGCGGCCACTGCACGGTGCATGACCCACTTGCGCCGGTCGGTGCCGACGATGGCGAGCGTCATGTTCTCCAGCAGCGTCAGTTCGGGGAACACGTTGGTAATCTGGAACGTGCGGCCCATGCCGAGCGCAGTGCGCCGGTGCTCGGGATCACGCGTCACGTCGCGCCCGAACAGCGACACGCTGCCGCGCGTGGGCCTGAGGGTGCCGGTAATGCAATGGAACAGCGTGGTTTTGCCGGCGCCGTTCGGGCCGATGAGCACGCGGCGCTCGCCGGCGGCGATCGAAAGCGAGACACCGTCCACGGCCGCAAGGCCGCCGAACACCTTGGCCAGCGCGCCGACTTCGATTGCGAACTGGGTCATGGCCCGGGCTCCCGGGATTTCGCAAGGCGCGCGCGCAATCGTCCCGCGAGCCCCACCAGCCCATCGGGCGCCCACAGCACGGTGGCGATGAACACCGCGCCCATGATCGCGGCATGCATTTCGAAGAAGCTCGACACCCAGTTGCGCAGTCCGAGTACCACGACCGAGCCGAGGAACGGGCCGACGATGGTGCCGCTGCCGCCGACGATCGCCATCAGCGCCGCCTCGACCGAGATCGGGAACGAGGAGGCGACCGGGTTGACGAAGCGGTTGTAGTACACGTAGAGCACGCCGGCGAGGCTCGCGAGCGCCCCCGAGAGCACGAACGCGGCGTAAAGGTGCGCGCTGGTGCGGTAGCCCAGGCTCTGCATGCGCGTCTCGCTCGCCTTGATGCCGCGCAGGCCCAGGCCGAAGGGCGAGCGGATCAGGACGCGGTAACCGAGCGCGCACAGGATCACCACCGCGAGCACCAGGTAGTAGTACTGGGTGTCCGAGGCGACGCCCACGCTGCCGATTGCCGGAAAGGGCACATTGGTGACGCCGTTGTCGCCGCCGGTGAACGACGACCAGCGGTGCACCACGCCCCACACCACGTAGCCGAGGGCGATGGTGATGAGGATGAAGTACACGCCGCGCGTGCGCACCGAGATACCGAACACTGCCGCGAGCAGCGTGCCGGCGAAGATGCCGGCCGGCGCGGCGAGCGCGGTCGGTACCGCGTAGCGCACCTGCAGGATGGCAACCGTATAGGCGGACACCGCGAAGAACGAGGCGTGGGTGAGCGAGAACAGGCCCGCATGCCCGAGCAGAAGATCCACCGAGAGCGCGAGCAGGCCGAAGATGACCATCTGCGTCGCGAGGCCGGTCCAGAACGGGCCGGCGGCGTAGGGCAGCGCCAGCGCCGCCGCGATTGCAACCAGACTGAGTGCGAGCCGGCCCCGATCCACGCTCAGTGCTCCTTGCCGAACAGGCCGCGCGGCCGGAACAGCATCAGCAGCGCGATCGGGCCGAACAGGACGAAGTACGAGAATTCGGGCAGCAGCCAGCGCCCGTAGGCATCGAGCAGGCCGACGATCAGCGCGCCGATCATCGCGCCCTCGAGGCTGCCGAGGCCGCCGACGATTACCACCACCAGGGCGTACACCAGGATCTCCCATTCCGCGCCCGGATACAGCGTCAGGAAGGCACCGCCGACCACCCCGGCCATGCCGGCGAGGAACGAGGCCAGCGCCGACACCATCACGAACAGCAGATCGACGTTGATGCCGGTGGCGTTGACCTGCTCGCGGTCGTCGACGCCGGCGCGCACCACCGCGCCGATCTGGGTCTTCTTGTAGAGCAGCCACAGCACCGCGCCGACGAACACACCAAAAAAAATCATGACGAAGCGATACATCGGGTAGTAGACGTCGCCCGGCAGCACCACCGCGCCCTTCAGAAACTTCGGCGCCGGTACCATGAGATTGTCGCCGCCCCAGATCGCGAGCGCGACATCGCCGAGCACGAAGGCCACGCCCACCGTGAGCAGCACCTGCGCGAGGTGGTTCTCGCCGGTGCGGCGGATGAGGAAGCGGTCGATGAAGTAGCCCAGCACCGCGATGGCGGCGCCCCCGGCGACGATGGCGAGCGCGAAGCTGCCGGTCTTTTGCGCCACCGAGAGGCCAATGTAGCCGCCGAGCAGGTAGTAGGCGCCGTGCGCCATGTTGACCACGCGCATCAGGCCGAAGCTCAGCGTGAAGCCGCTGGCGAGCAGGAACAGCAGCGCCGCGAGCGACACGCCGTTGATCGCCTGCAGGACGGCGCTGGTCAGCATGCCGCAGGCAGGAAAGCAGGCAAGAAAAAAGGCGGGCGTCGCCGCCCGCCCCTCGTAGGGCTCACGCGCCTAGCGCTTGTACGGGCCGCGCGCCAGGAACTCTTTCGGGTCCCAGGTCCAGAACTGCGACACGCCCTCGTAGGTCTTCACCGGCACGTTGGTCAGGATATCGCCGAGCACCGGGTGCTTGATCTTCTGGATCTTCGAGACGTACACGTTCTGGATCGGGTTGTCGTAGGCATCGAGCTTCAGGGGCCCGCGCGGCGCCTTGACGCTCACCGTGCGCATCGCCTTGAGGAAGGCGTCGCGGTCCTCGACCTTGCCGTTGATCGAGTCGATCGCCGCCTTCGTCCACAGCCCGGCGGTATACGCCGACTCGCCGAACCACGACGGCAGGCGCTTGTAGGCCTTGGCGAACGCCGTGGTGAAGGCGATGTTCTCGGGCGTCTGCAGCCCGGCCGCGTAGTTGAGCGAATTGCCGATCAGGCCGATGGCGCGGTCGTCCATCTGCGGCAGCACGTCCTGGTGCAACCAGTAGCCGCCGTAGATCTTCTTTTTGCGGTCCATGCCGAAGTTGAACCAGGCCTCGAACAGGCGCACCCGGTCCGGGCCCACCACCACCGCCGAGACGCCGTCGGTGTCTTCCGGGATGCCAGCGATGGTCGGGCCGTAGTCCTTGGTGCCGATCGGGTTCCAGATCATCTTCGCAACCTTGCCGCCGAGTGCGGTAAAGGAGCGCACCGCGCCGAGCGTCACCTCGTGGCCCCAGGTGTAGTCCTGGCCGATGAAAGTGACGTTCCTCAGGCCGAGCTCCTTGTACATGTACTCGCCCCAGGGATGGCCGATCTGGCTCGCCGAGACGGCGGTGCGCACCACCGACGGCGTGCGGCTCCACTTGGTGATGGTATCGGCGCCCGCCGCGTCCATGACGAGCGGCACGCCGGTCTCCTTGCTCACCTGCGCCACCGCCGGGCCTTCGTGGCCGCACAGCGGCCCGACGAGAAAGTGCACCTTCTCCTGGTGCACCAGGCGGCGTGCCTGCGTGAGCGCCTGATCCGGATTGCAGGTGGTGTCGGCAATCACGTACTCGACCTTGCGGCCGCCCGCGGTATGCCCGGCCTGCTCCCAGAACAGCTTCCAGCCCTCCACCATGTCCTTGCCGGGCGTGGCGAGCGGGCCGGTGACCGGCGCGAGCACGCCGATCTTGATCGGGCCGGTCTGCGCATGCGCCGCGGCGCCAAAGCCGAGTGCGGCAAGCAGCGCCACGGCGCTCTGCAGCGAAACCTTCGTTCTGAGCGGGTTCATCGAGCCTCCTCCTTAAGGTCGAGCAATTATACTGAGACCATGGCCGGCGATCCCCTGCGTTTCGGCAGCAGCCGCGGCGCACCGCGCAGCGAGGACGACCCGCTCCTTTGCGGACGCGGCCGCTTTACCGACGACCTGCGTCTCGCGGACCAGGCGCACGCGGCGTTCGTGCGCGCGCCGCACGGCCACGCGACGATCCGCGCGTTCGACGCCGCGGCCGCGCAGAAGATGCCAGGCGTGCTCGCCGTCGTCACCGGCGACGAGCTGGCGCGCGCCGGGCTCGGCGCGATCCCGCCCGCGGTGCTCCTGCCGGGGCGCAGCGGCAAGGCGATGTTCGGCCCCGCCATGCCAGTGCTGGCGGCGCAACGCGTGCGCTACGTCGGCGAGCCGGTGGCGCTGGTGGTCGCCGAGACCGCGGCCCAGGCGCAGGACGCCGCCGACGCGGTGCAGGTGGACTACGACGACCTCCCTGCCGTTGCGGACGTCGGTCGCGCCACCGCGCCCGGCGCCCCCGTCCTTTACCCCGAGGCCCCGGACAACGTCGCGCTCGACTGGGAGCACGGCGACGACGCCGCCGTGCAGGCCGCGTTCGAACGCGCCGCGCACAAGGTCGCCGTGCGCCTGGAGGACACGCGCGTCGCGCCCACGGCGCTCGAGCCGCGCGCAGCGATCGGCGCATGGGACGCGAAGACGCAGCGCTACACGCTCACCGCCGGCACGCAGGGCGTGTCGGTGGTGCGCAAGCTCCTTGCCGAATCGGTGTTCAAGCTGCCGCCCGGGGCGATCCGTGTCGTGACGCATGACGTCGGCGGCGGCTTCGGCATGAAGGTGCAGACTTACGCCGAGTATGCGGCGCTGCTCTACGCCGCGCGCCGCTGCGGCCGCCCGGTGCGCTGGTGCGCAACGCGCCTGGAGAGTTTCCTCGCCGATACGCACGGCCGCGACGGCGTGCTGGAGGGCGAACTCGCTCTGGATCGCGACGGAAAGTTCCTCGCCTTGCGCGCACGCACGCAGGTCGGCATCGGCGCTTACGCCTCGACCTACGCGGCGGTGGTCGCCACCAATAACACCAAGAACTGCCTGTCCAGCGTCTACGTGATTCCCGCGATCCACATCGGCGTGCAGATGGTGCTGACCAATGCCGCGCCGCTCGGGCCTTATCGCGGCGCCGGCCGGCCGGAAGCGATCTACCTCATCGAGCGCCTGATCGACGTTGCGGCCCGCGAGACCGGCATCGACCGCGTCGCGCTGCGCCGCCGGAACATGATCGCGCCCGCGGCCATGCCTTACAAGGCGCCGAGCGGCCAGACTTACGACAGCGGCGAATTCGAAGCGGTGCTCGACAAGGCGCTCGCGCTCGCCGACTGGACGGGATTCCCGGCGCGTCGCGCAAAAGCGCAATCCACCGGCCGGTTGCGCGGCATCGGCCTGTGCTGCTTTCTCGAAGTGGCAGGCGGCAGCCCGCTCAATGAGGTCGCCGACCTGCGCTTCGAGCCCGACGGCAGCATCGTGCTGCGCAGCGGGACGCAGGCCATGGGCCAGGGCCAGATGACCACCCTGCCGTTGATACTCTCGCGCGCGCTGCAGGTGGACGTGCAGCGCATCAGGATCGTGCAAGGCGACAGCGACGAAGTGCCCGCCGGGATCCCGACGGTCGCCTCGCGCTCCACCATGATGGCGGGAGGCGCGATGACGCGCGCCGCCGAGGAAGCGATCGCCAAGGGCAAGGGCCTCGCGGCCGAACTGCTCGAAGCCGCCGCGGCGGACATCGAATACACGGCGGGCAACTTTCGCGTCGCGGGCACTGACCGCGGCGTCGGCTTCGCGGACCTGGCCAAGCGGGGCCGCCAGCTCGACACCGTGGCGAGTTTCACGGCGCCGGAGATGAGTTTTCCGAACGGCTGCCACGTCTGCGAGGTGGAGATCGATCCCGAGACGGGCGTCGTGAGCGTGGTCGGCTACGCAGCGGTGGACGACGTCGGCAAGGTGGTGCACGAAACCATCGTGGAAGGGCAGATCCACGGCGGAGTGGCGCAGGGCCTGGGCCAGGTCCTGGGCGAGCACGTCGTCTATGGCGAAGACGGACAGTTGCTCACGGCCTCCTTCATGGATTACCCGATACCGCGCGCGGACGACTTGCCGATGATGCAGCTCGGCCACCACGTCGCGCCCTGCACCACCAACCCGCTCGGCGCGAAAGGCGCCGGAGAATCGGGCGTGGCGGGGTCGCTCCCCGCGGGCGTGAACGCGGTGCTCGACGCGCTCGCCTCGCGCGGCGTGCGGCACCTGGACATGCCCATGACGCCACAGCGCGTCTGGGCCGCATTGCAAAAGGGGAAAAACACATGAATACCTCGGCAGACGGACTGCGCGTGCTGGTCACCGCCGGCGCGGCGGGCATCGGGCTCGCGATCGCGAAAACCTTCCTCGAGCACGGCGCACGCGTGCACGTATGCGACGTCGACGACAAGGCGCTCGCGGCGCTCGACCCGAAGATCCATCGCAGCAGGGCCGACGTCGCGAGCCTGGCGGACGTCGACCGCCTGTTCGCGGACGTGCAGCGCACGCTCGGCGGGCTCGACGTGCTGGTCAATAACGCGGGCATCGCCGGCCCCACCGCCAAGGTTGAGGATATCAAAATCGAGGACTGGGACCGCTGCATCGCGGTGGACCTGAACGGCATGTTCTATTGCACGCGCAAGGCGATGCCGCTTCTCAAGGCCGCCGGCGGCGGCTCGATCATCAACCTCTCGTCCATCGCGGGGCGGCTCGGGTTTGCGCTGCGCACGCCCTATGCCGCCGCCAAATGGGCGGTGGTGGGGTTCACCGAGAGCCTGGCAGCCGAAGCGGGGCCCGACGGCGTGCGCGTCAACTGCATCCAGCCCGGCGTGGTCGCGGGCGACCGGGTGGAGCGCGTGATCGAGGCGAAGGCGAAAGGCATGGGCATCAGCAACGACGAGATGCGCGCGCGCCTGCTCGCCAGCGTGAGCCTGAAAACGATGGTGAGCGCCCAGGACATCGCCAACACGGCACTGTTCCTCGCCACCGACGCGGGCAAGCATATCTCCGGGCAGGCGATCTCCGTCTGCGGCGGCGTACGATACATGGTCTAGGAGACGAATAATGGCAGCAGCCCAAGGCAAGGTCATCATCACCTGCGCGGTGACGGGCTCGATCCACACGCCCAGCATGTCGCCGCACCTGCCCATCACGCCCGATGAGATCGCCGAGGCGGCGATCGGCGCGGCCAGGGCCGGCGCGGCGATCGTGCATTTGCACGCTCGCCATCCGAAGGACGGCAGCCCGACGCAGGACCCGGCGCTGTTCCGCCAGTTCGCGCCGAAGATCAAGGCGGCGAGCGACGTGGTGCTCAACTTCACCACCGGCGGCGCGGCCACCATGACCATCGAGGAGCGCCTGCAGCCGGCGCTGCAGCTCAGGCCCGAAGTCGCCTCGCTCAACATGGGCTCGATGAACTTCGGCCTGTACGAAATGATCGGCCGCTACAAGGAGTTCAAGTACGACTGGGAAAAACCCTACCTCGCCGGGTCGGACGAGCGCATCTTCAGGAACACCTTCAAGGACATCGCCTATATCCTCACCTCCTGCGCCGAGAACGACACGCGCTTCGAGATCGAGTGCTACGACATCGGGCACCTGTACACCGCGGCGCACTTCCTCGACCGCAAGCTGGTGAAGCCGCCGCTGCTCATCCAGTCCGTGTTCGGCATCCGCGGCGGCATCGGGCCGCATCCGGAGGACGTGATGCACATGAAGCGCACCGCGGACCGGCTGTTTGGTGACCAATACTATTGGTCGGTGCTGGGGGCCGGGCGCAACCAGATGTTCATCGCCGCAATGTCGGCGGTCATGGGCGGGAACGTGCGCGTCGGGCTGGAGGACAGCCTGTGGCTCGGGCGGGGTCAACTCGCCAAGTCCAACGCCGAGCAGGTGGCCAAAGCGCGCCGCCTGCTCGAGGAGCTCGGGCTGGTGGTCGCTACGCCCGACGACGCGCGCCAGATGCTTAAACTCAAAGGAGGAAAAAATGTCGCTTTCTAAGGTTTTCGGTGTCATCGCCCTCGGCCTGCTCCCGGCCATCTGCGCCGCCCAGGAGTGGCCAACCAAACCCGTGAAGTTCGTGGTGCCCTTCCCGCCGGGCGGCACGGTCGATCCGCTCGCGCGGCTCATGGCGGCGAAGCTCGGCGAGTCGCTCGGCGGCCAGTTCATCGTCGAGAACCGCCCCGGCGCCGGCGGCTCCATCGGCACCGCGCAGGTGGCGAAGGCGGCGCCCGACGGCTACACCTTCGTCTTCGTATTCGACTCGCACGGCGTCAACCAGGCGCTCATCAAGAGCCTGCCCTACGACACGGTGCGCGACTTTGCGCCGGTGATGCTGGTCGGCACCGCGCCCTACGCCATCGGCACGCGCGCCGACAAGCCTTACCAGTCCTTCCGCGACGTCGTCGCTGCGGCGAAGGCGAAGCCCGACGCGGTCACCATCGGCTCGATCGGCAACGGCACGGTCGGCCACCTGACCGCGCTGCTCGCACAGCAGGTGGGCGGCTTCAAGCTGACCCACGTGCCCTTCGCGGGCGGCGGGCCGATGACGCAGAACATGATGGGCGGCCACATCGAGCTCGGCATCGGCTCGGCGGCGCTGCTGACGCCGCACGTGCGCGGCGGCCGGATGCGCGCCCTCACCACCACCGGCGAGAAGCGCGCGCCGTCGCTGCCCGACGTGCCCACGCTCGCCGAGCAGGGCATCCCCGGCGTGGTGGCGCTCGCCTGGTGGGGCATCTTCGCCCCGGCCGGCACGCCGGAGCCGATCCTGCGGAAGTTCTGGACCGGCCTGAAGAACGCGCTCGAGCTGCCCGACGTGAGGAAGACGCTCGCCGAGGGACTCGGCATGGAGATCGTCGCCGCGAGCCCCGAGGCGACGCAGAAGTTCCTGCTGGGCGAGATGCAGCGCTGGGCGAAGGCCGTCAGCGACCACGGCGTGAAGGTGGACTGACGCTGCGGGGCGAGGGATGCTCCGGCCCCGGCTGAGGCGGGCCCAGTGAAAGAGCGCTTCGATCTCGTCATCGTCGGCGCCGGCTTTGCCGGCATGTACATGCTGCACCGCGCCCGCGCGCTCGGGCTCGCGGCGCGCGTGTTCGAAGCGGGCTCCGGCGTCGGGGGCACCTGGTACTGGAACCGCTATCCCGGCGCGCGCTGCGACGTCGAGAGCATGGAGTACTCCTACCAGTTCGACGAGGCGCTGCAGCAGGAGTGGCGCTGGAGCGAGCGCTTCGCCACCCAGCCCGAAATAATGCGCTACGCCAACCACGTCGCCGAGCGCTTCGACCTGCGCAAGGACATCCGCTTCGACACCCGGGTGGTCGCGGCGGCCTTCGACGAAGCCGCCACGCGCTGGACGGTACGCACCGATGACGGCGCCGAAACTTCGGCGCAGTTCCTCGTCATGGCCACGGGCTGCCTGTCCTCGACCTACCTGCCCGACATCAAGGGCCTCGAGACCTTTGCCGGCGCGCGCTACCACACCGGCGAGTGGCCGCACGAGGAGGTCGACTTCAGCGGCCAGCGCGTCGGCGTGATCGGCACCGGGTCGTCGGCGATCCAGTCGATCCCGATCATCGCCGCGCAGTCGAAATCGCTCCTCGTGTTCCAGCGCACGGCGAACTACTCGGTCCCGGCGCACAACGCCCCGCTCGATCCGGCATACGAAGCGAGAATCAAGGCCGAATACGGGGACTTCCGCGCGCGCAACAGCCTGATGGTGAACGCCTTCGGCTCAAAGCTGCCGCGCAGCGAAGTCTCCGCGCTCGAGGGCACGCCGGAGGAACGCCAGCGGGCCTTCGAAGCGCGCTGGAAGGTTGGGGGCCTGTTCTTCCTGGGCGCGTTCGGCGACCTGTTGCTGGATCGGCAGGCGAACGAGTGCGCTGCCGAGTTCGTGCGCGGCAAGATCCACGGGATCGTGCGCGACCCGGCAGTGGCCCAGATGCTCTCGCCCAAGCAAGTGATCGGCTGCAAGCGCCTGTGCGTCGATACCGGCTTCTATGCCACCTTCAACCGGCCGAACGTACGCCTGGTCGACATCAGCAGGACCGGGATCGACGAAATCACGCCCACCGGCGTGCGCGTTGCCGGCGAGAGCTTTGAAGTCGACGCTATTGTGTTCGCCACCGGCTTCGACGCGATGACCGGAACGCTGCTGCGCATCGACATTCGCGGGCGCGGCGGCAGGCGCTTGCGCGAGGCTTGGGCAGCCGGGCCGCGCACCTACCTGGGCCTCAGTGTGGCGGGCTTTCCGAATCTCTTCACCGTCTCCGGACCGGGCAGTCCCTCGGTGCTCACCAACATGATCGTGTCGATCGAGCAGCACGTGA
>CAZOSA010000033.1:0-15005 GCA_964582155.1 uncultured Enterobacteriaceae bacterium | reverse complement strand
TCGAGGCGTCGTGGCCGTCGAACAGGCTCGCCGCGGTGACGAAGCGGATCTTGTGTTTCGCCTTGTAGACGAGGTTCTTCGAGTCCGACAGGTCCGTCATGGGAGGGCTAGGCTAGTTGACGTTGACGTAAACGTCAATCCCGGCGGGACGGCGCCTTCGCGTCCACGCGCCGCTGCAGGGCGGCGATTGCGTCCTCGCGGACGCGCTGATGGCAGATCGTCATCGAAACGCGAATATACGCCGCGCGTTGCCGCCGCGCACCCGTCGGCGCAGTCCGGGCGCGCGGCCCTCGTTCAGGCGAGCGTTGACATGCGGGCGCGTCGCAGCGACGATCACGCACTTCTCCGGGAGTACGCACATCGAACTGACCGATTTGACGCTCGTCGAGCAGGCTGAGCTGTTGCGTCGCGCGCAGTGCTCGAGCCGCGAAGTTGTCGACGCGCACCTCGCGCGCATCGACAAGCTGAACGGCAAGCTGCACGCCTTCGTAGCGGTGTACGCAGAAGAAGCGCGTGCGCTCGCCGACGCTGCCGACCGGGCGCGCAAGGCGCGCCTGCCGCTCGGGCCGCTGCACGGGCTGCCGATCGGGCTGAAAGACCTGTGCGACATCGCCGGGCGCGTCGGCACCGTGGGCTCGAAGATGTGGCGCGCGCGCGTGGCCGAGACCACCTGCGCTACCGTCGAGCGGCTGCTGGCCGCCGGCATGATCCCCCTTGGCAAGCTGCACATGGTCGAATTCGCATTCGGCGGCTGGGGCACCAATCCGCTGATGGGCGCGCCGTGGAACCCCTGGGACCTCGCACGCCAGCGCGTGCCGGGAGGCTCATCCAGCGGCACCGCGGTCGCGGTCGCGGCCGGCCTCGCGCCGATTGGCATCGGCAGCGACACCGGCGGCTCGGTGCGCATCCCCTCGGCGTTTAACGGCCTGGTCGGCCTGAAGACCACCTTCGGCCGCATCAGCCTGCACGGCACGGGGCTCCTTTCCTGGACGCTCGACACCATCGGGCCGCTCGGGCGCTCGGTGGATGATTGCGCCGAGCTCTTGCGAGCGCTCGCCGCGCCCGATGCGCGCGACCCGGGCACGCTCGGGCAGCCGCCGCTCGATCTGCCCGAGCGGCTCGAGCCCGACCGGCTGAGCCAACTGTGCATTGCGATGCCGGATGCAAGGCAGTTGCCTTCGTTCATGCACCCGGCAGTGCTCGGCGCCTGGACCGATGCCGCAAAGCGGCTCGAAAAACTCGGCGCGCAGATCGTACCGGTGCGATTGCCCGACTGGTACTTCGATCTTGCAAAGCAGGTGGGCACGATCATCGCGTCCGAGGCCTTCTCCCTGCACCGCAAGTACATCGAGGACCGCAAGCAGCCGATCGGCGACGCGGTACGCGAGCGCGTCCTGGGCGCCGGCAAGCTTGCGCCGGGCGAATACGCGGAGACGCTGCGGGCGATGTCGGAGCGGCGGCGCACGTTCCAGGAATGGTTCCGGAAATTCGATGCGCTGCTGCTGCCGACGGCCGCCGTGCCCGCACCGCCGCTCGATGAGATCGAGGAGCAGGCACCGATCCCGGCCTACCTGACGCGTCCGGCGAACTATCTCGGTCAGTGCGCGCTCGCGATGCCGGCCGGGCTGCACGAGGGCCTGCCGCTCGGCATTCAGATCGTCGGCAAGCCGTTTGCCGAGCGCGTCATTCTCGAGATCGGCAAGGCGTACCAGGAAGACACCGGCTATCACAAGTTACGGCCTGGGCTCGCTAGCAATGCCGCCTGAGCGGGGCCCCGGCACGCCGCGCTCGGCCGAGCGCGCCGCCGCCGACCGCATCTATTTCACGCTCGCAGCGCTGATCGGCGGGCTGGTCAGCATTTACTTCCTGGTGGTGCCGGTGCTCGACCTGAACATCGCGTTCCACTTCTACCTGATGCTGTGGATCACCATGGCCTCAGCGTTCAATGTGGCCGCGGGCTTCTCCGGCTACATGCCCTTCGGCTTCGTCGCCTTCTACGGCGTGGGCGCCTTCACCACCGCGATCCTGGTGAAGAGTCTCGGCTTTCCGGTGCTGCTCGCGCTGCCCTTCTCGGGCGTCGCGGGGGTGGTACTGGGCCTGCTCTTTGCGCCCACGCTCAGGCTCTCGGGCATCTACTTCGCCATCGTGAGTCTCGCGCTCGCCGGCATCTGCCGGCTGGTGATTTCCAACATGCCGCAGGAAATCACCGGCGGCTCCTTCGGCCTGCAGTTGGGCAGCCGCGCCGAGCCGGTGCATTCCTTCTACGTGATGATGGCGGTGATGCTGCTCGCCCTGGGCACCATCCTGTGGCTGTCGCGCTCGCGGCTGGGCAAGGCGCTGCGCGCGGTGCGCGACGACGCCGAGGCTGCCGACATGATGGGCGTGAACGTGACGCGCGTGCGCCTGTACGGGTGGCTGATCGCCGCGTTCTTCCCGGCGGTGTGCGGCGGCGTCGAGGCCTGGTACACCAACGTGGTCGACACCGAGACCGCGTTCAACACCCTCACCACCGCGAAGACGGTGATCTACGCGGTCGCCGGGGGCCTCGGCACGGTCACCGGGCCAATCGTCGGCTCGCTCGTCATGGTGTGGCTGGACGAATTGATCTGGCGCCGGTTCCCGCTGCTCAACCTGCTGATCCTCGGCGTGGCCACGGTGCTGCTGGTGCTGTTCCTCCCGCGCGGCATCGTCGGCACCCTCCTGCGCCGCCGCCCCGAATGGCGCCGCTACATTCCCTGAGGCGCCGGCGTGGAAATCCTGGTTCTCAACGGACTTATCAACGGCCTGATCGTCGGCGGCATCTACGCGCTGATCGGTATGAGCCTGACCCTGCTCTACGGCGTGCTGCGCATCGTCAACTTCGCGCACGGAGAGTTCGTGATCGGCGGGTCGTTTCTCGCCTATGCCCTTTTCAGCAACCTGGCTCTGGCGCCGCTGTTCGCGCTGCCCGTGGCGGCGGGTTCGTTCTTCGCGCTCGGCTGGGGCGCGTACTTCCTGCTGCTGCCGCGCCTGCAGAAAAGCGACGACCCCGAGATCATGTCCTTCCTCATGATGTACGGCGTGTCGCTCGCGCTCGCCGCGGTGATGCTGCTCATCTTCGAGGCCGACTCGCGCTCGATCGACTACTCGTTCCAGCCGATCGCCATGAAGGTCGGTCCGATCTACGTCTCCACCGCGCGCATCGTCGCCTTCGGCATCACCATCGTGCTCGCGGCCGCGCTCACCTGGTTCCTGTTCCGCACGCTGCCCGGCAAGGCGCTGCGCGCTACGATCATGAATCCCGAGGCGATCCAGATCATCGGCGTCGACGTGGTCAAGCTCTCGGCCTTCGCCTTCGCGCTCGCCTCGGCCATCGCCGGGGTGACGGGGGTGCTGGTCGCGCTGGTGTTTCCGGCCTTCAATCCCTTCTCGGGCGCCGAGTACTCGATCATCGGCTTCATCGTGGTGGTGCTGGGGGGCCTGGGCAATCCGCTCGGGGCGCTGCTCGCCGGCATCCTCTACGGGCTCTCCGAGCAGCTCGCCACGGTGTTCCTGCCGCAGGCGATGGCGCCGATCGTCGGTTTCGGCATCCTGGTGGCCGTGATCCTGATCCGGCCCGCCGGCCTGCTGGGCTGGAGGGCGCAGCGATGAGCGCGGCGATCGAAGTGCACGGCCTGCGCAAGCGCTTCGGCGGCCTCACCGCGCTCGACGGCATCGAGCTCGAGGCGCAACCCGCCGAGGTACTGGGCATCATCGGCGTAAACGGCGCCGGCAAGACCACGCTGATGAACTGCATCTGCGGCATCTACCGCGCCGACGAGGGCCGGGTGATGATCGGCGGACGCGATACCACCGGCTTCACGCCCCACGAAATCGCGCACCAGGGGGTCGGGCGCACCTTCCAGATCCCGCGCGTGTTCCGCAAGATGTCGCTCATCGACAACCTGCTGGTGCCGGTGCTCGACCGCGACGAGGCCGACGCGGCGCTGATCGAGCGCGCCGAGGCGATGCTCGAGCACATGAGCCTGATCGAGCTGCGCCACAACTTCGCCGAGGAGCTCTCCGGCGGCCAGCAGAAACTCCTCGAGATGGCACGCATGCTGATGCCCGATCCGAAGGTGGTGATGCTGGACGAGCCTTTCGCGGGGGTGCACCCTACGCTGTGCCGCTTCATGATCGAGCGCATCGAGGCAATGGCCGGCGGCGGCAAGACCGTGCTCCTGATCAGCCACGACCTTACGTCCATTTACCGGCTGTCGCGCCGCGTCGCGGCGCTGAACGAAGGTCGCGTGATCGCCATCGGCGGAGTCGACGAGATTCGCGGCAACCCCGCCGTGGTCGAGGCCTACCTGGGGAACTGAGGCCATGAACGCGCCCGCCGCCAACGACCGCCCGGTGCTCGAGCTGCGCTCGGTCGATGTCGCCTATCACGGCGACATCCGCATATTGCAAGGTCTGTCGATGGCGGTGCGCCCGGGACGCATCACCGGGGTGATCGGGCCGAACGGCGCCGGCAAGTCCACGGCGCTGCGCACCATGTACGGGCTGCTCAAGCCCGTCGCGGGAGAGGTGCTGGTCGATGGCGAGGTGGTCACCGGCATGCCGCCCTGGCGTTTCATCGAGCGCGGCATCTCGCTGGTGCCGCAGAACCGCAGTCTGTTCAACGAACTCTCGGTCGAGGACAACCTGCGCCTGGCCTGCTGGTCGTTCCGTCGCGACAAGGCACGCGTCGCCGAGGCGCTCGAGCGCGCCTACGCGCAGTTCCCGATTCTCAAGGACCGGCGTACGCAGTATGCCGGCGCGATGAGCGGCGGGCAGCAGCGCTTTCTCGAGCTGGGGCGCGCGCTCGCGCTGCAGCCGCGCGCGGTGCTGCTCGATGAGCCGACCGCGATGATCGCACCCAAGCTCGCCGCCGAAATCTACGAATTCATCCACGGGCTGCCCAAGCAGGGCATTACCGTGCTATTGGTGGACCAGAACGTGCGCCAGTGCGTGCGCGTGGCGAATCATGTCTACGTGCTCGAACTGGGGCGCAACAAAATCGACGGCTCGGCGAGCGACTTCACGAAAGACGCCGACCTGCGCAACCTGATCGCAGAATGGGTGGACTACCGGATCGACGCCTAATGGGGCGGGCGTCGGCGAAAGAAACTTCAGCCCTCGAAGGAGCATGACATGCAACGCAGAAACTTCCTGCTGGCGCTCGCCGCGCCGGTATTGATGGCCACGATCGGGGCGGGCACGGCGAGCGCCCAGGCCGACAAGCCGATCCGCATCGGCATGACGGTTTCCTCCACCGGCACCTTCGCGCTCGCCGCGCAGTCGGGCCATCGCGGGGCGCAGATCTGGGTCGACGACGTCAACAGCCGCGGCGGCATCCAGATCGGCGGCAAGCAGCGCAAGGTCGAGCTGGTGATTCTCGACGACCGCAGCGACAAGCAGCTGGTGCCGCGCGTCTACGAGACCCTGATCAAGGACGAAAAGGTCGACCTGGTGTTCGGGCCCTTCGGCTCGACGCTCACCGCGGCGGCAGCCAATACCACCGAAACCAACGGCAAGTTCATGGTGATCTGGTCCGCGTCCGCCGATTCGATTTACAAGCAGGGCTACAAGTACGTGGTTTCGGCCACCCAGATCGCCGGCACGCTGCTTGGCCAGCCGGCGGTGCGCGCGTTGCATAGCATGGGCGTGAAGAAGGTCGCCTTCGCGTACGTGGACGAGCCGTTTCCGGCCGCGCTCACGCAGGGCGCCATCGACCTGGCGAAAGAGCTCGGCATGCAAGTGACCATGGACGAGAAGTTCGCCAAGGGTACCAAGGACTTCAACATCCTCATCCAGAAGGCCAAGGCGAGTGGCGCGGAGGCGTTTTATCCGACCGCGTACGAAGGCGACCAGATGACCATCGCGCGCCAGATCCGCGAGACCAACGCGGATTTCAAGGCGGTGTACCTGGTCTACGCCTCGCAGCCGCAGTTCCTGCAGCAATCGGGCAAGGACGGGCACTACGTGTTCAGCCAGACGCTGCTGCACGAGAAGATCAACTGGAAGGTGACCCACGGGCTGAACCGCGCGCAGATGGTGGCGAGCTACAACAAGCTCTTCCCGAACGCGCAGTACCCGGGGGACTTCCAGACCATCCTCGCCTACGGCGCCGGCGTGATCACCGAGCAGATAATCAAAACCGCGGGCTCGCTCGATGCGGCGAAGCTGAAGGAAGCGGCGATCAAGCTCTCCGGCAAGATCGTCACCGCCACCGGCGAATACCAGATCGACGAGACCGGCAAGCAGTACAAGAACGAGTTCTCGATCATGCAGACGCTGCCGAACGGGCTGGAGGTGGTTTATCCGCCCGCGGTCGCGACCGCGAAGCCGGTGTACCCGGTGCCGACGTTCTCCAAGCGCTAGTAAGGCAGGCCGTACGGTGGGCGAGCGATCTGCATCGCTCGCCCTCTTTTTTGTCCGCGCGGCCTATCAGGCTTGCCCCGAGCCCTTCTTGCCCGCTACGCGCGCGCCGAGATGTTGCGCAGTTCCCGCATCGCCACGGAAGCCATCGCCAGGTCGATCGCCTTGTGCGCGCGCAGGTCGGCGTGCACCTGGCGGAAGCGCTCGAGCAGCGGGCGGTTCGCCTCCTCCCAGACGGCGATCGCCTGCCGCGCGTCGCCCCCTGCGGATCTGCGCAGGGCGTCGGCGGTGAGCTGGCGCTGTATGCCGGAGAGGTCGTCGCGCAGCGCCGCCTTGGCGAGCGCCTGCCAGTGGCTCTCCGAGGGCAGGGCGGCGACCTTGGCGCGCAACCATGGGAACTCGAGCCTGCCGCCGAGCGTGAAGTACGCCTGCGCCACGACCTTGAGGTCGCGGCCGAGCGCCTCGCCGACTTCGACCAGGTCGAGTGCGGCCGGCAGCATGTCGAAACTAGCGACCAGTGCGGCAAGCTTGAGCGGCACGGCCGCCTCGGCGTAGCGCGCCTGCACCTGATCGTAGGCCTGGCGTTCGCTGTCCGCGAGCGCCTCCGGCAGCAGGGCGCCGAGCGCCTCGATGCCGGGCCGGAAGTACGCGATCGCCGCGGCGACGTCTGCGAAATGCTTGCGGTTGCGCAGCAGCCAAAGCGTCGCGCGCACGACCAGGCGCCCCGAGTCGAGCAGCAGCGTGCTCTGCACCCGGTCGGGCACCTTGAGATCGAGTGCCTCGACCTGCTGCCAGAAAGCCACCAAACCGTAGGCCTCGCGCGTCACCAGGTAGGCGCGCACCACCTCGGCGGTGCCCGCGCCGGTCTCCTCGCGCATGCGATGCACGAAGGTGCTGCCGACGCGGTTGACCATGCTGTTGGTGACGTGCGTGGCGATGATCTCGCGCCTGAGCGGATGCGCCTGGATGTGGCGCGCGCAGCGCTCGCGCAGCGGCTTGGGGAAATAGCGCTCGAGCGCCGTGGCGATGGTCGCCTCCTCCGGGACGTCGGAGGCGAGCAGGTCGTCGTAGATCTGCATCTTCGAATAAGCAAGCAGCACCGCGCGCTCGGGCGCGGTGAGCCCGAGCCGCGCCGCTTTGCGCTCGGCGATCTCTTCGTCCGAGGGCAGGAACTCGATCGCGCGTTTGAGGCGCCCGGCGCGCTCCAGGGAGTAGATGAAGCGCGCCTGCTGCTCGAGCAGCTGCGGCGCGACGCGCCCGGCGACCGACAGGCTCTGCGTCTGGAAGGTATTGTCGCGCAGCACCAGCGCCGCGACCTCGTCGGTCATCTCGGCGAGCAGGCGGTTGCGCTGCTCGAGCGTGAGCTCGCCTTCGCGCACCGCGGCGTCGAGCAGGATCTTGATATTCACCTCGTGGTCGGAGCAGTCCACGCCGGCCGAGTTGTCGATGGCATCGGTGTTGACGCGCCCGCCGGCGAGCGCGTACTCGATGCGCCCGAGCTGGGTCAGGCCGAGGTTGCCGCCCTCGGCGAGCACCTTGCAGCGCAGCTCCCGGCCGTCGACGCGCAATGCGTCGTTGGCGCGGTCGCCCACCTGCGCGTGGCTCTCGCGGCTCGACTTGACGTAGGTGCCGATGCCGCCGTTGTAGAGCAGATCGACCGGCGCCTTGAGGATCGCGCTCACCAGGTCGTTCGGCGCCAGCGACTTCGCCTCGATGCCCAGCACGCGCCGCGCCTCGGGCGAAAGCGGGATCGATTTCGCGCTGCGCGGCCAGATGCCGCCCCCCTTTGAGATGAGCTTCGCGTTGTAATCCGCCCACGACGAACGCGGCAGCGTGAACAGCCGCTCGCGCTCGGCAAAGCTCTTTTCCGAGTCCGGGTCCGGATCGATGAATACATGCCGGTGGTCGAACACGGCCACCAGCCTGATGTGGCGTGAGAGCAGCATGCCGTTGCCGAACACGTCGCCCGACATGTCGCCGATGCCGGCGACGGTGAACGGCTGCGACTGGGTGTCGAGGCCGAGCTCGCGAAAGTGGCGCTTGACCGACTCCCATGCGCCGCGCGCGGTGATGCCCATTTTCTTGTGGTCGTAGCCGACCGAGCCGCCAGAGGCGAAGGCGTCGCCCAGCCAGAAGCCGTACTCCTGCGCCACGCCGTTGGCGATGTCGGAGAAGGTCGCGGTGCCTTTGTCCGCGGCCACCACCAGGTACGGATCGTCGCCGTCGTGGCGCACCACCGAGGGCGGCGGTACGGGCTTGCCCTCGACCAGGTTGTCGGTGACATCGAGCAGGCCGTACAGGAAGATCTTGTAGCACTGCACGCCTTCGCGCATCAGCGCTTCGCGGTCACCGGCCGGCGGCGGCTGTTTGACGACGAATCCGCCTTTCGAGCCGATCGGCACGATCACTGCGTTCTTCACCATCTGCGCCTTCATCAGGCCGAGCACTTCGGTGCGGAAGTCCTCGCGCCGGTCCGACCAGCGCAGGCCCCCGCGCGCCACCGCGCCGCCACGCAGGTGCACGCCCTCGACGCGCGGCGAGTACACGAAGATCTCGAACATCGGCCGCGGCTCGGGCAGTTCGGGCACCTCGCGCGGGTTGAACTTGAGCGAGAGGTAGGATTTGGGCCGGCCGTCGGGATCCGGCTGGAACGCGTTGGTGCGGGTGGTGGCGCGGATCGTCGCCAGAAAGCGCCGCAGGATGCGGTCGTCGTCCAGGCTCGGCACCTGCTCGAGCCCGGCCTCGAGCTCGCGCACCAGAGCCTCCTCTGCGGCGGACGAGGTGCGCTGCGGCGCAAAGCGCGCGTGGAACAGCTTCACCAGAGCGCGCGCAAGCGCCGGGTGTGCGACCAGCGTCTGCTGCACGTAAGCGCGGCTGAAGGTGAATCCAGCCTGGCGCAGGTAGCGGCTGTAGGCGCGCAGGATGGCTATTTCGCGCGCCGAGAGCTCCGCGGCGAGCACCAGCTGGTTCAGGCTGTCAGGCTCGACGCGCCCGAACCACATCGCGTCGAAGGCCTCGTGAAACAAGGGCCGCACGCGCTCGAGCGCAACTTCGGCGTCGCCGGGCAGCGCGAGACCAAAGTCGACGATCCACACGGTAGCGCCGTCGGCCGGTTCGATGTGGTACGGCCGGTCATCGAGCACCCGCACACCGAGATTCTCCAGGATCGGCAGCGCGTCCGACAGCGCGATCGGCGCACCGGCGCGCAGCAGCCGGAAGCGCAGCACGCCCGGTTCGGCACCCGGCGGCCGGTACAGGTTCATGCCGAGTGCGGGCGGCGCACCGAGCGCATCCATCATCTCGATATCGAGCAGCGCGCCGCGCACCGGGTTGTCCTCCCGGTAGCCCGCGGGAAAGGCCTGGCCGTAGCGCGCGCAAAGCCGGTTGGCGCGCTCCTCGCCGAGCCGCTCGACCAGCAGCGCGTGCAGGTCATCCTCCCAGCGCCGCGTCGCCTCGACGATGCGCGCCTCGAGCGCGCGCACGTCGACCTCGGGCACGCTGCCGGGGCGGGTGCGCACCACCATGAAGATCCGCGCCAGTGGCGACTCGGACAGGCTTACGCTGAACTCGGCCGCCGTGCCGTTGTAGGCCTCGGCGAGAATGCGCTGGAAGCGCTGACGCTGCTCGGTGTTGTACTTGTCGCGCGGCACGTACACCAGGCAGGTGATATAGCGACCGTAGGCATCGCGTCGCACCAACAGCCGCGTGCGCTGGCGTTCGCCGAGTTGCAGGATCGAAATGGCGTGCGCGTACAGCTCCTCGGGCTCGATCTGCAGAAGCTCGTCGCGCGGATAGTCCTCGAGGATCGAGCTGAGCGCCTTGCCGTTGTGGCTCGACGGCAGGAAGCCGGCGCGCTTTTGCACTTGGGCGACCTTGCGCCTCACCACCGGGATCTCGTCAAGATTGGCGGTGTACACATTGTGCGTGTACAGCCCGAGAAAACGCCGCTCGCCCACCACCTGCCCCTGGTCGCCGAAGCGCTTGACGCCGACATAGTCGAGGTACCCCGGCCGGTGCACCGTGGCGCGCGAGTTCGCTTTCGAGAGCACCAGGATTTCGGGCTGGCGCGCCCGCGCGCGCGCCTCGGGCGGCAGCGTGGCGAAGCTCGTGGAAACGGTCGTGCCCTCGCGCTCGCGCAGGATGCCCAGCCCCGAGCCGCGCACGATGCGCAACGCGTCCTCGCCGTTCTCGGTCACCAGTTCGTAGTCGCGGTAGCCGAGCAGCGTCAGGTGGTTGTCGAGCAGCCAGGCGAGAAAATCGTGCGCTTCGCGTGCCTCCCCGGCGTCGTGCGACGGGGGCGCCGCGCCGAGCTCCTCGATGAGCTCGCGCAGGCGCTGCTGCATCGGCTTCCAGTCCGCGACCGCGGCGGCCACATCGGCGAGCACGCGCTGCAGGCCCTGCTCGATCTCCTGCAAGCGGGCAGGATCGGTCTGGCGATCGACCTCCAGGGACATGAACGACTCGAGGCGGCCAATTTCGGTCTCCCCCGGCGGCGCAATGTTCTGCAACTCGCCCCTGGCATCGCGCGCCGCGCGCAGCACCGGGTGGATCACCAGGTGCAGCGTCAGCCCCTGGCGGTTGATCTCCATGGTGGCCGAATCGACCAGGAAGGGCATGTCGTCGCTGACGATCTGCACCACGGTGTGGGTGCTCTGCCAGCCGTGCTCCTCGAGCTTCGGATTGAACACGCGCAGCGTGGCTGTGCCGCCCGCATGGCGGCGGCCGAATTCCAGGTGCGCGGTGGCAGCGCCGGCCAGATCGTTCGGGTCGCGTGCGGCCAGTTCCTGCGTGTCCGCGCCGCTGTAATAAAGCCGGGCGAAGCGCTCGGCCAAATCGGCATCGTCATTTTGCCTGCCCGCCCGCATGCGCCCAAGTATATGCGCGGCGCGAAGCAGCGCCTTTATCCCATGAACGGCATGCGCAAGGTTCCGCGCAATGTCGCTACCGTGCCTGGATCGCGCCACAACTCGAGGCCGATGTCGAGGCGACCGTTCGGCGCCGGCGTATAGGTGCCGAGCCACCGGTCCCAGACCGACAGGCAAAAACCGTAGTTGCTGTTACGCTCGGCCTCGATCACCGAGTGGTGAGTGCGGTGCATGTCAGGGGTTACGAGCGCGCGCCGCACCCAGGGCTCGAGCCAGGCGGGGAGCGATACATTGGCGTGGTTGAACATCGCCGTCGCGTTGAGCAGCACCTCGAATGCGAGCACCGCGAGCACGGGCGCGCCCAGCGCAGCGATGGCGGCGAACTTGATCAGAGTCGAAAGCACGATTTCGAGCGGGTGGAAGCGGATGCCGGTGGTGAGATCGAAGTCCGGGTCGGCGTGGTGCACGGCGTGCAGGCGCGACAGCGCCGGCACGGAATGGAACAGGACGTGTTGGAAGTAGATCACCAGGTCGAGCGCCACGACGCCGAAGGGCACGGCGACCCAGCCCGGAAGTTCGACGCGGTTGAGCAGCCCCCAGCCCCCGTCGGCCGCGAGCGCGGCGAAGGCGAGCGCCGAGCCCGGGAGCGCGACCCGCAGCAGCAAGGTGTTGAGCACCGCCAGGCCGAGGTTGGCGCGCCAGCGCACGGCGCGCGACAAGCGCGGCGCGCGCGCCGGCGCCGCCCATTCCCACAGCGCGAGCGCCACGAAAACCGTGAGGAACACCCCCAGGCGCAGCGCCAACTCGGCGTCCACCGGGAACTTCAAGTCCATGCTGGTTCCTATATTCAACTACTAAGTTGAATAGTAGAATAGCGCCTGGACCCATGTCAAGCGATCCCGACAAGGAGCGGCTTTACCAGGCCATCGGTCGCGTCGCCGCCGCGCTGGGCAGCGCCGGGCGGCTGCAGATCCTCGAATTCGTCGCCCAAGGCGAGCGCAGCGTTGACGCGCTCGCGGCGATGACCGGCCTCTCGGTCGCCAACACCTCAAAGCACCTCCAGGCGCTGCGTCAGGCGGGCCTGGTCAGCGCGCGCAAGGAGGGCCTGCGCGTTTATTACGTGCTTGCGGGCGACGACGTCAGCTTGCTGCTCGCCGCGCTGCGCGGCGTCGCCGAGCATCGCGCCGCCGACGTGGCGAAGCTGCTGCAAACCTGGCTTGCGCACCGCGACGAGCTCGAGCCGGTGCCCGCGCGCGAGCTGCTCGAGCGAGTGAAGAAAGGCCTGGTCACGGTTCTGGATGTACGTCCCGCGGAGGAATACGCCGCGGGGCATCTCCCCGGCGCCCTCAACGTTCCCGTGGACCGTCTGGAGAACTACCTGTCGAAGCTGCCGAAGCGCAAGCAAGTGGTTGCTTACTGCCGGGGACCCTACTGCCTGATGTCCTTCGAGGCGGTCGAGAAATTGAGAAAGCGCGGCTTCAAGGCGAAGCGCCTCGAAAACGGCTACCCGGAGTGGCGCGCGGCGGGGCTACCGGTCGAGCGCTGACGCGCCTCGCGCAGCGGCGCGCTTGCGCATGCGCTCACGCATGTAATGCACCGCCAGCGGAACGGCCGTCAGCAAGCCGAGCGCGAGCACGGCAAACATGATCTTGTCGAGCTCGCCGGTCGCCATCTCGCCGCCAAAGTGCGCAAGGAGGAAACTCGCCGGCAGTATGCCGGCCAATGTCGCCAGCGCGAAGCGCCACCAGGTCAGCGTCGTGAACCCGGCCGCGTAGCTCACCACATCGAAGGAGATGAAGGGCAGCAGGCGGCTTGCGAACACAATGGCCATCAGTGCGCCCTGGGTGCCAAGCCGGGTTTTTGGCAGGCGACTGCCGAGCCAGCGCTGCAGCACGTCGCGCCCCAGCAGGCGCGCCAACCCGAAGGCGGCGAGCGCGCCGAGTTCCGCGCCGAGCGCAATGGTGGCCGTGCCCCAGGTGTGCCCATAGAGAGCGCCCGCCGCCAGCGCGATCGGCGCGCTCGGGATCGGGCTCACCAGGATGGCGAGGACCATGAGCGCGACCACCGCGAGCGGCCCCGCCGCGCCGAGCCCCATGATGAACTCTCGCAGCGTATGGCCATCGAGGAGGGTGGCCATGGCGCCGGTCTCGTGGAGCAGCCAGTACGCCGCGGCCAGCGCCAGCACCACCGCGACCGCGACCGCGGCGAGGATCCTGATGCGCGTGCCCGCGTTCATCCACCGCCGTCCATTGCGCTTCGCCCTTGACTCAGTTGCTGCCCCCGTACAGCATTATCAGGCAAGCATGAACTTGAACCGAGGCGTGCCGTACGCACTCGGCGCCGCAGCGCTGTTCGGCGCCAGCACGCCGTTCGCGAAGCTGCTCCTCGGCGAGGTGTCGCCGCTGGTGCTCGCGGCGATCCTGTATCTCGGCAGCGGCCTGGGGCTCGCGGCCTGGCTCGCGCTGCGTCCCGGGAACGGGCGCGCAGCGAGTTTCAACGCCAGCGACTGGCCATGGGTCGCCGCGGCCATCCTCGCGGGCGGCGTCGCCGGGCCGGTACTGCTGATGTACGGGCTTGCGCTCAGCGACGCGGCTTCCGCTTCGCTGCTGCTCAATCTGGAAGCAGTCCTGACCGCTGTGATCGCCTGGACGGTGTTCCGCGAGAACGTGGACCGGCGCGTGTTCGCCGGCATGGTTGCGATCGTCGCCGGAGGCGTGGTGCTATCGGCAGGCGCCACGCCGCGGGCCGAGGGACTGCTGGGCACGGCGCTGGTCGCCGGCGCGTGCCTCGCCTGGGCGATCGACAACAACCTCACGCGTCGAGTCTCTGGCGGCGACGCGGCGACACTCGCGTGTCTCAAGGGGCTCGCGGCCGGCGCGGTGAATCTCGCGCTCGCCATCGCCATCGGCGCCCCGCTGCCTGCGGCAGCCGGCTGGATCGGCGCCGGGCTGCTCGGGTTCCTGGGCTACGGCGTGAGCCTCACGCTGTTCATCGTGGCGCTACGGCACCTGGGCACCGCACGCACGGGCGCGTACTTCTCGGTGGCGCCGTTCTTCGGCGCGGCGCTGGCCCTTGCCATGCTGGGCGAGCAGCCGAACGCCGCGTTCTGGGCCGCGGCAGCGCTGATGGCGCTCGGCGTATGGCTGCACCTCACCGAACGTCATGAGCACGAGCATGCGCACCGGGAACTGGAGCACCAGCACGAGCATGTGCACGATGCGCATCACCGGCATGCGCACGACTTCGACTGGGACGGGCGCGAACCGCATGCGCATCCGCACCGGCACGAGCCGCTGGTCCATTCGCATCCGCACTACCCCGACCTGCACCACCGGCACACGCACTAGCGCCGGCAGGCCGTGATTTCTCGCCTGCGAACGCTCCTCGTCCTGCTGGTCGCGGCACTTCCCGCGCTGGCCAGGGACGCGGGGGCGATCACGGTTCTTGAGCGCCGCGAACTCACAATCGAGCGCAGCTCGACTTCACCATCACACCACCTCAGGCTGGCTCTCGCCTACTTCGAGGGCGACTGGACCCCGGAGGCGATTCATGCTGCGGTCCGCGCGGGCGCGCAGATCCTCGGGCAATGCGGCGTGGCAATCGCGCAAGCCGAACTGGTGCTGATCGACGCGCCGGTGCGCTACCGCGACTTCCATACGCCGGTCTCGCGCGAACTGGCGCGCGCGCTGCCTCTTGCCAGGCCCACGATCTACTTCGTCGCCGGCACGCGCCAGCGCCCGGCCTTCGAGGCGGAAGCGA
>CAZOSA010000032.1:0-15172 GCA_964582155.1 uncultured Enterobacteriaceae bacterium | reverse complement strand
TAGGGCGTGTTGAAGCGCGCGCGCGTCTGCACGTCGAGCGCGCCGGCGTGCTCGGTGAGGCGCCCCATGAGGTAGCGCGCACGCTCCTTGCCGGCGCTGGCGAGGAGCGCATCGAGCGCGTCGAGCCACTCCCGGGTCTCCGCCGGGTCGGCGTCGAGCGACTCGCCCGCGACCAGCTTGGCGATGTCGGAGACGTTGGCCATGGCAGCGGTTCGAGTCTAGTGCAGCCCCGAGGTTCCTGCCATGCCGGCGCTCGGGAAGCGCCCGGGGCGGCCTGCGTGGTGGACTAAGTCCTACTTCACACTTCCTGATCCGTTCTTGACCCTTTATTACCGCAATTCAGTTGCCGCCACCTCCCCCGGCCAAACATAATCCTCCAGCGTAAATGACGATGTTGGCGTCCCGGAGGGACCATGTCTAGGAACAAGCATCACGGCGGCAAGTCCGGTCACGACGACCACCATCACGACCACGGGTCGGATGGCAGGGGCGTCAGGCTGAAGGGCACGAACGGCGACAACGTGCTCACCGGCACCGAGGGCAACGACGAGCTGGAGGGCGGCAAGGGCGACGACCTGCTGGCTGGCCTGGGCGGCAACGACGAGCTGGAGGGCGGCAAGGGCGACGACCGCCTGCTTGGCGGCGACGGCAACGACCGGCTCGACGGCGACAAGGGCAGCGATTTCGTCGACGGCGGCGCCGGCAACGACATCGTCAAAGCCGGGAAGGGCAATGATGTCGCCAATTACACGCTTGCCGCGAATCCGGGCGCGCACGACGTCTACGACGGCGGCAAGGGCATCGACACCCTGCAGCTCACGCTGACTTCGGCCGAGCTGGCGCGGGCGGATGTGCAGGCGGACATCGCCGCCTTCGAGGCATTCCTCGCGCGCAAAGAAAATTCGCACTGCGATGACGGCCGGACGTTCCAGTTCCAGAGCTTCGATCTGGACGTGCGGAACTTCGAAGCGCTCGACATCAACAGGGCGCCGGTGGCGGGGGATGACGACATCGGCGGTACCGGCGGAGGCGCCGGCGCGATCCGCGTCGCCGTAGTGGGCGGCAGCAGCTCAAGCAGCTACGAAGCGGCAGCGGCACAACTCAGGGACACCACCGTATTCGACTTCGACGTCACCGCGATTCTCGACAACTCCACCATAGTCTGGGAGATCGAACTAGAGAAATACGACGTCGTCGTCCTCGGCGACGCAGGCTTTGGAACCGACTACGGCAACACCCCGCTCTTCTCGGCGCTTGTCGACTTCGTCGATGCCGGTGGTGGCGTGATCACCACAGGAGGGTTTGCACAGGTACTAACGCTGCTTCCAGGGGCGGTTCGGACTGACGCCGACTCCATTAGTCCCGTCGCCGGGAGCGGTTTCGACATTGCCGACGGCGGATCGACGATCACGATCCTCGAGGTGCACCCGATCACGGACGGCCTGAGCAGCTACGTAGTCAACGCGGTGAACCATGAAATTGCGCAGGCGGTTGATGTGGATGTGGACGTGGATGGGGATGGAGTTGTGGATGTGGGTAGCGGCGCGACTATCCTTGCGTTCCATGCGAGCGAAGATAAAGCGGCGATCGCGTTCAACGAAGTCGGCGACGGCCGGACCGCTTATCTCGGCTCTCGGCACATGGGGGATCCCTTTTTTACGGACACGGGCGCGGTAACGATCCGCAACGACGACTCCGACAAGATCTTCGAGCAGGCCGTCGCCTGGGCCGCCGGCGACCGCAGCGGCAGCAGTGCAGCGACCGACGAGGACACTGCGCTCGTCATCGACGATGCGCTGCTCCTCGTCAACGACACCGATGCCGACGCAGGGGATGTCCTCGCCATTTACCTTGATTCTTTGCAGATGACGAGCGCGCGCGGCGCCGCGATATCGCAGGACGCGAACGGCGACATTGTCTACGACCCGACTATGGCGCAGGAACTGCAGGACCTCTCAGCGGGCGAGATCGTCGCCGACAGCTTCGACTACACAGTCAGCGACGGCCACGGCGGAACGGATATAGCGACGGTCAGCCTCACGGTCGCCGGTCTTGCCGATTCACTTATAGTCTAGCCCGCTACAACGGCTCCCGCATGCCGCGCCTGAGGTAGGACGTCACCGGCGCGAACATGTAGTCGAACGCGGTGCGGCTGTCGGTGCGGATGTACACCTCCGCCGGCATGCCGGCCTGCATGCGCAGGTTGCCCGCATCCGCGAGCGCGCCCGCGCTCACGTCCACGTGCACCACGTAGTACGGCACGCCGGTCTGCGCGTCCACCATGCGGTCCGCGGCCACGTAATTCACGCTGCCGGCGACCAGCGGCGTGGTGCGTGTCTGGTAAGCCGTCAAACGCACCTCGGCCGGAAATCCGGCGCGCACGTGGTTGATGTCCTCGGGGCGGATGCGCGCCTCGACGATGAGCGTCTTGTCCTCGGGCACGATCTCCATCAGCACTTCGCGCGGCCCCACCACCGCCCCCGGCGAAAATACCCGCAGGCCCACCACCTCGCCCGCGATGGGCGCGGCGATGCGCTGCCGGTCGGAGGCATCCTTCGACGGGCGCAGGCGCTCCTCGAGATCGAACAGGCGCGTGCTCGCCTCCTTCAGCTCGTCGGCCGCGCTCTGCACGTAGCTGTTGCGCTGCGCCAGCACGCGCAGCTCGAGCTCGGAAGCGCGCTGGCGCGTCTTGGCGAGCTCGGCGCGGTGCTCCTCCCAGCGCGCCTCGTAGTCGGCGACGGCGCGCTCCAGGCTCATGAGACGCGTCTTTTGCACGAAGCCCTGCTTCAAGAGCTGCTGGTTCACCGCCAGCTCCTCCTTCTGCGACTTCAGCGCGCGTTCCTCGGCGGCGATCTGCCCGGCGAGCGCCTGCGCTTCGTCCACGGTATGGCGGATCTGCTTGCGCAGCACCACGATCTGGCTGTCGAGCGCCTCGCGCCGCGCGCGAAACAGCGACGCCTCGCGCTGCAGGAGCTCGGCGACCTTGGGCTCGCCGCCGCGCGCGGCGAGATCCGGCGGGAACATCACCGCGGGCAGGAAGGCGCGCTCGGCCTCCAGGCGCGCTGCCTTGGCGCGCTCGCCGTCGTGCTGCGTGCGCAGCAGATCCAGCGTGGCATCCAGGCGCACGTCGTCGATCACGAGCAGGGTCTGGCCCTGCTGCACGTGCTCGCCGTCGCGCACGAAGACTTTCTTCACGATGCCGCCTTCCTGGTGCTGCACCACCTTGCGGTTCATGTCCACCTTGACGAAGCCCGGCGCGATGACCGCGCCGGAGAGGGGCGCCAGCACGAGCCACGTCCCGAGCGCGAGCAGTCCGAGCGTGACCACCGCGAAGCCGCCGCGCACGATGCGCGTCAGCTCGCCGGTCTCAGGGCGCGCGGCGCTCATGCGGCCCCCCGTATCTGGGGCATGCTGCGGGTCACGCGCGCGATCACTTCGGCGCGCGGCCCGAACATCTCGGCGACGCCATCCTTCAATACGAGGAGCTTGTCGACGCCGGCGAGGAGTGAAGGCCGGTGCGCGGCGACCACCACCGTCACCGTGGACTCCTTCAGGTCGTGCAAGGTACGCACCAGCGCCTCATCGCCCTCCGCGTCCAGGTTCGCGTTCGGCTCGTCGAGCACCACCAGGCGCGGCTCGCCGTACAGCGCGCGCGCCAGCGCCACGCGCTGCCGCTGCCCGGGCGAGAGGGCGGCGCCCGCATCGCCGACCTCGGTGTCGTAGCCCCGCGGCAGGCGCAGGATCATGTCGTGCGCGTGCGCGCGCTGCGCGGCACGGATCACGGCAGCGGCATCGGGCTCGCCGAGCCGGGCGATGTTCGCGGCCACTGTGCCCGAAAACAGCCCCACCGCCTGCGGCACGTAGCCGAGGTACACGCCGAGCTGCTCGCGCGGCCAGGTCGCGACGTCGGAACCGTCCAGCCGCACTGCGCCCGCCGCGGGCTTCCAGATGCCGACGACCAGGCGCGCGAGCGTAGACTTGCCCGCCGCGGTCGGGCCGATGACGCCGAGAGACTCTCCCGCGTTCAGGCTGAACGAGACGCCGCGCAGGGCGGGCCGCGCGGCACCCGGGAAACCGTAGACGACGCGCTCGACCGCGAGCGCGCCGCGTGGTGCGGGCAGCGGCGTGCCGGCCGGCTCCGGCGGGTTGGCGGCGAACAGCTGTGCGAGCCGTTGCCAGGCGCTGCGCACCTCCACGAGATTGCGCCAGCCCGCGACCAGCATCTCCACCGGCGCCAGCGCCCGCCCGAGGATGATGGTGGTGGCGATCATCACGCCGGCCGACAGGTGCTGGGCGATCACCAGGTAGGCGCCGGCGCCAAGCATCGCCATCTGGACGAACTGGCGCGTGAACTTGGTAAGACCGGCGAAAGTCGCGCCCAGGCCGCTCGCCGCGGACTGCTCGCGCAGCGCCGCGTCGTTCAGCGCCTGCCAGCGCCGCGTGATGGCGCGCGCCATGCCGAGCGCGCTCACCGTTTCGGCGTTCGCCGTTGACGCATCGATGAACCGGCCGGCGCGGCGTCCCGCGGCGAGCACCTGCCCGAGCGGCCTGCGCGTGAGACGTTCGTTCAGCACCGCGAGGAACAGCATCAGTACCGCGCCAGCCAGCGCCACCGCACCGAGCAGGGGATGGAACAGGTAGATCAGCACGAGGAACAGCGGCAGCCATGGCGCGTCGAACAGCGCGATGACACCGGCGCCGACCAGGAAGCCGCGCAGCGTCGAGACATCGCGCAGGCCGTTGAGGTACTCGGCCCCGCCCAGGCGCGCCGTCTGCGCCAGCAGGCCCTGCAGCACGCTCGGGCCCAGCCAGCGGTCCAGCGCGATGCCGCAGGCCGCCAGCAGCCGCGCGCGCAACATGTCGAGCGCCGCCATCATTGCGAGCGCGAGCAGCGCGCCCACGGAAAGCATGACCAGCGTTTCCTCGCTGCGACTGGAGAGCACCCGGTCGAACACCTGCAGCATGTAGAGGGCGGGCACCAGCAGCAAAGCGTTGATCGCCAGGCTGAACAGCCCGGCGTAGGCGAAGTAGCGCTGCAAGCGGCTGACCAAATCGCGCACCGTTCCCCCTGGAAAGCGCGCAGGCATTATAGCGAGCCGCCCGTGGCTAGGCGCGCGGCGGCATTACGATCTGGGTCTGCGTCACCAGAGCGACGAGCCTGCCTTGCGCACCGGTGATGCGCGTCTGCCAGACCTGGGTGGTCCTGCCCTTATGTACCGGCGTGGATTCGCCGGTGACCACGGAGCTCTCGGCAGCACCGCCGATGAAGTTGGTCTTGGATTCGATGGTGGCGGTGCTCGCGCCCTGCGGCATATTGACCATCGTGCCGATGGCACCGAGCGTGTCGGCGAAGGCCATGATCGCGCCGCCGTGGAGGACCCCGCCGGTGGTGCACAGCTCGGGCCGCACTACGAGGGTGGCGAGCACCTTGTCCGGGGTCACCTCGACGACCTTGATGCCGAGCAGGTCGGGCAGCAGGCCTTTCAGTTTTTCCTGGATCGTCTTCGCGAGTTCCATGGCGGGCCTCCTTTTGCCGCGATTCTCGCATGCGACTCGCCACGTGCGCGGCGCTACGCGGCGAGCTTCGCGCCCCGCTCGCTGAGCAGCGCACGCAGCACCGAGCGGTGGCAGCGATTTTCGTCTTCGCAATAGCAGCCGACGGAAAAGTTTGAGGACTGTGACAATGCAGCGAGCAGCTCGAGCAGCCTCGCCCTTCCCGGCGCCGCCATCTCCTTGCGGTACTTCCGGGCGAACGCGTTCCAATCCCTGTCGTCTTGCGCGCGCTGCGCCTGTTTCACCAATGCCTCGCTCGGCGAAAGATCCGGCAGCCACAAGTCGTACCAGTTGTCGGCAGTGAAGCGCGCCTTCGGCACGCCGCGCGGCGGCCGGCGCACGGTGCCGATGCGCAGTCCTTCGCCTGCGGCCCTGGCGGATCCGAGCCGGACGACATGAACGCTCAAGTCAGCGCTCCCGTCCGGTCAACCGCAGGGTGCTTGTCATCGAGCACGATCGCGGTGCGCCAGCGCGCCCAGGTACGCGATCGACACCACCCCGCCCAGCGCCACCCCCGCAACGACATCCAGCGCGACGTGCTGCCGGGTGGCCATCGCCGAGTACAGGATGCCCAGGCACCACAGCACGTTAAACGCCAGCAGCCATCGCGGGGCGCCCATCGCCGTCAGTTGCGCGCGCAGCGCGAGCACCGTGAATACGCTGAACGCGGCGTGCAGCGACGGGCAGGCATTCCCGGTAGCGTCGACGCTCTTGAGGAACTGCAGTGACGGGTACAGGGACCAGTCGATCGCGAATTCGGGCACCTTCGTGGGCAGGAGAATGAAGATGCCCAGGCCGACGACGCTCATCCCCAGCGAGGCCGCGCCGAACGCGGCCAGTTCCCGCAGGTTCTTGGCGAGCGCGGCGACCAGGGAAATGTAGACCCACAGGGAGGCGTACAGCGCAAAGGTCTGGGGATGGAAGCCGATCAGCCCGTCGACCCAGGTCACCGGCATCACGGTGACGGCGGACCACGGATGGCGCATGACCCAGAAGTACGCGTGGAAGAACGCCGCGATCCCCCCGGCCGTCGACAGCATCTTGAGCACCCACAGGGTGCCCACCCTCGCCTTCAGCGCCTGCCGCCAGTTCCCGGGCTCGAGCTGCATGATCACTGTGCGTTTCGCGGGACGAAAAACGATGCCCGCGGGTGCAGCCCCATGAACGGTTGCGGCAACTTGGTGAGCAAGGCCCCTCCTCCGGCGGGAAATTCTACAGGCAGATTTCACCAAGCAATTGCTTTTGAAAGGACGCGCGACTAGACTGGCCTGGCACCCTCCGGACCGCGCCATGCCCGCGACGCACGAAGTCCTGAACCAGAGCGCGCCGCTCGAGAACACCAACCTGTACGAAACGAACGCCGCGCTGCGCGACGCGCTGGCGTTCAATCTGCCGCGCGAGCGCCTCGCGTACGCACGCCAGCGCCTTGGCAACCTGGGTGCGGTGCTCGGCGCGCGCGACACGCTCGCGCTCGCCGATGCCGCCAACCGCAACCCGCCGGTGCTCAAGACGCACGACCGCCAGGGCCGGCGCCGCGACGAGGTGGAGTTCCACCCGGCCTGGCACCAGCTGATGGCGCTCGCGCTCAGGCACGGCTTGCACAGCAGTCCCTGGGCCGAGCCCGGACCCGGCGCGCACGTCGAGCGCGCCGCCGCGTATCTGCTCTATTCTGAAATCGAGAACGGCACGCAGTGCCCGGTCACCATGACCTACGGCTCGGTGCCGGCCCTGAAGGCGAATCCCGGGCTTGCCGCGCACTGGCTGCCGCGCATCTATTCGCGCGGCCAGGACGCGGCGCTCATCGGCATGGGCCTGACCGAAAAGCAGGGCGGCTCCGACGTGCGCACCAACACCACCCGGGCGGCACCGCTGGGAGGCGGCGAGTTTTCCATCACCGGCCACAAGTGGTTTTTCTCCGCGCCGATGTGCGACGCGTTCCTGGTGCTGGCGCAGGCGCCCGGCGGCCTGTCGTGCCTGTTCATGCCGCGACTGCTCGCCGACGGCAGCCGCAACGCGATCCGCATCCAGCGCCTGAAGGACAAGCTCGGCAACCGCTCCAACGCGTCCTCGGAGGTCGAATTCGAGGACGCGCGCGCCACGCTGCTCGGCGAGGAAGGCCGCGGCGTGCCGATGATCCTGGAGATGGGCGTCTACACGCGCCTGGATTGCGCCATCGGCACCGCGGGCCTGATGCGCCAGGCGCTGTCGCAGGCGCTGTGGAACGCCGCGCAGCGCCAGGCATTCGGCAGGCTGCTCAAGGACCAGCCGCTGATGAAGAACGTGCTCGCCGACCTCGCGCTGGAAGCGGAAGCGGCGAGCGCGCTGGTCCTGCGCCTCGCGCGCGCCTACGACGCGCAGGACGATGCGCGCGAGCAATTGCTGCGCCGCGTGCTCACGCCCACGGCCAAGTTCTGGGTCTGCAAGCGCGGCGCGCACTTTGCGCAGGAGGCGATGGAGGCGATCGGCGGCAACGGTTACGTGGAAGAGCAGGCGCTGGCGCGCATCTATCGCGAGATGCCGCTCAATTCCATCTGGGAGGGCGCCGGCAACGTCATGTGCCTGGACGTGCTGCGCGCGCTGAGGAAAGCGCCCGAGGTGATCGAGGCCGTGGTTGCCGAGCTGGACGCGGCGGCGGGCAAGCACCGCGCCTACGACGCGTTCAGCGCCGCGATCAAAGACCGGCTGCAGGACGCCTCCGAACATGAGAGCGCTGCGCGCCGCCTGACGCAGGACCTCGCGCTCGCGCTGCAGGCGAGCCTGCTGGCGCGCCATGCCCCGCCCGAGGTGTTCGAAGCCTTCGTACGCGCGCGCCTGGGCGCGGACTGGACCGGCGCCTTCGGCACCCTCGCCTCGAACACGCCTTTCGACGCGCTGATCGAGCGCGCCATGCCCGCGGCGAAATGAAGTCGGTCCGCGTGGGCGCGGGGCTGGGTTTCTACGGTGACTCCTGGCAGCCGGTGCGCGCCTCGATCGAGCGCGGCGGCGTGCACTACATCGCCTCGGATCATCTTTCCGAGCTGACGCTCGCCATCCTGCAGAAAGACCGGCAGAAGGACCCCGCCGCCGGCTACGCGCGCGACGGCCTGCCGATGCTCACCGAACTGTGGCCGCTCGCCGCGAAGCACGGCGTGAAGTTCATCCTCAACGCCGGCGGCCTCAACCCGCAGGGCGCGCGTGAAGCCATCGCACGCACGTTCCGCGACAAGGGTTGGAAAGCGACCATCGCCACCGTAAGCGGCGACTCGGTGCTCGAGCGCCTCGATGAGCTGCGCGCCGCCGGCGAGCCGCTTGCGCACATGGACACCGGCGCCGGCCTCGACACGGTGCGCGACCGGATGCTGTTCGCCAACGCCTACCTCGGCGCGCAGCCGATCGTGCGCGCGCTCGAGCAAAGCGCGGACATCGTGCTCACCGGACGCGTGGCGGACGCGGCGCTGTCACTCGCGCCGCTGGTGCATGAACTCCGCTGGCAGTGGGACGACTGGGACAAGCTCGCGCTCGGCCTTACCGTGGGCCATCTGCTGGAGTGCTCCGGCCAGGGCTCGGGGGGCAATTTCGGCTCGGCGGCGGAATGGGCCGGGATCCCGGATTACGCGCACCTCGGCTACCCCATCGCCGAAGTGAGCGCGGACGCGACGGCGCTCGTCACCAAGGCGCCGGGTACCGGCGGCAGGATCTCCTTCGACACGCTGCGCCAGCAACTGCTCTACGAGGTGCACAACCCGCATGCCTACGTCTCGCCCGACGTGGTGCTCGACATGGGCACGATTAAATTCGACGACCAGGGCGGCGACCGCGTGCGGCTCACGGGCGCAAGCGGCGCGCCGCGCCCCCCAAAACTGAAGATCGTGGGCGGCTACCACGACGGCTGGATGGGCACCGGCATCATCGGCTTTTCCTGGCCGCAGGCCTATGCCAAGTGCGAAAAAGCCGCGCAAACGATCAGCACCCTGGTGGCCGAGCGCGGCTGGCCGGTCGAGGACACGAACGTCGAATACATCGGCTACAACTCGTTGCTCGGCGCGAATGCCGACCCCACCTACCGCGACCAGCTGAACGAGTGTTTCCTGCGCATGACCATCCGCACGCAGGAGCGCAAGGTGGCCGACGCTTACGGACGGCTGTTCCCATGGCTGGGCCTGTCGGGTCCGCCCTATGTGGGCAGCATGAAGGGCGTGCAGGGCGCGAAAGAGCTGCTCGGCATCTGGCCGACGCTGGTGGCACGGGAGCTGATGGAGTCGAAAGTGGAAGTCGCCGTGGAGAAAGTCTGATGCGCGTGCCGCTCTGGAAGATCGCGCACGCGCGCTCCGGCGACAAGGCCGACCGCGCCGACATCGGCCTCTTCGCCTGGGATGCGCCGACCTACGCCGTCCTCAAGCGCGAGGTGACGCCCGAGCGTGTCGCCGCGCACTTTCGCGGCCAGTGCGAAGGGCCGGTGGAGCTCTGGCCGCTGGACAACCTCCTCGCCCTCAAGATCGTGCTGAACCGCGCCCTGCAGGGCGGCGCAGCGAGGTCCCTGCGCATGGACAACCTCGGCAAGGTGGTTGCCGCACAATTGCTGCGCATGGAAATCGAGGCGCCGGCCGACCTGCCCAGGCTGCGCTCCGGTTGAACAAAGTCCGCAACAAACGCCAGCACGACGGCAACCGGCGGAAAGTCCCTGGAGGAAATTTCGGAGGAAGCGGCGCGGTTTCTATTGCGGCGCCAGCCAGGGATCCACTACCGGCACCTTCAGGTCGCGAAAGTGCCGCAAGTTCCGGGTGGCGAGTGTGGCGCGCCGCGCGAGCGCGATGCCTGCGATCTGAGTGTCGCGCATGTCCACCGGCCGTCCGGCCCTCTGCCTGTCCGCAGCCAATGATGCCGCTTCGCCCGCCGCAGCGCTGTCGAATGCGATAACCCGATCCTCGAGATCGTCTTCGAGCAGCCGGGCAAAGGCGGATTCCAGCGCCTGCCGTCGACGGCCCTTGGGCAGCAGTGCGAGGCCAAGACGCGCTTCGAACAGCGTGATGCTCGTAATCCACACGGATTCGGCCGACTGCCGGTCGAGCCACGCCACCACTGGTGCCTCCGGCACCTGGCGCATCAACGCGGAAAGCACGTTGGTGTCGAGGATGATCACCTGCCCAAATCTGCGGCGCGGGCCGGCTGGCCGCGCAGCTCCGGCAGGTCCGCCCTCAGGCCCGCTTTCGCGAAGCGCGCCGCGATGCGCGAGCCCAGCTTCGGCGCCGGCTGGTTGCCCTGCTTCACGGCGTTGCGCAGGATGTGACGCACCTCGTCTTCCATGCTGCGCCCGTATTTCCGGGCGCGGCGCTTGAGGCGCGTCTTCACCTCCTCTTCCAGGTGGCGAACGATGAACTGGGCCATGGCTGTCCTCGCGCTCCCGATCAATGTGATATCATGATATCATAGTGCAGCGCCGCTAGCCGAGGCGCGCGAAGCGTTCCAGGTGGTGGTCGGCGTCGCCGAACTGTTGCGCGATCATGGTCAGGCGCCGGAAGCTGTGGCTCACCTTCAGCTCCTCGCTCATCCCCATGCCGCCGTGCAGCTGGATCGCTTCCTGGCTGATCAGGCGCGCGTTATCGGCAATCTTGATCTTGGCGGCGGAGACCGCGCGCGCGCGGTCCTTCGCATCCGGCGCCGAGTCCACCTGGCTGCAGGCGAGGAAGGCCATCGATTTTGCCTGTTCGTAGGCGATGACCATATCCACGATGCGGTGCTGCAACGCCTGGAAGGTGCCGATCGGCACGCCGAACTGCTTGCGCGTCTTGAGGTACTCGAGGGTGCTGTCGCAGGCGTATTTCATCGCGCCTACGGCTTCCGCGCAGACGAGCGCCGTGGCGAAATCCACCACCGCCTCGATCACCGGCAGCGCCTTGCCCTCGGTGCCGAGCATCTCGCCGGGCGTACTGGCAAGAACGACATCTGCCGCGCGCATCTCGTCCAGCGTGCGGTAGGCCTTGAGCTTCACGGCCTTCGCGTCCACCAGGAACAGGCTCGGCCCCGCGGGCGTTTTCGCGGACACCACCAGCTTCGCGGCGGCCGGTGCGCCCAGCACCACGACTTTCTCGCCGTCCAGGGTCCAGCCATTGCCCGACTTCGTCGCCGTCGCTTTCACGTGGCCCAGGTCGTAGCGCGCGCCCTTCTCGCTATGGGCGAACGCCATCTTCAGCGTGCCTTGCACCACCTGGGGCAGGATCGCCTTCTTCTGCACGTCGCTGCCCGCGCGCGCCACGCACTGCGCGCCGAGCACGGTGGCGAGGAACGGCTCCACCACCAGCCCCTCGCCGAAAGCCTCCATCACGCTCAGCAGGTCGGTGGCGCCGCCGCCGAACCCGCCGTAATCCGGCGAGAACGGGATGCCGGTGAGTCCCATCTCGGCCAAGGTCGCCCACACCGCGTCGCTGTAGCCTGCGTCCGAGGCGACGAACTTCCTGCGCGCCTCGAATGCGTAGTCCTTCTGGATGAAGCGCCGCACGGAGTCCGCGAGCAGTTGCTGCTCTTCGTTGTAGTCGAAGTTCATGACTAAAGTCCCAGGGTCATCTTGGCGATGATGTTGCGCTGGATCTCGTTCGAGCCGGCGTAGATCGTCGTCTTCCTGAAATTGCAGTAGCGCGGCGCGATCGCCGCGGTGAACTCGTCGAACCCCGCGTCGCCGTTCACGGCCTTGAACGGCTGCGCCATCGGTCCGACCGCCTGCATCATGAGCTCGGTGAGGCCCTGCTGGATCTCGGTGCCCTTGATCTTGAGCATCGACACGTCCGCCCCCGGCGGCTGGCCGGTGCGCCGCATGCGATCGAGGAACCTCAGGTTGGTGATCTCGAGCGCCATCAGCTCGACTTCCAGGCGCGAGAGCCGGTCGCGAAAGCGCGCATCCTCCATCAGCGACTTGCCGCCCTTGACCTGCTGCGCCGCGAACTCCTTCAGTTTCGCCAGCTCGCGCTTGGAGGCCCCGATGCGGCCGGTGTTCATGCGCTCGTGGCCAAGCAGGTACTTGGCCACCGTCCAGCCTTCGCCTTCCTTATGCACCAGGTTCGCCACCGGCACCTTGACGTCGTCGAAAAACACTTCGTTCACCTCGTGCCCGCCGTCCATCAGGATCAGCGGCCGAACCGTGATGCCGGGCATCTTCATGTCGATGAGCAGGAACGAGATGCCCTCCTGGCGCTTGGCGGTGCCGGAATCGGTGCGCACCAGGCAGAAGATCCAGTCGGCGTAATGCCCGAGCGTGGTCCAGGTCTTCTGGCCGTTGACCACGTAGTGCTCGCCGCTGCGCGCCGCCTTCGTTTTCAGCGAAGCAAGGTCCGAACCCGAACCCGGCTCCGAATAGCCCTGGCACCAGAAATCGTCGCCGCTGTAGATGCGCGGCAGGAACTGCTTTTTCTGCGCGTCGCTGCCGAACTTGAGCAGCACCGGGCCGCACATGGAAAGCCCGAAGGGGATCAGCGGCGGCGTGCCGGCGTAGCCGCACTCCTCCTCGAAGATGTAGCGCTGCACCACGCTCCAGCCCGTGCCGCCCCACTCCTTGGGCCAGGAGGGCGCCACCCAGCCCTGCCTGGCGAGGATGCCGTGCCAGCGCAGCAGGTCCTCGCGCGTCAGCTCCTCGTAGTCGGCGATCTTGTCGCGCAGGTCGGCGGGGAGGTTCGCCTTCAGCCAGCCGCGCACCTGGTCGCGGAACGCAATTTCTTCCTGGGAATAGTTGAGGTCCATACGAGCCTCCTCCTGACTACAGAATGGTAACTCCGCCGTCGGCCACGATGCACTGCCCCGTAATGAAAGCAGCCGCGTCGGAGGCCAGGAAGGCGGCGATGCCGCCGATGTCCCGGGGCTCGCCCAGGCGCCGCAGCGGGGTCGCGGCCTCGCGCTCCTTGCGCCGCTGCGGGTCCTCCCACAGCGCCTTGGCGAAGTCGGTCTTGATCAGTCCCGGCGCGATGGCGTTCACGCGCACGTTCTTCGGGCCCCACTCGGCGGCGAGGTTTTTCACCAGCATATGGTCGGCGGCCTTGGACATGCCGTAGGCGCCGATCACCGTGTTGGCGATGATGCCGCCGATCGAGCCCACGGTGATGTAGCTGCCGCCGCCGCGCTCGGCCATGCCGGGCAGCGTCATCGCCGCGAGCCACAGCACGCTTTTCACGTTGTTGTTGAATATCTTGTCGAAAGCGTCGTCCGGGATCGAGGCGAGCGGCCCGTAGTACGGATTCGACGCCGCGTTCGAAACGGCAATATCGATCCGGCCCCAGCGCTTCACCGCCGCATCCACCAGCGCCTGCAGCTCGTCTTTCCTCGACACGTTGCAGGCCTGCGCCAGCACCTCGTAGCCCTGTTGCTCGAACTCGACGCGCACCTGCTCGCAGGCATCCATCTTGCGGCTGGAGATCGCCACTTTGGCGCCGGCCCGCGCCATCTCTTCGGCGATCGACTTGCCGATCCCGCGCGTGGAGCCGGTCACCAGGGCAACCTTGCCGGTCAGATCGAAGGGGGACCTGGAAGTCGTGAGCGTCATGATTCCTTTCGAATTTTCGCTATGCGAAATATGGTACGACTAAGTTGACAGGGCCCGTGCGCCAACCGAATATCGAAACGAGCCACATTCTGCTGCACCTTTGTCCGCAGCGACAACAACCAGAGGAGACGCCATGGGCGCGCCCGAGACCAACGCACCGCTTTCCCCCGCCGCGACCCAGTACAGCTACGAGCACGAGGGCGACCGCCAGTTTGCCACGACCCTGGCGCGCGGCCTCGAGGTGCTGCGCTGCTTCACGCCGCTCGAGCCGATGCTGGGCAACAAGGAAATCTCGGTGCGTACCGGGCTGCCCAAGCCGACCGTATCGCGCCTCACCTACACGCTGACCAAGCTGGGCTACCTGCGCCACAACATGCGCCTCGGGAAGTACCAGCTCGGTTCGGCCGTGCTGTCCATCGGCTACCCGCTGCTCGCTTCGATGAGCGTGCGCCAGATCGCGCGCCCGTTCATGAAGGAGCTGGCCGACTACTGCAACGGCTCGGTCTCCATGGGCATGCGCGACCGCCTGAGCATGGTGTACATCGAGTCCAGCCGCAGCGGCAACGGGATCGCCACGCTGCCCGACATCGGCACCGCGGTGCCGATCGCCCAGTCGGTGATCGGCCGCGCTTTCATCGCGTCCTGCGCGCCGCCCGAGCGCGAGGCGCTGCTCAACCAGATGAAGGTCAAGGAGCCGGAGACGCATCGCAGGAACCGTCCGCAGATCGACAAGGCGATGGAGGAAATCCGCGGCCGCGGCTTTTGCGTGTCGCTCGGCGAATTGCGGCGCGAGGTGTTCGCCGTCGGCGCGCCCATGCGGCGCACCGTGGACGGCGAGCTGGTGGCATTCAACTGCACCGTGCCTGCCTTCATGCTGAAAAAGGGCCAGCTCGACGAGGACCTGGGCCCGCGCCTGGTGGCGATGGTGCGCAACATCGAGGCCGCGTTGGGCATGCACCAGCCCTGACGCGGTAGCATCGGCGAGTCCAGCGCAGGAAACGATGATGGGTCCGCTCGCCGGCATCAGGGTTCTGGAATTCGAAGCCATCGGCCCGGGGCCGTTCGCCGGCATGCTGCTCGCCGACATGGGCGCGGACGTGCTGCTGGTGGACCGCC
>CAZOSA010000031.1:0-15819 GCA_964582155.1 uncultured Enterobacteriaceae bacterium | reverse complement strand
GTCAGGTGCCGATGGCCTGGATGGCCTGCACGATGTCCCGGCTGCGCGTGACCTTGTCGCCCCATGCGCGATCGAACTGCGCCACCAGGCCCTCGAGCGCAGCGGAGCCCGGGAGGGCCCGTACTCGCGCCACGTCGTCGAACTCGTAGAAGGCGTAGTGCACGGACGCATCCACCTCGCTCCAGCCGCGCCACGCGCGCTGCGCTTTGAATGCCTTGAGCGCGTCCGCCAGGTGCTCGTCCCGGTACCAGCGGTCGAAATCGTCCTTCACAGCCGCATCCACGACCTGGGCACGCACGATGAAACAGGCAGTCATCCGGTTCTCCCCCTCGGGTCTTCTCGCGAAAAATACCGCATTGCGCTCAGGAGCGCAGCACGGTCCCCGCCGCGGCCCCGGTGAGCGCGCCCTTTTAGCGGATCACCCGGTCAACGCGCCACGCATGACGTTTTTGCGTCGTCGCGCGGAGTCGGCCATCCGCGTACGCGCCCTCCTGTAGATACCGTTGATGATCCGGTAACACGCGCAGGAGGATGCGCTGAGGCGTTTTCGATCGAGGATCGTGATCTTGCCGCGGGTGTATTGGATCAGCTTGCGCTGTTCCAGGGCGCCGGCAGCGCTGGTGATGCCGGGCCGGCGCACACCCAGCATGCGCGACAGAACTTCGTGCGTAAGGCGGATTTCCCTCGACCTTGCGCGGTCAGCCGTCATCATCAGGTAGCGGGCGAGGCGCGCGCGCAGCGTGTGAAACTGGTTGCACGCAACGGATTGCGCAAACTGGCGCGCCAGCCCGTTCTTGTACCAATAGACAACTTTTTGAAATGGCTTGCTGCGCAGAAATTCCTTGCGAAAGGCAGAGGCTTTCATCCGCATGGCCGTCCCGGCGCCCTGGACCACGGCCAGATGGGACGCAATATCGATTCCCAGTACCAGCGGGGTACCCACCATCCCCTCACGGCCGATCAGCGCGACTTCCAGGGCCTCGCCATGCTCTGCCGACGTCTGCAAGGAAACGACACAGTCGATAGGGAAGTAGACATGGCGGATGCGCACGCCCGGTTCCTTGAGCACCTCGCCATATCTCAGCCTGACCAGCTCGAGGTGCTCGGCAAGCAGGCGTTGATACTGAGCGCGAGGCAGGGCGGCCAGCAGGCCGTTGCCGGAGTCGAGCAGCGCGCTCGGCGAACCTACCGTGTCCCGCTTGCTCATCCCGTTTGAGTCTACGCTCTGAATGGGCACGAAGGGCCAAAAATGGACACCCGGGTTCAAATAGAAGCAACCATCCTCGCCCCCTCCACCAAGGTAACCCCCTTCTGTTTCGCAAACCCCCTCGCCTGCTCCGTCAATTCCCCCGCAACCACATACATGCATTCCCCTACCCCGCGCTTCTCCCCCGCCGCCACCAACTCCTTCAACGGCTCCGCTCCCGTGCGCGCAGCCTTCCACCGCCGCGCGCACACCAGCGACACGCGCCCCGCCTTCGCCAGCTCGAAGTCGGCCGCGCCTTCCACGCGCTTCACCGCGTAGCCCTCCCGCCGGAAGCCCTGCTCCAGCGCGCGGGCGAACTCTTCCCAGGACATGCCGCGAATTTTCTCCAGCGCCTTTTCCAGCCGCGCACCGCTCGGCGTGCGCATCTGTTTCCAGGCGGCCATCACCGCGATGACGATGAAGGGCCCGGTGGCGAAGAGGGCGTAGCCCCACTCGATGAACAGCCTCAGCAGCCCGAACACCCCTGCCGCGACCAGCGCGCTCACCCACCACGGCGAGCGCAGCAGGACCGCGAACAGCGAGTTCTCGGCCATCTTCCATTTCATGGGTGGTGCACCGGATCCACGTAGTAAACGGGCGTGGGAAGCGCCTGCATGCGCGCCTTCAGCTGCAGCGCGAGGTACAGCGAATAATGCCGCGCCTGCATCAGGTTCCCGCCCTGGAACCACAATCCGGGCTGCTGCGTCGGCTTCCACATGTTCCTCAGCTCCCCCACCCACGGCCCGGGGTCATGCCGGGTATTCGAGCCCAGCCCCCAGCACAGGCCCACCCGCGCCGCGACCTCGGGCGAGATGAGCTGCGCCGCCCACTGGTTCATGGAGCCGTAGCCGGTGGCGTAGACGATGAGGTCGGCGGACAGCACCGTGCCGTCCGAGAGCAGCACGGTCTGCTCGCCGATGCGCTGGATCTGCGCCGGGCTTTTCAGCCTGACGTGCCCGGCCACGATGAGCTGCGAAGCCCCGACGTCGATGTAGTACCCCGCGCCGCGGCGCAGATAGGTCGAATGGATGCCCGAGCCGTCCTCGCCGAAGTCGTACCGGAATCCCGCCCGATCCAGCCCTTCGTAGAGCTCGGCGTCGCGCTTGCGGATGGTGTCGTAAATGGGCTTCTGGAACGAAGGCAGGAGCTTGAACGGCACGGAGGCCACCGTCAAATCGGCGATCTCGGTGGTGATCCCCGCCGCCAGCGCGTCTTCCGAATACAGCCTGCCCCAGGCGTGCTCCATCAAGGCGTCCGAAGTCACGACCACGGTGGAGGAGCGCTGCACCATGGTGACTTCCGCCGCGCCGTGCTCCCACAGGTCGGCGGCGATGTCGTGCGCGGAATTGTTGGCACCGAGCACCACGCAGTGCTTGTCGCGCCAGGCTTCGCCGCCGTCGAACTGGCTGGAATGCACGATCCGCCCGGTGAAGGCCTGCGCACCGGGAATCTCCGGAATGTTCGGAAAGCCGGACATGCCGGTGGCGAGCACCAGGTGTTTCGGGCGCAGCTCGACGCGTTGCCCGCCGCGGTTCACCTGCACCGTCCACTCTGCCGCCGTCTCGTCGTAGGACGCGTGCATGCACTTGGTGGAGGTCCAGAGGTCGAGCTCCATCACCCGCGCGTACATCTCCAGCCAGTCGCCGATCTTGTCCTTGGGGGAAAACACCGGCCAGTGCCCGGGAAACGGCAGGTAGGGCATGTGGTCGTACCAGACCGGGTCGTGCAGCACCAGCGAGCGGTAGCGCTTCCTCCACGAATCCCCCGCGCGCTCGTTCTTCTCGATCACCAGCGCGGGCACCTGCAGGCGCTTCAAGCGCGCGGCGAGCGCCAGCCCGCCCTGCCCGCCGCCGACGATCACCACGTAAGGCTGCCGCTCGACGCCGAGCTCCGCCTGCTCGTGCTGGCGCCGTTCGAACCAGCTCAGGCGATCCAGGAACACGCCCTGCTCGACCCCGCGCTCGCGCGCCGGCCCTGCCTTCTCCTCGAAACCCTTCAGCTCCTGCAGCGTGGTGAGCAGCGTCCAGCACTTGCCCTTGCGCAGCCGCAGGTGCCCGGTGCCGCGCCCCATGGCGGTCTCGAACGCAAACCAGGCCTCGGTGACACCGTCACCCTCCGCGGCCTGGCCGAGCTGCACGAAACCGGACGGATCGACGCCGTCGAGCGTGGCGGCCAGCATCGCCCTGATTTCGCCGCGACCCTCGAAAGTGTGCAGGGTCCAGGTGAAGGACACGAGGTCGCGCCAGTAGCCCGCGTCCTCGAACAACGCCGCCGCGGCGTCGAGGTCGCGCTTGGACAACGCCTTGCCGAACTTCTCCAGCCAGCTGGAAACGTGATTGCTCATGGGGGCTCGCCCCGGGATTGTCTCCTACAATCGCGCGGAAGCCGACCCATGAGCAGCCACAAGACCCTCGCGTTTCGCACCCGCGGTCGCGGCACCACCGACATCACCGCGGAGATCGAGCGCGCCGTGCGCGACTGCGGGATAAAGCAGGGCCTGTGCAACATATTCCTGCAACACACCAGCGCCTCGCTGATCTTGTGCGAAAACGCGGCGCCCGCGGTACGCCAGGACCTGGAGACGATCCTCTCCCGCCTCGCCCCCGACGGCGACCCGGCCTACGCGCACGACGACGAGGGCCCCGACGACATGGCGGCGCACGCGCGTTCGGTGCTGACCACGAATTCCCTGCAGGTCCCGGTGGCCGAGGGAAAACTCATGCTCGGCACCTGGCAGGGGATCTACCTGTGGGAGCATCGCCACGCGGCGCATACGAGGAGCGTGGTGGTGACGGTGATCGGCTAGGCGAGCAGCACCAGCTCCGGCGCCTTTCCCTTCTCGATGAACACGAACGCGTTCTGGCCGTACACGACGCCGAGCCCCTCGGCGTCCTTGCGCGAAAGGCCGATGACCAGCACGCTCGGTTCCGCGGGCCACCGCCCTTGGGGATCCCGGCCCTCGCCCTCGAACCGGGCGCGGCCGACGAGGAACTCCGATTTCAGCAGCGCCTCGACGGCGACCTGATTTTCCTGCGCCGGTTGCTGCTCCCCATTCGGGTTGGCGGCAGTGACGTAGGCCGCAGTTTGCGCCTCGTGCGCCGCGAGCAACGCATCCAGGTCCGCATTTGGCTCGCCGACACGGATTACCAGCTCCGGCTCGCCATACACGACGTACAGCGCCCGCCGGTACGCCTCGACCAGGTCGGGACGCAGCGGCATCAGAGCGCGCCGAACTCCACCGGCGTAACAATGCGAAAGCGCCGCTCGCGCCGCGCGAGCTCGAGCAGCGCCTGGTCCTTGGTGACGAGGTAATCCGCCTGCGCCGCCAGCGCCGCCTCGAGAAACTTCTGGTCGTCCGGGTCCCGGCACCGCGGCAGCAGCGTGCGCTGCGCTTCCGGCACGGCCACCTCGATCCTCAGTACCGCGCGCCGGCAGGCGGCCAGGCACGCGGCCTGCCCCGCCGCGTCGATCGAGTGCCTGCCCAGGTCGTAGGCAAGCACCCGCTCGAGTTCCGCCTCGCAAGGGGCGTCGATGTACACCGCCGCCCGCGACCCGGCGACCGCATCCCGGATCGGCAGGACCGAGGGCTCGGCAAACACCAGCCAGTCCAGCCAGACATTGGTGTCGAGGACGAGGCGCAGCATGACCTAGCTTACTATCGCGGCTGCATGAGCCTCTCGAGCGAATACCTGCGCAGCATTTCCCGGGAGGAGATGGCGAGCCTGCCGATCCGCCGCTACGAAGGAGCGGTCTGCCTGGTGGAAACCGTGCAGGACCTCGAGCGCGCGGCGGCCGACCTCCACGCCGAGCGGGTGGTCGGCTTCGATACCGAGACGCGCCCCGCGTTCAGGGCCGGCGAAAAGCACCTGCCGGCCCTCGCGCAGGTGGCCACCTCGCGCGCGGTGTACCTCTTTCCCCTGCAGCGGCTGGATTGTTCCGCCGTGCTCTGCCCGCTCCTTGCGGCGCCGGGCGTGCACAAGGCGGGAATCTCGCTGGCAGACGACCTCAGGCAGCTCAAGCTCCTGTTTACCTTCCAGGAGGCCGGCGTGCTGGACCTCGGCACGGTCGCGCAGCGCCACGGCCTGAAACAGTCGGGGCTGCGCAACCTCACCGGCATCTTCCTCGGCACGCGCGTTCCCAAGGGCGCGAAGACCACCAACTGGGCGGTGCGGCGGCTCTCGCCGCAGCAGATCACCTACGCGGCGACGGACGCCTGGGCCTGCAGGGAGCTGTACCTGAAGTTCAGGGACCTCGGACTGCTCTAGCGCTTTTTCTTCAGCAGGTCCGCCAGGCCCGCGAGCGGCTTGTGCGTCGACACCGGTTTGGGTTTGTCGCCGCCGCCGCCCGCGCGGGAATCTTCCACCCGCGCGTGCTCGTTCTCGTGGCAATAGATGCACAGCAGCTCCCAGTTGCTGCCGTCCTGCGGGTTATTGTCGTGGTTGCCGTCCATGTGGTGGACGGTCAGCTCTTTGAGCCGTGAGGCGGGAAATTCGCGCGCGCAGCGCGTGCAGATCCAGGGCAGGATCTTCAGCGCGCGCTCGCGATAATCCGCGCCGCTCATGCCTGCCTGTTTTTCACCGCAACAGCTTGTTCAGCTCCCCGCTGGCGATCAGCCGCTCAAGGTCGTCCGCCCCGCCCACCAGCACGCCCTTCACGAACACCATGGGAAAGGTCTGCCAGCCGGTCCACAGCTTGAGCGGCAGCCGCCGGCGCCAGCCGGAGAGGTAGGAGCCGTACTCGAGGTACGTGTACTCGAGCCCCGCTGCATCGAGGAGCTTGCGCGCCTTCTTCGGCGCCGGGTTGGTCTTCATGCCGACCACGACGATGGCCTTGGCCGCGGCCGCCTGCTGCACTTGCTTCACGATCTCGACGCCCCAGCTTGCGATCTTCTCGCGCACCGCGGGGTGGACAAGCGCCTGCTCCAGGAGGGGACGGGGCATCTTATGCGTGCGTATCGTACGCCCGAAAGCGGATCGCCGGGTCGCGCTTGATCTGTTCCACCAGCGCCACCTCCCAGTCGAGGTAGGCGCGGGCGTGCATCTCGTAGTCCGACCCGTGCTCGTGGTCGTAAGGCTTGTACCAGACGTCGTCGAGCGCGGTGGTGGCCCGGGTCATGCCTGATTCCGTGGCCAGCGCGGCCGCCTTCCAGGCCTGGTTGCCGCCCTCGAGCACTCTTACGTTCGGCCAGAACTGCGCCGCCTCGGGCGCCGCGAGGTGCGCAAGCAAGCCGTCCTCGGAGGTCAGGACCACCGCGTTCGCCTCCGGAATCTTCGCGCGCGCCTCCGCGAGCCGCGAGCGCACCGCCCACCAGGCGTCCGGCACGTGCCAGGCGCGGAATCTCAGGCTGGTGGAAAGGTCGATCACGGCGGCTTGGACCGCGCCGAATTGCTGCGGGCGCAGGCTGCGCCAGCGCTTGAACCCGGTTACCGTGCGCGCGCGCGGACCGCGCTCCGTGTCCCAGTCGCCGCTGTCCGGCTCGAGCACGTGCACGTCGTCCCAGCCCATCTGGTTGAGCCAGGAGGCGGTCATCACCGAGCGCACGCGCTCCGGATCCACCAGCACCACGCGCGCATTGCGCACCGCCACGAACTCGTCCGTCGCCTGCACCATCTGCCCGCCGGGCGCGTGGCGCGCACCGGCGAGATGGCCCGCCTCGAACTCCTCGCGCGAGCGCACATCCAGCAGGTAGAGCGTGCGCGAATCGTCCTCCAGCCATTGCCGCAGCTGCCCCACGCGCACGAACTTCACCTCGAAGCGCAGCGCCACCGCGTCGGCCGCGGCGCGCGCTCTGGCCCGCCCTGCGGCCGAAGGCGCGGGCGCGACCCGCGACGAGCCGCGCTCGCACTCGTAGCCGGCGAGCTCCCAGCCCATGGTGCCGTCCTTCAGCGCCACCACGTCCTTCCAGCCCGCGTTCCTGAGGGACTGGCAGCCGATGATGCTGCGCGTGCGGCCCGCGCAGTTCACCACGACGAGCGTATCGGGATCGGGCGCGAGATCGGGCGTGCGGTAGACCAGTTCCGCGCCCGGCGCGTTGATGCCGCCCGGGATGTTCATGCGCTGGTACTCCTCCCAGGGGCGCGAATCGAGGATCACGAGCTTGCGGCCGCTGTTCCTGAGGCGCTGCAGCTCCGCGGGCGGGATGCGTGGCGTGCCGTAGTGGTGCTCGACGTATTCGCCGAAGGCTTTCGAAGGCACGTTCACGCCGCTGAACAGTTCACCACCCGAGGCTTGCCAGGCGGCGCAGCCTCCTTCGAGGATTTCGATGCCGGTGTAGCCGAGTTGCGCGAGCTTTGCGGCCGCACGAGCGGCGAGGCCTTCATCGCCGCCGTCGAGCAGCACCAGGGGCGCGGTCTTCCTCGGCACAAGGTCCTGCGCCATCAGCTCGAGCCTGGACAGCGGCAGCGAGCAGGCGAAGAAAGGATGGCCTTGGGTGTGCACGCCCTGTTCGCGCACATCGAGCAGCGCGAGCTCGCCGCCGGCGAGCAGGCGCTGGCGCAGCGCCTGCGGGGTCATGCGCGCGCTTCGCGGATGTCCGAATGCGGCGGGAACACGTCCCAGCGGTGCTCTTTTTCCTTGTAGAACTCGCGCCGGTGCAGTTGCTCCAGCGCCAGGCCGTACATGTGGAAATTCAACAGCGGCGCCTCGATGTGGATCGAATGCAGGTCCTCGGGCATGAAGGCGACGCCCGTGCCCTGGCGCACCACGTCGCGGCCCTTCTCGCGCACCCCGCCCTCGCCGGCGCGGTCGTAGAACTTGTTCAGCTCCTCGCCGGTGACGCCGACGATCACCGCCCAGGTGGTGTGGTTGTGCGCCGGCGTGCCGTGCCCGCCAAGCGCGGAATTGGCGTACAGCGCGAAGCGGTGGTCGGCGTCCTCCGACAGGCGGTACAGGCAGGAATGGCGCTTGCCGCCCGGCGCCGGCGGCGGGAAATCCGCGGTGCTGAACAGGTCCGTGCGCGCGGCAAGCTTGATGAGGCGTGCCTTGATGTTCTGCAGGCTGTGCCGCGTCACCCCTTCGCGCTTCTCGATCTCGCGGATGTCGGCGACGGCGGCTTCGATGGCGCTGCGTCGTTCTCCGGCCGGGTCCATGCGGCAATCTTAGCTCAGTCCCGCACGCGGCCGCGCAAGGCTTTCACTTTCGAGCGCCGCAGCTTGCCCTCGATCCTGCGCTCCTTCGATGCGCGCGTGGGCCGGGTCGGGCGCCTTTTTTTCGGCACGAAGGCCGCCGCTTCGACCAGCGAGTGCAGCCGCTCGAGCGCCTCGGCGCGGTTCAGCTCGAGGCTGCGGTGCTGCTGCGCCTTGATCACCACCACCCCCGTGCGCGTGATGCGCTTGTCGCCGCGGTGCAGCAGGCGGTGCTTCACCTCCTCCGGCAGGGAGGAGGCGCGGATGTCGAAACGCAGGTGGACCGCGTTGGAAACCTTGTTGACGTTCTGGCCGCCCGCGCCTTGCGCGCGCACGGCTTGCAGCTCGACTTCGTGCCCGGGGATCGTGTAGGCGGTGATCCCCGCCATGCCTCAGCGCTTCTTGTAGGTCGGCCGGCGCCTGGGCATCGACACCGGGTTCTCGTCCTTGTGGCGGAAGCTGATGCGCCCGCGCGTCAGGTCGTAGGGCGAGATTTCCATGGTGACGCGGTCGCCGGCGAGGATGCGGATGCGGTTCTTGCGCACCTTGCCCCCGGCGTAGGCGAGTACCTGCGCGCCGTTGGCGAGTTCGACGCGGAATTGCGTGCTGGGAAGCACTTCCTGCACTACTCCTTCCATCTCCAGCATTTCTTCCTTGGCCATGCACTTTCCTTGAAACGCGAGGCGCGCAGTATGCCCCCTAACGCGCGGATCGACAAGGACAAATCCCTGCCTGGGCGCCGCGCTGCGCGACGATGTACTGCGCCGGGTCCCAGCTCATGTGCTGACCCTGTTGCGGCCGCCTTTCTTGGCGCGGTAGAGCGCCTCGTCGGCGGCCTTCAGCACCTGCGAGGGCGGCTGGCGCTCGACCTGCGGCTCGGCGGCGCCCATCGACACCGTGACCGATAGCATCTGCGCCGGCTCGCTGTCTCCGCGGCGGCGGATGCCCGCCTCCTGCTGGCGCGGGCGTTCCTCGCCCCGCACCGCCATTTTGTAGCGCTCGATCGAGGCACGCGAGTGCTCGATGAACGCCAGCGCCTCCTTCAGGCCCCTGCCGGGAAACAGCACGCTGAACTCCTCGCCGCCGTAGCGAAAGGCGCTGCCGCCGCCGCCCACTTCCGCGAGCCGCGCGGCGACCAGCTTCAACACCTGGTCGCCGATGTCGTGGCCGTGCGTGTCGTTGAATTTCTTGAAGTGATCCACATCCACCATGGCGATCGTGTAGTGCGGGCCGAGGGCGCGCAACTGCTCCTCGAGCGCCCGCCGGCCCGGAAGGCCGGTGAGCTCGTCGCGGAATGCAAGGCGGTGCGACTCCTGCACGAACGCCACCAGCACCACCGCGCCCGCCGCCGAGAGGAAGGCGCCGAACACCGGCGGCGAGGCCGCCCATTCGGCGGCGATGAAGAACGCCGCGAGCGCCGCGGCCAGGCCGAAGTCCAGCGGCGTGTGCTTGGGCCAGGCGCGCCACACCGCGGCGACGAACGCGGCGCCGAACAAGAGGCGCCCGGCGAGCGGCGTGGGCGGCGAACGGAACAGCCAGTGCTCCAGCAGCCCCTGCCAGGCAAGCCCGGAGAATTCGCTGCGGCCCGCGGCGGCGATCCACAGGATGAGCAGCGCTTCGCCCGCCAGCAGCACGAACCAGCGGTAGCTGCCGTGGTAGAACACGCCGCGCTCGGGGAGCGTCATGGCGACGAGCGCGTTCAGCGGCACCAGGATGACGAGCGCCGTGTAGACCGCCTTCTCGGCGAAGCCGCCGAGGCCCTGCGCGTAGTGGTAGCCCGCGTACGCTGCAAGGAGCGAGGCGAGGATGATCAGCGCGCGCCCGCGGTTGAACCGGAGCGCGAACGCCGCGCCGAGCGCGAGCACCGCGTAGGGGCCGAGGACCCTCAGCCCCGAGAGCGAAAGCGGCAGCGACGGCCCGAACCACACCGCGAACGCGGTCGCCAGCAGGATGGCGGCCGGGGCGGCGACGAAGCGGGCGGCGGGGGGGATCGGCGGTGCCATCGGTCAAGCCTCTCCCAGCATGCGATCGAGCGCGGCGACCAGTGCCGGCACGCGCGTGCGTGCCGCCTCGTAGAGCCGGCGATGGTCTATTTCCCCGTATTCGTGGGCGATTACGTTACGCTGGCCGATGATCCCGCGCCAGTCGATTTCAGGATGCGCCTGCTGAAACCGCGGGCTTACCCGGCGCGCCGACTCGCCCAGCACTTCCAGCGTGCGCTCCAGAGCCAGCACACGCACGCGCTCGCGCGCCAGCCGTGCGTACGTGATGCGCCGGACCAGAGCGTGCGCCTCCTGCGCGGATTTGCGCATGTCCCAAAGGTACGCGGCGATCCTGTCGTCAGGCTTCGTACAGCCTCCTGAGATCCGGAACAATCGTCTTGCGGCGATACGGATTCTCGAGGATCGCCGGGCCGGCGATGTGCACCTTGCGATGGCCGAACAGCGGCGAGAGTTCCTCCTGCAGGCGTGCGAGGTCGAACGACGAGGTCCTGCTGGAGGGCCTGAACTCCACGAGCAGGTCGACGTCGCTGTCGGAACGCAGCTCGCCCCGGGCCGCCGAACCGAACAGCGACAGGCTGCCGACTCCGTAGCGACGGCAGATCTGCGCCAGGCGGCGCTTGGGCACCGCCGGCAGGCCGCCGGGCGGCGCCTCCCCGGTCTTCTGCAGGATGCCCGCCAGTTCGGCGTACACGGGGAAATCCGCGTTCGCGCTGTACCTGACCTGGTTGCCGGAACGCTCCACGCGCAGCAGTCCGGCTTCGGCCAGCAGGCGCAATTCGCGGTGCAGGGAGCCCGCCGGTATTCCCGTCAGGCGCGCAATCTCGCGCACGTGGAAGCTTGCGCGCGGACGCGGCAACAGCAGGTCCAGCACGCGGTGGCGATAAGCCCCGAACAGCAGCTGCGGCAGGTTCACCTGCCGGGAGGACGGGGGCAGCGCGCCTTTCGTTCTCAACATTGCTACGATTGTAGCAGGGTCGAGAACAGCCGGCGGCTAGGCCCCGAGCCGGTCCGGCCGGAAGCCCGCGTCGCAGACTTTGCCGCGCTGCGCGCGTTTGCCCATGTGCTCGCCGAGCTGCTTCGCATCGAGCGTCGCGCTCGCGCGGTTCTTGCGCTTGATGCCCGAGACCACGAGCGCCTTGCCGTCGCTGGCCGCGACCGAGGCGAGCGTCACCTGTTCCGGCAGCGCGATCAGCTGCACGCCGACGCCGCCGTTGGGGCGCACCGGGACTTCGTCGAGCGGGAACACGAGCAGCCGGGCGTCGGAAGACAAGGCCGCCACGAACTTGCCGCCGCCGACGCGCGCCGGCGCTTGCGCGTGCGCGCCCTCGGAAACGTGCATGAAGTCCTTTCCCTGCCTGGTCTTGGACACGAGGTCGCCAAGTTTGCACACGAACCCCAGGCCCGCGCTGGAGTTCATCAGCAACGGCTCCCCCGGGTCGCCCGTCCCCATCCAGACGATGTCGTCGGAGGAGGAGTTCACCAGCGTGTTCACCGGCGAGCCGTCGCCGCGCCCGGTGGGCAGCGCCGCCGCATCCACGGTGAACGACTTGCCCGAGGCGGCGAGCACGATCAGCGCATCGGTGGTCTTGCACTCGAGCGATTGCAGCAGGCCGTCGCCGTCCTTGAACGCGAGCGTGGCGAGGTCGAGGCTGTGGCCGGTGCGCGCGCGCATCCAGCCCTTCTGCGACAGGATCACGGTGAGCGGCTCTTGCACCACGGTGCGCTCGACCTGGGTGCGCTCTTCGGTCTTGATGAGGGTGCGGCGCGCATCGCCGTACTTCTTCGCGTCCTCGTCGAGCTCCTTCACCAACAGCTTCTTCAGCTCTTTGTCGTCGCCGAGGATCTCCTTCAGACCCTTCCTCCGGGCTTCAAGCACTTTTCTTTCGTCGTTCAGCGTCACGCCGTCGAGCCTGGTGAGCTGGCCGAGGCGGATGTTGGCGATGTCCTCGGCCTGGCGCTCGGTGAACTTCCACCTGGCGATCATCTTGCGCCTGGCGTCGGCCTGGTCCTCGGCCGCGCGGATCAGCTTGATGATCTCGTCGATCCTCGCGTAGGCGAGGAGGCGCCCCAGCACGATGTGCAGCCGCTCCTCGCACTTGTCGAGGCGGTGCTGCGTCCTGCGGCGCACCGTCTGCAGGCGCCATTCGCCCCATTCGCGCAGGATCCCGGCGATGCCCTTGGTCTCGGGCAGGCCGTCCAGGCCGAGCCAGGTCATGTTCACCGCGTAGCGGGATTCAAGAGAGGTTCGCACCAGGAGCGCCGCCATCAGTTCTTCCGGATTCTGGCGCGACGAGCGTGGCTCGATCACCAGGCGCAGCCTGGACTTGCGGTCGCTCTCGTCACGCACACCGCCTTGATCGATCTGGTCGAGAATGAACTGCTTCAGGCGCTTTTGCTCCTGCGTGACTTCCTTTTTCCCCAGGCCCGGCCTGGGATTCGCCAAGGCCTCGATTTCCTCCATCACCAGCCTGACCGAGACCCCCTGCGGCAATTCGGTGACGACGACGCGCCACTGGCCGCGGGCGAGTTGTTCGGTTTCCCATTTGCATCTCAGGAGAAGAGATCCCCTGCCCGTTTCGTAGGCCTGCCTGATCTCGTCGGCGCTCGAGATGATCTGACCGCCGCCGGGGAAGTCCGGCCCCGGCATGAGTTCGAGGATGTCGCCGAGCCTGGCGCGCGGGTGCCTGATGACGTAGGCGGCGGCGGCGGCGACTTCCTTCAGGTTGTGCGAGGGGATGCGCGTGGAAAAGCCGACCGGGATGCCGAAGGAGCCGTTCAACAGGCCGAAGGGCACGCGCGCGGGCAACAGCACCGGCTCGTCGAACTTGCCGTCGTAGTTCTTGATGAAATCGACCGTGCCCTCGCCGATCTCGGCGAGCATCAGCTCGGCGTAGCGCGAGAGCTTCGCCTCGGTGTAGCGGTAGGCCGCCGCCGAGTCGCCGTCGCGGCTGCCGAAGTTGCCCTGGCCCTCGATCAGCGGGTAGCGCATGGAGAAGGGCTGCGCGAGGTGGACCAGGGCCTCGTAGGTCGAGGAGTCGCCGTGCGGGTGGTACTTGCCGAGCACCTCGCCGACGTAGCGCGCGCATTTTGCAAACCCTTGAGCGTTGGCGTCGCCCATCGCGTAGAGGATGCGCCGCTGCACGGGCTTCAGGCCGTCGGCGATCTCGGGCAGCGCCCGCGACTTGACCGTGGAAACCGCGTAGCCGAGGTAGGCCTGCGAGGCGTGGCGCTCGATCGGCGCCGCATCGTCGCCGTTCTCGGGGGTAAAGAGGTCCGGGGTCCGGGTGTCCATGTTCAATCGAAGAGGTCCAGTTGTTTGTCGGCCATCGCCACGGCGAGTTCCACCGCCCGCTTCGCCTTGTCGAGGTCATCGGTGCCGCCCGCCTTGCCGCCGGCCTCCCAGGTATAGCGGTCTTTCCCGGCGAGCGTCACCCTGCCGAGCCTTTGCTTGCCGAGCCACAGCACGTGGCCCTTGTACGCCCGCTCCCAGAACGGCTTCGCCTTTTTCCTAGACATCGGCCTGCACCGTTTTCCAGTGCTCGCGCATCCAGTTGCGGCGGCCTTCGGCTTCGCCGGAGTCCATCAGCAATTCGAAGGTCGCGCGCGCCTTCGTGAGCTGCTTCGAGTCCAGCTGCATGCGCACCAGCCGCCGCGTGTCCGGGTTCATGGTGGTTTCCCAGAGCTGCTCGGGGCTCATTTCGCCCAGGCCCTTGAAGCGCGAGATCTCCCAGGAGCCTTCCTTCACCTTCTCCTTCTTCAGCGTGGCCAACGTTGCCTCGAGCTCGTTGTCGTCGAGGCAATAGGCGCGCCGCGCCGGCTTGCCCTTGCCTTGCGCCGGAATCTCGACCTTGAACAGCGGCGGCTGCGCGACATAGACGTGCCCCGCCTCGACCAGCTTCGGCGCGTGCATGAAGAAGAAAGTGAGCAGGAGCGCCTGGATGTGCCCGCCGTCCACGTCGGCGTCGGTCATCAGGATCACCCTGCCGTAGCGCAATCCCGAGAGGTCGGGCGTTTCCTCCGGGCCGTGCGGGTCCACGCCGATGGCGGTGGCGATCGCCTGCAGTTCCTTGTTGGCGAGCACGGTGCGCGAGTCCTTGGACATCGTGTTCAGTACCTTGCCGCGCAGCGGGAGGATCGCCTGCGCCTCCTTGTCGCGCGCTTCTTTCGCCGAGCCGCCGGCGGAATCGCCCTCCACCAGGAACAGTTCGTTGCGCGTCACGTCGCCGGAAGCGCAGTCCACGAGTTTCCCCGGCAGCGTGGCGATGCCGGAAGACTTCTTCCTCTCGACCTTCTTCCCCTTGGCGAGGCGCGCGAGCGCCTGCTCGATGGCGAGCTCGGCAATTTTCCTGCCCTCCTCGGGATGCTCGTTCAGCCACAGGTCGAAGGCGTCCTTGACGCACAGCTCGAGCAGCTTCGCCGCGTGGCGCGCGGTGAGCTTTTCCTTGGTCTGGCCGTGGAACTGGGTGCGCACGATGCGCGCCGAGAGCGTGAAGCAGGCGCGCTGCCAGAGGTCGTCCGCGATCAGCTTCACGCCCTTGGGCGCGAGCGCGCGCGAGTCCATGAAGGCGGCGAGCGCGTCGTGGATGCCGGCGCGGAAACCCGCCTCGTGCGTGCCGCCCGAGCGCGTGGGAATGAGGTTGACGTGGCTGTCGGCGAACACCTCGCCCTCGGCCACCCAGCCGATGGCCCAGGCCGCGCCCTCGCCGGGCTCGATCTCGGGAATGCTGCTCTCGCTGAAGTAGCGCTCGCCGGTGAATAGCGGCGCCACGAGCTCGCGCCCCGCGAGCATGAACTCGAAGTACTGCGCCATGCCGCGCTCGTACTTCCAGCTCTTCTTGTCCTTGCCCTCCACCTCGAGCACGGTGGTGAGCCCGGGCAGCAGGTAGGCCTTGGAGCGCACCAGGTGCTCGAGCTCGCCCATCGGGATGCCGGGCGCGTCGAAGTATTTCGGGTCCGGCCACAGGCGCACCACGGTGCCGGTGCGCTTGTCCTTGATCTTCTCGGATTTCAGCTTGGACTTGAGCTCGCCGCCCTCGAAGGCGATCGAGTGCTTGCCGCCGTCGCGGTAGACGACCACTTCGAGGCGCTTCGACAAGGCATTGGACACCGCCACGCCCACGCCGTGCAGGCCGCCGGAGATGTGGTACACGCCCTCGCCCGATTTCGCGAACTTGCCGCCCGCGTGCAGCATGCCGAAGGCGACCTCCACCGCGGGCTTTTTCTCCACCGGGTGCATGTCCACCGGGATGCCGCGGCCTTCGTCCTCCACTTGCACCGAGCCGTCCTTGAACACGCGCACGGTGATCTTCCTGCCGAAGCCGGCGAGCGCCTCGTCCACCGCGTTGTCGATCGCCTCCTGCACGATGTGCAGGGGGTGCACGGTGTGCGTGTACATGCCCGGCATGCGCCGCACGGGCTCCAGTCCCTTGAGGGCCTGGATGGAGGA
>CAZOSA010000030.1:0-16400 GCA_964582155.1 uncultured Enterobacteriaceae bacterium | reverse complement strand
TGACCTCGCAAGGTTGCGCCGACATCGGCGTGTGCTACGTGCCGATGGAATCGAAGGCGACACTGCGCCTGGTCGCGTTCACGGGAGACTCGCAGGCGTCCCTACCCGCCGTACCCGAATCGGAGTCGCCGCCGCGTTTCTCGATATCCGCGAGCGACGTGGACATCGCTGCAATGCTCCAGGCGGGCAATCTGTGGCTCCTGCTTGCGAGCTTTCTCGGCTTCGGGCTGCTCCTCGCTTTCACACCCTGCGTGCTGCCGATGATCCCGATCCTTTCCGGCATCATCGCCGGCGAAGGCCGCGAGCTCAGCAAGCTGCGTGCGCTTGCGCTGTCGCTCGCCTATGTATTCGGCATGGCGGTGACTTACGCCGCAGCGGGCATCGCCGCCGCTTACTCGGGCTCGCTCATGGCCGCGGCTCTACAGAACGTCTGGGTTCTCACGACGTTCGCTGCAGTGTTCGTGGCGCTCGCCGGCTCGATGTTCGGATTCTACGAGTTGCAGCTGCCCGGATTCCTGCGCCACCCGCTGAGCGCCGCCCATCGGCGGCTGGAAGGCGGAAAGCTTGCTTCAGTCGCCCTGATGGGTGCGCTGTCGGCGGTGATCATGAGCCCCTGCGTCGCCGCGCCGCTCGCGGGAGCGCTGCTCTACATCAACCAGACCCGGGACGTCCTGCTGGGCGGCGCGGCGCTCTTTGCGATGGCGATCGGCATGGGCGTCCCGCTCGTGGCAGTGGGCGTCTCCGAGGGCGCCTGGTTGCCCAAGGCCGGGCCGTGGATGGCGGGCGTGAAGAAATTCTTCGGTGTTCTGCTGCTTGCGGTGGCGATCTGGATCGTGTCCCCGGTGCTGCCGCCGATGGCAGGGATGCTCGCCTGGGCGGCGCTGTTTATCGGCTCGGGCCTGTTGCTTTGGCCCGCGCAAGCGACGGGCCGGGCACGCCTGCGCAAAGCCGCGGGCGTGATTTCGCTCGCCGCCGGCGTCGTGCTGGTCGTGGGCGCCTTCACGGGCAGCCGCGACCCGCTACGGCCGCTTGCGGGTCTTGCCGGCGAGGGCGCGTCGTGGAGCGCCGCGCCACCGAAATTCCAGCGCGTGCTTTCGATCGCCGAACTTGAGAAGAAACTGCGCAGCCCCGGCCGGCCGGTGATGCTCGATTTCTACGCCGATTGGTGCGTATCGTGCAAGCAGATGGAATCCTTCACCTTCAGCGATCCGCGCGTGAGGGCGAAACTCGACGGAATGCTGCTCCTGCAGGTCGACGTCACGGCCAATAGCGAGGCGGACAGACAATTATTGAAAAAATACTCGCTCTTCGGGCCGCCCGGCATCATTTTTTTCGACGCGCAGGGGCGGGAGAACAAGGGATTGCGTGTGATCGGCTACCAGAATTCGGAGCGCTTCCTCGAGGTACTCGATTCCGCCAGCGGCACTTGAGGCGCTTGCCGGAATGTGACACACAAAGGATCAATCCATGAGAACGCTGACCGCAGTTGTTCTTACCGCCCCGCTAACCAGGAGATCCGCCATGTTGCAAGAAATCGGAAGCACACAGCCAGTCCAGTCAGTTTGGAAAAGCCGTGCAGTAGCTATCGTCAGCGCGGCGCTATTGACGTTTTCGTCTTGGATGACCGTTCAAGCGGCCGAAAAGAGCGCGCCGATGTCCAAGCAACAACACGAACCCATGTCAGCAAAGGGCGACGCCAGATCCATGGACTCGATGGACATGCACAAGGCGATGATGAAAGGAATGAAGGACATGGGGGCCATGAAAAGCAGCGGAAATATCGACCATGACTTCGCCATGATGATGAAGATGCATCACCAAAGCGCTTTGGACATGGCAGAGGTTGAGCTTCAACAAGGCAAAGATCCCAAGATGCGCAGCATGGCAAAGAAGATCATCGAATCGCAGAAAAAGGAAATCAAGGAGTTCGACCAGTGGCTTGCAAAGCAGAAGCAACCCATGGCCGTACCCATGCCAAAATCCAAATAACTGCCGTGCCGCCCAAGGCATACGGCCGGGCGCCGCACGTCCAGGCAATAAACTAATCGAGGTAAGGCGATGGCAACTGATCCCGTCTGCGGCATGAATGTCGATCCGAAGAGCGCCGCCGGCAGTGCTGTTCACGCGGGCAAGACCTGGTACTTCTGCAGCAAGCATTGTCTGGCCGCATTCAAGGCTGATCCCGCGAAGTACCTCACTAAATCCGCACCGCCAGAGATTCAAGCCGCGCCCGCCGGCGCGCGCTACACCTGCCCGATGCACCCGGAGATCCTGCGCGATGCGCCCGGCGACTGCCCGCTCTGCGGCATGGCGCTGGTGCCGATCGCAGGTACGGGCCCCGGCGACGACAGCGAATTGCGCGACCTCACGCGCCGCCTGTGGTTCGGTATCGCGCTCTCGATCCCGCTTGTGGTCCTCGCCATGGCGCCGATGTTGGGCGTGCATGAAGCCTTCGGCCTCGCGCCGCGCGCACGCGGCTGGGTGGAGTTGGTGCTGGGAAGCCCCGTGGTGCTGTGGGTCGGCTGGCCAATCCTGAGGAAGTTCTGGAATTCGCTCGTCCATTGGGCGCTGAACATGTACACGCTGATCGGCCTCGGGGTGGCGCTCGCCTATCTGTTCAGTCTTGCGGCGGTGCTGGTGCCGAACCTGTTTCCGCTTGAGTTCCGCGAGCACGACGGCGGCGTCGGCACTTACTTCGAGGCCGCGTCCGTGATCGTCACGCTGGTCCTGCTGGGCGACGTGCTGCAGTTGCGCGCGATGGGCCAGACCAGCCAGGCGATCCAGGAGCTGCTGCGACTTGCGCCGAACCTCGCCTGGCGGCTGCGCGCGGACGGAACCGAAGAGCAAGTGCCGCTCGACAGCGTGCACGTCGGCGATCGCCTGCGAATCAAGCCCGGCGAGAAGGTTCCGGTGGACGGCTCCGTCATCGAAGGCTCGAGCTACGTCGACGAATCGATGATCACGGGCGAGCCCGCCCCGGTCGCCAAACGCGCGGGCGAGCGCATCACCGGCGCCACCGTGAACGGTAGCGGCTCGCTGGTGATGCGCGCCGAGCGTGTCGGCTCGGATACGCTGTTCGCGCGCATCGTGCACATGGTGAGCGAGGCGCAGCGCACGCGCGCGCCGATCCAGCGCTTCGCCGACCTGATCGCGGTGTATTTCGTGCAGGCCGTGGTGGCCGTCGCCGTGCTCACCGCGGTCGCCTGGTGGGTGTTCGGCCCCGAGCCGAAGCTCGCCTACGCGCTGCTCAATGCGGTGGCAGTGCTGATCATCGCCTGCCCCTGCGCGCTGGGGCTCGCCACGCCGATCTCCATGACCGTCGCCATGGGGCAGGGCGCGCGCCGGGGGATACTCTTCCGCAACGCCGAAGCGATCGAACGCATGCGGAGAATCGACGTACTGGTGGCAGACAAGACGGGTACGCTCACGCAGGGCAAGCCCGCGCTGACCGACTTCATGGCCGAAGGCCTGGAGGAGAAGGAGGCGCTGGCTCTGGTTGCCAGCGTGGAGCAACTCTCCGAGCACCCGATCGCACGCGCGATCGTCGAAGGCGCGAAGGCGCGCGGCGTCGCACCGCTACCCGCAACCTCGTTCGAGGCCCTAAGCGGCTTGGGCGTGCGCGCTGCGGTCGGTGCCCGGCGGGTGCTGGTGGGCAATCGCGATTTCCTCGTCGGCGAGGGCGCCGACCCTGCGCGCTGGCAGGAGCGCGCCGATGCATTGCGCGCCCAGGCGAAGACGGCAGTGTTCTTCGCCGTGGACGGGGTGGCGGCGGGCCTGGCGGCAGTGGCCGACCCGGTCAAGGAAAGCACGCCCGAGGCAATCGCGGCGCTGAAGCAACTGGGAATCCGCATCGTAATGCTGACCGGCGACTCGAAGCGCACCGCGGAGGTTGTCGCGCGGCAGCTCGGCATCGACGAAGCCATCGGCGAAGTGCTTCCCGGGGACAAAGCGGCGCACGTGAAGCGCCTGCAGGCAGCGGGCCGCAAGGTGGCGATGGCGGGCGACGGCATCAACGACGCCCCCGCACTGGCGCAGGCGGACGTGGGCATCGCGATGGGCACCGGCACCGACGTCGCCATGGAAAGCGCCGGCGTGACCCTGGTAAAGGGGGATCTGCGCGGTATCGCGCGCGCGGCGCTGCTCTCGCGCGCGACGATGCGCAACATCCGGCAGAATCTCGTGTTCGCGTTCGGCTACAACGCGCTCGGCATCCCGGTGGCGGCGGGCGTGCTGTATCCGTGGTTCGGCTGGCTGCTCAGCCCGATCATCGCCGCCGCGGCGATGAGCCTGTCGTCGGTGTCGGTGGTGATGAACGCGCTGCGGCTGCGGCGCGCGAGGTTGTGAGTCGGGTTGCGCCATGCGTGCTGCCGCTGGTGCCGGCGTATATCTCGTATGTCGCCGGCCAGCCGCTCCAGGGGCCACAGCCGGGCGGCAGCGCCGCACGGAATCGCCGATTCCTTGCAGTAGAATGGGAACCGGGCTTCGACGAGACGATCCAAAGGGCATGCCGCATCGGAGACACAGGACGATTCAAACCGCCGCAAGAGCGCTGCTCGGCCTTCTTGTCTCATTGTCGATCGTCCTGGCGGTCTCTCCGGCGACCGCGGTATCTGCCGTGCCCGCATGCGGCGACTGCTGCGCTTACTCGAGCGCGGAACAGACTTGCGTCTCTGTCTGCCAGCCGGCAGCGCCGGTTTCCGCAGCCGACGAACAGGCGCCGGCGAAGCCGGCCGGCGCCTGGTGCGCCGGCGCTCCGAACGCATCGTTCGCAGCGCCGCATCGCACGAAGTTCCGCGTCCCCTCGGCGGTGAGCCACACCTATGGCCCGCCCGCCTATCTCAGATTCGGTCGTTTTCTCCTCTGATCGGCGGCGTGGTCGGCCGTTAAGGTAGCGGCGCGCACAAGCGCGCCGCCTTGCCGCGTAGCGCGGCGGGAGATAGAGGAGAGTCGATGAGTTCCAATGTGATGAATCGCCGCGATTTCCTGCGCGGCACGATCGCTGCCGCAGGCCTGGCGGCGCTGCCCTACCAGGCCAGCGCCGCTGTGCCGAGCCTGCTGCGCGCGAAGATCTCACGCGCCGCGCTGGTCGGCGCCAAAGGCCCGGAGACTGAGGTCTGGGCCTACGAAGGCACGGTTCCGGGACCCGAGTTGAGGTTCAGGCAGGGCGATCGGCTGCGTCTCGAGATCGAAAACTTGCTGCCCGACGATACCACCGTGCACTGGCATGGCGTGCGCGTGCCGAACGCGATGGACGGCGTGCCTCACCTGACTCAGGTCCCGATCCAGTCGGGAGGCGGGCGCTTCGTCTACGAGTTCACTCTACGGGACGCGGGCACCTACTGGTACCACCCGCATCTCGGCGCACCGGAGCAGGTCGGCCGGGGACTGTACGGCGCCTTGATCGTCGACGAGGCGGAGCCGCCGGCGGTGGACCGCGACGTGGTCTGGATGCTCGGCGACTGGCGGCTCGACCGCGAGGCGCGCATCGTCGGGGACTTCCGCAATTTCATGGACGCGAGCCACGCCGGACGCATCGGCAAAACCGTCACGGTCAACGGCATGATCCGCGAGTCCTTCGATCTGCGCTCGGGCGAGCGGCTGCGGCTGCGGCTGGTCAATGCCGCCAACGCGCGCATCTTCGGGCTCGACTTCCGCGGCCACGATCCGCTCGTCATCGCGCTCGACGGACACCCGGTCGCTCCGCACCGCCCCAAGGGCGGGCGCGTCGTGCTCGGCCCTTCGATGCGCGCCGATGTCCTTCTCGATGCCACGGGCGAGCCGGGCAGCGTGCAGCCGGTGATCGACGACTTCTATGCACGCCGCGCGTACCGGCTGCTCGATCTGCGCTACGGCTCGGAGCGGGTGCGCGGGCGGGCGGGGACGCCACCGCCGAAGCTCGCCCCGAACCCGCTGTCCGAGCCCGACCTGGCGAACGTCGAGCGCCACCGCGTGCGCTTCGAGGGCGGCATGATGGGCCGCATGCCCATGCGCGGAAATCACGGCATGGCGTGGACGGTGAACGGCAAGGCCGTCCCGGAGCAGGATCACAGCCACGAGCCGCTTTTCACCGCGGCGCATGGCCGCTCGCACGTCGTGGAGCTTGTCAACGACACGTCCTGGCACCACCCGATCCATCTGCATGGCCACGTGTTTCGCGTGCTGTCGAGGAACGGCAAGCCGACCGCGCACCGCGAGTGGCTGGACACGGTGCTGATCCCCCCGGACAGCCGTGCCGAGGTTGCCTTCGTCGCGGACAACCCCGGCAACTGGATGCTTCATTGCCACGTTCTCGAGCATCAGGCCTCGGGAATGATGGCGGTGATCCGCGTCGCTTGATTTGTTTGAAAGGAAGCCAGATGAAACACACATTGAAAACCGCTTTGCTTGCGCTGATGGCCGCAAGTGCGCTCGCATTCGCCCAGGGGTCGAGCCAACCTGCGCTGGGGCGTCTCGAGCACCGGGTGCAAAAGCTGGAGCAGACGATTGCCCGGCTCGAGGCCAGGCTTTCGAGCCTCGAGGCGAAAATCGCCGGCGGCGATCGCGGCGGGATGATGGGCGGAGGAGAAATGATGGGCGGCGGCGGGATGATGGGTGGCGGCAAGCCGAACGAGCAGTGGCGCTCGCCCGACACCGGGCGATGAAGGGCTGCGCCATAGGTCTGTCGGTGTTGACCATGCTGGCCGGATGCGAGAAAGCGCCGGAACCCCGTGCGAATGCGCGCGATCCGGCGCAGGTCGCGCTCGGCGCGAAGATCTATGTGCAGCATTGCGCCGCGTGTCACGGCGCGAAGCTCGAAGGAGAGCCGAACTGGCGGTCGCGGCTGGCCAATGGCCGCCTGCCTGCGCCGCCGCACGATGAGAGCGGTCACACCTGGCATCACCCGGACTACGTGCTGTTCGCGATCACCAAGAACGGGCTCGTGCCGCCGTATGCGCCGAAGGACTATAAAAGCGACATGCCGGGTTTCGCCGGCAAGCTTTCCGACGCCGAGATCTGGGCGGCCCTCGCCTACCTCAAAAGCCACTGGATCTCGCGCGAGGTGCTCGAGGCGCGTGAAGAAATGACGCGCAACACGGGACGGCCATGAACCTGCGCCGGGCGGAGATGACGCCCGATTCCATCGCACGCGACCTGCGCGTGCAATTCGAGGAGGCGCGCCGATTGCTCGACAAGGCATCGCCCGCGAAACGCTGGAAGGAGATCGACATGCAATTTTCAGCAGCCGTGCTCGTGGTGCTCGCCGGGTTGACGTCGGTCGCTCACGCACAGCCGGGCGTCACGCTTACACACATTCACGGATTCGCCTACAGCGCCGACGGCAAGCGCCTGATGATCCCCAGCCACCACGGCCTCGCGCAGTACGAGAAGGGCAAGTGGTCGATGGCGGCGGGACTGCAACAAGACTACATGGGGTTTTCGGCCACCGCCAGTAACCTCTACAGCAGCGGTCATCCGGCGCCGGGCTCGGGCCTGGTGAATCCCTTCGGCCTGATGCGTAGCAAGGACGGCGGAAAAACCTGGGACAAGCTCGGCTTGGAGGGCGAAACCGATTTTCACTTGCTTGCGACCGGCTGGAACACCAACGCGGTCTACGTCTGGAATCCGGCGCCCAGCTCCCGGATGCGCAAGCCCGGCCTGCACTACACGGTGAACGACGGCTTTGCCTGGAAGGCGGCGCAGGCAGGGGGCCTCCAAGGTGACCCGCGCGCGCTCGCGGTGCATCCCGACGATACGGCCACGGTGGCCGCGGCGACTTCGACGGGCGTATACCTGTCGCGCGATTCGGGCGGGCGCTTCGTGCCGCTCGCCGAGGGCGCCGAGGGTCTTGCCGTGTTCTTCGATCTCGACGGCAAGCACGTATGGTACGGAACCTTCGACGGCCAGCCGCGCCTCGCGCGCGCGCCGCTCGGCGGCGGAAAGGCTACGCAGGTGAAGTTGCCGCCGCTTTCTGACGATGCGGTCGCCTACGTCGCCCAGAACCCGGCGGCGCGCAACGAGTACGCGATCGCGACATTCGGAAAGAGCGTGTACCTGTCGAGGAACGCAGGTCGCAGCTGGACGCAGATTGCGGATCGCGGCCAGGCGAAATGAGCGCGGCGCCCTGGTATCGCGACAGCGCAGCGCGCTCGCTGATCCTCCTTGGCTATCTGCCCTGGCTCGCGGGATTCAATCTTGCTTGGGAAATAGCGCATGCGCCGCTGTACACGCTATGGAAGGAGGCCGAGCCCGCGTATATCGCCTTCTCGGTCGCGCACTGCACGCTCGGCGATGTGCTCATCGGCGCCGCAGCACTCTTGCTGGCCCTGATTCTCGGCCGCGAGCGCGCGCTCTTGCAGTGGCGATGGCGCCGGATCGCCGCTCTCACGGTATTACTGGGCGCCGGTTATACCGCCTTCAGCGAGTGGATGAACATCACCATCCTGCGCAGCTGGACATACTCGGAGGCGATGCCGACGTTCGAGCTGGCGGGCATCGAGATCGGCGTGACGCCGCTCGCGCAGTGGCTCGTCGTGCCGCCGCTCGCCTTGTTTCTCGCCAGAAAGACCCGAAGATGTCTCAGCAAGACCTTCATCGTTTGATCTCGGGACGATCCTGATGCGGCGTGCCGCGACGCTGGTCGTTTGGTCCCGTGGCCCGCGCCGCGGCGTGCAACCTTGTCAGGAGAGCAGAATGATCGCTTTTCGCCTTATCGTCTTATGCGCCGTGCTGGTGGCGGCGCCGGCGCTCGCACAGACCTTGTCGCTGGAGGATGCGTTGCGCGCGGGCGAAGCCCAATCGCCGCGGCTCGCCGCGCAGCGCCACATGCTGAACGCGGCGGACGAGCAGGTGGGGCGCGCCGCCGAGCTGCCGGACCCCAAGCTGCGGCTGGGCATCGAAAATCTGCCCGTCACGGGCGAGGACCGGTTGCGCTACGACCGGGATTTCATGACCATGCGTTCGGTCGGCTGGATTCAGGAATTCCCCAACGCCGCGAAGCGCGAGGCGCGCCATCTGCGTGCCGCGCGCTTGCGCGACTTCGAGGACGGGAATCTGCTGGCGCAGCAATCGATGCTGAGGCGCGACATTGCGGCCGCCTGGCTCGAGGTGCACTACAGCGAGCGCATACGCGAAGCGCTCGCGCGGCAGGCGCGCCAGTTCAGCCTGCAAGTCGATGCGGTCGGCGCCGGCATTGCGCGCGGCAGGCAAACTGCCGTCGAAAGCTTCATGCTGCGGCAGGCTTTCGAACAGGCGAACGACCGCGTGATCGAGCAGGAACGCCTCGTCGAGAGAGCGCGCATCGCGCTGGTGGTCTGGATCGGCGACGAGGCGAAGCGCGCGCTCGGCGCGCCGCCCGACACGGCGCGCCTGGCGCATTCGGGCGAACGCCTGGTCGCCCGGCTGGCGGAGCATCCGCAGCTGCGCGCGTTGGACCAGCGTGAAAACCTGGCGCGCGCCGAGGTCGAGCTCGCCAGGAGCGGCAAGAAATCCGACTGGATGCTCGAAGTCGGTTACGCGCAGCGCCGGCCGGTTTTCGACAACATGATCACGGTGATGGCGACCTTCGATCTGCCGTGGCAACCCGGGCGCCGGCAGGATCGCGACATCGCTTCGCGCCTCGCGGAAGTGGAGCAGGTGCGCGCGATGCGCGAGGACGAGCGGCGCATGCGCGAGGCCGAAGTGCGCGGCTGGCTCGCCGATTTCGACACCGCCGAGCGCCGCATCGGGCGCTTCGAGCGTACGCTGCTGCCGCTCGCGCGCGACCGCGTATCGGCTGCGGCTGCCGCCTACCGGGGCGCTCGCGGCGAACTCGGGCCGGTGCTCGAGGCCGAGCGCGCGGCGACCGAAACGGAACTGGGCCTTGTCCAGGCGCTCGCCGAGCGCGGCAAGGCCTGGGCGAACCTGAATTACCTCTATCCGCAGGAAAGCCACCGATGAGCAAGCTCGCGTTAAGTATTGTTGCAGCAGTCGTGCTCGCCGCCGGAGCCTACGGCGGCTATCGCTTTGCGCATCACCGTCTGATGAGTGCGACGGCTACGCTCGCACCGGTGCAGGAAGGCTCGGACAAGCGGGTCCTGTACTGGTACGACCCGATGTACCCGCAGCAGAGGTTCGACAAGCCTGGCAAGTCTCCCTTCATGGACATGCAGCTCGTGGCGAAGTATGCAGGCGAGGCAGCCGAGGCCGGCACGGTGTCGATCAGCCCGCAGATGGTGCAGAACCTCGGCGTGCGCACCACGGAAGCGAAGAACGATTCGATCGAGCAGCGCTTCGAGGCGGTCGGCACGGTCGCCTTCAACGAGCGCGGCGTGGTGCAGTTGCAGGCCCGGGCCGCCGGTTTTGTCGAGAAGCTGCATGCGCGCGCGCCGCTCGATCCGGTGGCGAAAGGTGCTCCCCTCGTTGAGATCCTTTTTCCGGAATGGGCCGGAGCGCAGGAAGAATACCTCTTACTCAGGAAAAGCGGTTCCAGCGAACTCGCGCAGGCCGCGCGCCAGCGCCTGATGCTTCTCGGCATGAGCGAAGCGCAGGTCGCGGCGGTCGAGCGCCAGGGCCGGGTGAGGGCGCGCTTCACGCTGACGGCGCCAATCTCCGGCGTCATCGCCGAGCTCGGCGTGCGCGAGGGAGCGACCGTGATGCCGGGAATGACGCTGTTTCGCATCGTCGATCTCTCGACCGTGTGGGTGAACGCCGAGGTGCCGGAAGCGCAGGCCGCGTGGGTGACGCCAGGCGCCCCGGTCGAAGCACGTGTTCAGGCCTACCCCGGCCGTGTCTTCGAGGGGAGGGTCGGCGCGCTCCTGCCCGAGGTCAGCGCTGCGACGCGCACCGTGCGCACCAGGATCGAGCTTGCCAACCCGGGCGGCGTCCTGAAGCCGGGCATGTACGCGACCATCGCCTTCAGCCAGGAAGCCAGGCGCGAATCGGTGCTGGTGCCGAGCGAGGCGGTGATCCGCACCGGCACGCGCAACGTCGTGATCGTCGCGCTCGGCGAAGGGCGGTTCCGCGCCGCGGACATCGAAGTCGGTTTCGAATCGGGCGGCCAGTCGGAGATCCGCAAGGGCCTTGCCGCCGGCGAGAAGGTGGTCCTCTCCGGCCAGTTCCTGATTGATTCGGAAGCAAGCCTCTCGGCAACCGTCGCGCGGCTCGAGAGCGTGCAGGAGGTCCATAGAGGGCGCGGCACGGTGTCGGAACTGGACGCCGCAAGCGGGCGCGTCGAGCTCGATCACGAAGCAATCCCGTCGATGCAGTGGCCGCAGATGAAGATGGGCTTCCTGGTCGAGGACAAGCGACAGCTCGCGCAGCTCAAGCAGGGCGATGCAGTCGAATTCGAGTTGCGCGCCAGGCCGGACAGCGAGGGCAACTACCTGATCACGAAAATCGGGCCGAAGCCATGATCGCCGCGCTGATCCGCTGGTCGATCGCCAACCGTTTCCTGGTGCTGATGGCGACCGTGCTGGTCGCGGCCTGGGGCGTGGCGTCGCTGCTGAGAACGCCGCTCGACGCGATCCCCGATCTTTCCGACACGCAGGTGATCATCAGGACGCCCTTCCCCGGGCAGGCGCCGCAGATCGTCGAGGACCAGATCACCTATCCGCTCGCCACCACCATGATGTCGGTGCCGGGCGCGAAGACGGTGCGCGGCTACTCGATGTTCGGCGACTCGTTCGTCTACGTGCTGTTCGAGGACGGCACCGACCCGTACTGGGCGCGCTCGCGGGTGCTCGAGTATCTGAACCAGGTGCAATCGCGCCTGCCCGCTGAAGCGAAGCCTGCATTGGGTCCGGATGCGACCGGGGTCGGCTGGATTTATCAGTATGCGCTTGTCGACCGCAGCGGCCGCCACGATCTCGGCCAGCTGCGCGCGCTGCAGGACTGGTTCCTCAAGTACGAGCTGAAGTCCATCCCCGACGTCGCCGAGGTGGCGTCGGTCGGCGGCATGGTGAGGCAGTACCAGATCGTGCTCTATCCCGAGCGCCTGCGCGCCTACGGCATCTCGCACTCGAAGGTGATCGCCGCGGTAAAGGCCTCGAACCGCGAGACCGGCGGCTCGATCCTCGAGCTGGGCGAAGCCGAATACATGGTGAGGGCGAGCGGGTATCTCAAGACGCTCGATGACTTCGCCGCCATCCCGGTCATGACTTCCGAGTCGGGCACGCCGGTGATGCTGAAGGACGTTGCGCGCATCCAGGTCGGCCCCGAGATGCGCCGCGGTATCGCCGAGCTCGACGGCGAGGGCGAGGTGGCGGGCGGTATCGTGATCATGCGCCACGGCAAGAACGCGCTCGCGACCATCGGTGCGGTGAAGGCGAAGATCGGCAAGCTGAAGGCGAGCCTGCCCGCGGGCGTCGAGGTGGTCGAGACCTACGACCGCTCGGGCCTGATCGAACGCTCCGTGCGGCACCTCGCCGAGAAGCTGCTCGAGGAATTCATCGTTGTCGCGCTGGTCTGCCTTGCGTTCCTGATCCACCTGCGCAGTTCGCTGGTTGCCATTGTCACGCTGCCGCTCGGCGTGCTGATCGCGTTCATCGTCATGTATTACCAGGGCGTCAACGCCAACATCATGTCGCTCGGCGGCATCGCCATCGCCGTCGGTGCGATGGTGGATGCGACGATCGTGATGATCGAGAATACGCACAAGAAGCTCGAAGCCTGGAACCAGGCGAATCCCGGCGCGCGGCTCGAAGGCGAGGCGCGCTGGAACCTGGTTGCCGACGCGGCCGCCGAAGTCGGGCCGGCGCTGTTTTTCGCGCTGCTCGTGATTACGCTCTCGTTCGTGCCGGTGTTCGCGCTCGAAGCCCAGGAGGGCAAGCTATTCTCGCCGCTCGCCTACACCAAGACATACGCGATGGCGGCTGCCGCGGGACTGTCGGTGACCCTGGTGCCGGTGCTGATGGGGTATCTCATCCGCGGTCGCATTCCCCGGGAGATGAAAAACCCGCTGAATCGCTGGTTGATCGCAGGCTACCGGCCGCTGCTCGCGGCGGTGCTGCGCGCGCCCTGGCTCGTCCTCGGCATCGCCGCGCTCCTCGCGCTTTCGGCGTTGCTGCCGATCCAGCGCGTGGGCACCGAATTTCTGCCGCCGCTCTTCGAGGGCGACCTCCTTTACATGCCCTCGGCGCTTCCCGGCCTGTCGCCGGGGAAAGCGGCGCAGATCCTGCAGCAGACCGACAAGCTGATCGCCACCGTGCCGGAGGTGAAGACAGTCTTCGGCAAGATCGGCCGCGCCGAGACCGCGACCGACCCGGCACCGCTCGAGATGGTGGAGACGGTGATTCAGCTCAAGCCGCAATCCGAATGGCGGCCCGGCATGACACCGGAGAAGCTGGTCGAGGAGCTGGACCGCGTCGTGCGGCTGCCCGGGCTTGCCAATATCTGGATCCCGCCGATCCGCAACCGCATCGACATGCTGGCGACCGGCATCAAGAGCCCGCTCGGCATCAAGGTTTCCGGCAACGATCTCGGAGAAATCGAGCGCGTAGCGTTCGCCATCGAGCGCGCGGTGAAGGAGGTGCCCGGCGTGTCCTCGGCGCTCGCCGAGCGGGTCGCCGGCGGGCGCTATATCGAGGTGCGCATCGACCGGCACGCCGCGGCGCGCGTCGGGCTCAGCATCGCCGACGTGCAGTCGGTGGTGTCGGCGGCGATCGGCGGCGAGAACATCGGCGAGACGATCGAGGGCCGCAGCCGCTTCCCGATCAACGTGCGTTACCCGCGCGAAACGCGCGACTCGGTGGAGAAACTCCGACAGCTTCCGATCGTCACCGAGCGCGGAGCGCAGATTCCGCTCTCGGCGGTGGCCGAATTGGTGGTGGCCGACGGCCCGCCGATGCTGCGGTCGGAAAACGCGCGGCTCTCGGGCTGGATCTACGTCGACATCCGCGGCCGCGACCTCGGCTCGGTGGTGGCGGACGCGCAGCGCGCGGTGGCCGCGCAGGTCACGCTGCCGCCCGGCGTGTCGCTCGCCTGGTCGGGCCAGTTCGAGTACCTCGAGCGCGCGAAGACCCGCCTGACCCTGGTCGTGCCCTTCGTGCTGCTCATCATTCTGGTGCTGCTCTACCTCACGTTCCGCAGCTTCGGCGAGGCGCTCCTCATCATGGTGTCGCTGCCGTTGTCGCTGGTCGGCGGCTTTTGGTACATCTACCTGCTCGGGCACAACCTTTCGGTCGCCGGCGTGGTCGGCTTCATCGCGCTCGCGGGCGTGGCGGCCGAGATCGGCGTGGTCATGACGCTGTTCCTCAAGCAGGCGGTGGAACGCCGGCTGGCGGCGGGAGTCCCGCTCGACCGAGCGGGGCTCGAGCAGGCCATGTACGAGGGCGCCGTGCTGCGCGTGCGACCCGTGGCGATGACCGTGGCTGTGATCATCGCGGGCCTGGTGCCCATCATGTGGAGCGCGGGCACCGGGGCCGAGGTGATGCAGCGCATTGCCGCACCCATGATCGGCGGCATGATCACCGCCCCGCTGCTCTCGATGTTCGTCATTCCGGCGGCTTACTATCTGATGAGGCGCCGATCGATCTTGTCGACGCAAAGGAGAGGTAAATGAAACGTGCAGACCTTGCAGCGCTGCTGTTTGCCGCCGCCCCGGTGGTCTTCGCCCAGTCCGGACCCAATGAGGGCGTGGTGAGAAGCGTCGACAAGCCGGCCAGGGAAATCATCATCCGGCACGGCCCCCTCAACGGGTTCGACATGCCGCCGATGACCATGGCATTCGAGGTCAAGGACGCGGCCCTCCTCGACAAGGTGAAGGCCGGAGATCGGGTAAAGTTCCAGGTCGAGATTCTTAACGGCAGGTTCACGGTGACGGAAATTCAGCGCCAGCGCTAAATTGCGCAGCATAGGGAATGATTGCCGCGACTTTGCTGTCTATGATCGGTCTCAAAGGAGAAACAGGATGAAGCTGGAAATCAGAGTGCCCGGACCCGGGCTGGCCCTCCTCGCCACGGCGATGCTCTTCCTGTCCGGCTGCGGCTACAACACGCTGCAAAGCACCGACGAGCAGGTGAAGGCAGCGTGGTCCGAAGTGCTCAACCAGTACCAGCGCCGCGCGGACCTGGTGCCCAACCTGGTGGAAACGGTGAAGGCCTTTGCCAAGCAGGAGTTGGAGGTGTTCACCCGCGTCACCGAGGCGCGCGCGCGCGTGGGTTCGATCCAGGCGACGCCCGAGCTGGTGAACAACCCGGAGGCTTTCGCGCGCTTTCAGCAGGCGCAGGGCGAGTTGTCGGGCGCGCTGTCGCGGCTGCTCGTGGTGGCGGAGAACTATCCGCAGCTCAAGTCGGACGCCAATTTCCGCGATCTGCAGGCGCAGCTCGAGGGCACCGAGAACCGCATTGCGGTCGCGCGCAACCGCTACATCAAGGCGGTGGAGGGCTACAACGTGACGGTGCGGCAATTCCCGTCCAACCTGACCGCGATGGCCTTCGGCTACAAGACCAAGCCCAACTTCAGCGTCGAGAACGAGCGCGACATCTCCAAGGCGCCCAAAGTCGACTTCGGCCAGAAGGGCAAGTGATGCGGGCGCTGCTGCTCCTGCTGCTCGCGCTCCCGGCGTGGGCGCAGGTCGCCGTTCCGCAACTCGCGGCCCGGGTCACCGACCTGACCGGCACGCTGACCAGGGAGCAGACGGCATCGCTCGAGCAGATGCTGCAGTCGTTCGAGGCGCGCAAAGGCAGCCAGGTTGCGGTGCTGATGGTGCCGACGAGCGCGCCCGAGGCGATCGAGCAGTACGCGCTGCGCGTTGCCGAACAGTGGAAAATCGGCCGCAAGAATGTCGATGACGGCGCGATCCTCGTCGTCGCCAAGAACGACCGCGCGCTGCGCATCGAGGTGGGCTACGGCCTGGAGGGCGCGCTGAACGACGCCACCGCGAATCGCATCATCCGCGAGGTGATCGCGCCGCGCTTTCGCGAGGGCGACTTCTACGGCGGCATCAATGCCGGCGTCGACCGCATGGTCCGCGTCATCGACGGCGAGCCTTTGCCCGAGCCGGCGAGTCCCGTGCCGCAAGTGGGCGGCAGCATCGGGCAATCGCTGCCGATACTGCTCATTCTGGCCATGGTGGTCGGTGGCCTGCTGCGCCGCATGCTCGGCAAGTCCGTTGGTTCCGTCGCCACGGGCGGCGCAGTGGGCGCCGTGGCCTGGTTTCTGGTCGGCGCGGTATCGATCGCGGTGCTGGCGGGCATCCTCGCGTTCATCTTCACGCTCGTTGGCGGCGGTGCCGGCCGCGGGTACAGCGGCGGATTCCCCGGAGGCTTCGGCGGCGGCGGTTTGGGGCGGGGCGGCGGCTTTGGCGGCGGAGGATTCCGCGGCGGCGGCGGTGGCTTCGGAGGAGGCGGCGCCTCGGGGCGCTGGTAGCGATGGACCTGAAGCGCATCGGGCGGCACCTGTTCTCTTCGCAGCGCGCCTTTCCAGAGAAGGCGCTGGCTGCGATC
>CAZOSA010000029.1:1271-16439 GCA_964582155.1 uncultured Enterobacteriaceae bacterium | reverse complement strand
GCCGGGTAGCTATGTGCGGAAGAGATAACCGCTGAAAGCATCTAAGCGGGAAACTTGCCTCAAGATGAGACTTCCCGGGGGTTTAACCTCCCTGAAGGGTCGTCCTAGACCAGGACGTTGATAGGCAGGGTGTGCAAGGGCCGTAAGGCCTTGAGCTAACCTGTACTAATTGCCCGTGTGGCTTGACCCTATAACCGTGAGCACTGCGAGCGGCTCTAGGCGCGCTTGGCGCAATCTCTCACCCAGGCTTCACTTCACTTCCGGATCGCGGCGCGCGCCGAAGGCGGGTATTCCCGCTCGAGGGGCGAGCCCCAAGTCAATCTGGCGGCAATAGCAGCCTGGACCCACGCCTTCCCATCCCGAACAGGACCGTGAAACGGGTTTGCGCCGATGATAGTGTGCATTCGCACGCGAAAGTAGGTCACCGCCAGGCCATTTGCTGGTACGAAAAAGCCCGGGCTCGAAAGAGCGCCGGGCTTTTTTTTGCGCGCGTGCTGCGGAATGCGAGCCGCCCGCTAGATCTTGCCGAGAGCCCTCAGTATGCGCTCCGGCGTGAACGGCTGCACGGTCACGCGCGTGCCGAAGGGCACGAGTGCATCGTTGATCGCGTTCATCACCGCCCCCGGCGCCCCGGCGGTGCCGGCTTCGCCGACGCCCTTGGCGCCAAGTTCTGACTGCCGGGTGGGCGTGCTGACGTGCGCCACTACGATGTCGGGCGTGTCGGCGCTCATCGGCACGAGGTAATCAGCGAGCGAGCCGTTGAGCAGTTGCCCCTCAGGGCTGTAGAGACACTCCTCCAGCATCGCGCCGCCGAGCCCCTGCACCACGCCGCCGCGGATCTGCTCGTCGACCAGCATCGGGTTGATCACGGTGCCGCAATCCTCGACGCACCAGTGCTTGAGCAGCTTGATGAAGCCCGTGTCAGGGTCGAGCTCGACGTACGAAGCCTGGATGCCGTTGGTGAAGGTGAATCCGTACTCGCGCGGCGTGTAGTGGCGCGTCACCGTGAGCTCGGGTTGGAATTTGAGCGGCAGCGTGTCAGGACGGAAGTAGCCGACGCGCCCGACCTCGGCGAGGGGTAGTTTCGCCTCGCCGGTGGCCTTGTCGCGTACTGCGTCGGCGCTCACGTCGAGCGCGTTCTGGTCGACCGTCAGCACCGCAGCCGCGAGCTCGAGGATGTTGGCGCGTAGCGCCTTACCCGCCTGCAGCAGCGCTTCGCCGCCGATGCCGGCGCCGCGCGAGGCCCAGGTGCCGCCGCCGTAAGGCGTGGTACCGGTGTCGCCGGTGATTACGCGCACCTTGTCGATCGACACACCGACCGCAGTGGCGCAGATCTGCGCGAAGATGCCTTCGGTGCCCTGGCCCTGCTCGGTGACGCTCACCAGGCAGGTCACCATGCCGGTCGGTTCGAGCCGCACTGTGGCGCCGTCCTGCGCCGAGATGCGCGCTCCGCCAACGCCGTAAAACGCCGGAGACGGGTTGGTCACTTCGATCATCGCCGCCAGGCCGATGCCGCGGTAGACCTTTTTGTCGCGCAGAGCGCGCTGTTCTGCGCGCAGGCCTTTGTAGTCCATCAGCTCCAGCAGCTTGTCGAGGCACTGGTGGTGCGAGAGCCGCTCGAATTTCAGCCCGGAGGGAAAGGTGTACGGGTAGGCGTCGTCCGGGATCAGGTTGCGGCGCCGGAACTCCGCTGGATCGATGTCCAGCTTCTGAGCCGCCAGGTCGACGATGCCCTCGGTGAGCGCCACTGCAATCGGGTGGCCGACCGCGCGGTACTGGCAGGTGACGTTCTTGTTTGTGAATACCACGTTAAGCCGCGCGCGATAGTTCTTATGCGTGTAGGGGCCGCCGGTGAGGTTCACCACCTGGTTGCCCTCGATGCCGCTGGTGCGCGGGTACACCGAGTAAGGGCCGATGCCGGTGAGGTCGTCCAGATCGAAGCCGATGATCTTGCCGTCCTTGGTGCAGGCCAGGCGCACTTTCGCCTTGTGCTCGCGCGCGTGGATGTCGGTGAGGAACGACTCGAGCCGGTCCGCGAGAAACTTCACCGGCCGGCGCAGCATCACCGAGATCGCCGCGGTTGCCATCTCGTCGGGGTAGACGTGCACCTTGATGCCGAAGGAGCCGCCGACGTCCTTGCAGATCACGCGCACGTTCGCCTCGGGGATGTTGAGGTGGCGCGAAAAGATGTCCTGCATCATGTGCGGCGCCTGCGTCGCCTGGTACACGGTCAGGCTGTGCTCGCCGGCGTTGTAGTCCGCGAGGATCGCGCGCCCTTCCAGCGTCACACCGGTGTGGCGGCCGAAGCCGTAGGTCTCCTCGACCACCACGTCCGCCTTGGCAAAGGCATCTTCGAAGCCTTCAGTGACGAAATCGCGCTTGAAACAGATGTTGTCGCCGAGGTCGGGGTGGATGACATAGCGGTTGGAAAGCGCATCCTCCATGTCGGTGACCACCGGCAGCTCTTCCCACTGCGCCTCGACGCAGGCAAGCGCGTCCTCGCCCTGCGCACGGCTCTCGGCGACGATCGCCGCCACCGCCTCCCCCTGCCAGCAGGCGCGCTCAATGGCCACGGCATGCTGCGGCGGCGACTTGATGCCCTTCAGGTGCCCGAGTACCGCCACCCAGGGCGTGCAGTACTCGGCGATGGCGCGCCCGTCGAAGGCGGCGAGCACGCCCGGCTGGCGCGCCGCTTTCGTCAGGTCGAGCTTGCGGATGCGGGCGTGCGCGTAGGGGCTGCGGAAGAACACCACGTGCGCTAGCCGCGGCAGCTTGAGGTCGTCGGTGTAGGTGCCGCGTCCCTGGAGCAGACGCCTGGCGCCGGCGCGCGGCACGCTCTGGCCGATGTAGCCGCTCCAAGCCTTGGCCTTCGCCGGCGCCTCAGGCTTCTCGGCGTCCGGCGCCGGCGCGAGCCGCTCGAGGTCGGTGCGGTCGTTCATGCGCGCACTCCCTTGCGGCGCGTGGAGATCACATCCTCGATTGCGTCGACGATCGCCTGGTAACCGGTGCAGCGGCACAGGTTGCCCGACATGAATTCGCGAATCTCCTCGCGCGTCGCCTCCGGACAGGTGGCGACGAGTTCCTGCGCGGTAAGCAGCATGCCAGGGGTGCAGAAACCGCATTGCAGCGCGTTGCGCTCGTGGAACGCCTGCTGCAGCGCGCGCAGCTCGCCGTTGTCGGTCAGTCCCTCGACTGTGTCGACCGAACGGCCGTGCGCCTGCACCGCAAGCGTCAGGCAACCGCGCCGGATTTTGCCATCGACGCGCACCGTGCACGCGCCGCATACGCCGTGCTCGCACGCCGTGTGCGAGCCGGTCAGGCCCAGCTCCTCGCGCAGGAAGTCGATCAGGTGCTGGCGCGGCTGCACGCGCCGCGTCACCGGCGTGCCGTTCACGGTGATGGTCGCTTCGAAGAACTCGTCCAAGTGCCGGTCCTCCCGCCTCAGCCCGCGAGCGCCGCGATCGCGCGACCCAGCAGCACGCGCGCCAAATGCAGTTTCGCGGCGGCCGAGTGGTACAGGTCGGCCGCCGGCGCGAGGTCCTGCTGCAGCGCCGCCTGTGCCACGGCGATCATAGCGGGCGTCGCGCGCTTTCCTTCGAGCGCCGCCATGGCGCTTGCTGCCGGCACTGGCGCGTCGCCGACACCGAGGTAGACCAGTCGCAGCCGCGACAGCGCGTCGCGGCTGCGCTGCGCCACCGCTGCGAGGCCGACGATCGCGTAGTCGCCGCGCCGCCGCACCAATTCGAGAAACGCGCTGCGGCGCTCCTCGCCGCCAAGTGGAATCTCGACCGAGGTAATGATCTCTCCTGGCGCGAGCGCCGTGGTGTAGAGTGACTTGAAGAACCGGGCCGCTGGAACGCGGCGCTGGCCTTTTGGGGAGGCGACGACGATTCGTGCCTCGAGCGCGACGCAGCAGGCGGGCCATTCGGCGGCCGGATCGGCCATGGCGAGCGAACCGCCGAAGGTGCCGGCGTTGCGGATCGCGACGTGCGCGATGTGCGGAGCCGCCTGCGCGAGCAGCGGCGCGTGCCGCGCCACGAGGTCCGAGCGCTCGATGGCGCGGTGGCGGGCGAGCGCCCCGATGACCAGCTGATCGCCGCGCAGTTCGATGCCGTCGAGGCCGGGAAGCGCGTTCAGGTCGATGAGGATCGCGGGCTCCGCGAGGCGCATGTTGAGCGCCGCGATCAGGCTCTGACCGCCGGCGAGCAGCCTGGCGCGATCGCCGTGGCGCTCCAGGAGCGCGAGCGCCTCGCCCAATGACGCAGGCTTTGCATATGCGAATGAAGCCGCCTTCACGATGGGTCTCCTCCCCAGCGGCCGGGTGGGCCGCAGGCCAAGGATAACGCAATACGTCTGCGCGACATCGAACTCAGACTGCGTCAGAGCCCGAGGTAATAGCGCTTCACCATGTCGTTGCCGCGCAACTCGGCGGCGCTGCGGCCCTCGAACGCGATCTCGCCGTGGACGATGATGTAGCCACGGTCCGCGATTTTGATCGCCTGGTTGAAATTCTGCTCGGCCATCAGGACGGTGAGGTTGCGCCGCTCCTTGAGTTCCTTGATCTTGGCGATCATGCGGTTGACCAGGATCGGGGCGAGGCCGACCGAGGGTTCGTCCACCAGCAGGATGCGCGGCTCGGACATCAGCGCGCGCGCCACGGCCACCATCTGCTGCTCGCCGCCGCTCATGCTGCCGGCGAGCTGCCGGCGGCGCTCCCTGAGCGCCGGGAACACCTCGAACACGAACGCCAGGTTGGCGGCGAGCTTGGCGCGCGCATCGCTGCGATAGGCGCCGAGCAGCAGGTTCTCCTCGACCGAAAGCACTGGGAACAGGCGCCGGCCTTCGGGCACCAGCGCAATCCCCAGGCCGACGATCTCATGCGGGCTGCGGCCGACCAGGTCGATCGTCTCGCCGTCGCGCTCGAAATGGATGCTGCCGGCGTTCGGCTGCACCATGCCCATGATGCACTTGATGAGAGTGCTCTTGCCGTTGCCGTTCGAGCCGAGCAGCACCACCGACTCGCCGTCCTCGACGTTGATCGACACGCCATGCAGCACGCGCACCGCGCCGTAGCCGGCCTCGACGCCCTCGACGACGAGCCTATTCGCCAAGGTAGGCCCTCTCGACGTCTGGATTGTTGACGATCTCGTCGGGGGTGCCCTCGGCGATCTTCTGGCCGGCATCGAGCACCACCACACGCTGCGAGAAGCGCATCACCGCGCGCATCACGTGCTCGATCATGATCACCGCGACCCCGCGTCGGTTGAGCGCCAGCAGGATTTCCAGGATCTCGTCCACCTCGGAGCTGGAAAGCCCCGCCATCGCCTCGTCCGACACCAGCAGCCGCGGCTTGGCGGCGAGCGCGCGGGCGAGCTCGAGCTTGCGCATGTCGACCTGCGTCAGGCCGGCCGAGTTCTGGTGCGCGCAGTGTTTCAGGCCGATGCTCTCGAGCAGCGCCATCGCCTCGTCCGTGATATGCCGGTGCTCGGCCCGCGACCACGCCGCGTACTCCAGCGGCACGCGCAGGTTCTCGAGCACGGTCATGCTCCTGAACGGCTTGGGGATCTGGAAGCTGCGCGCGATGCCGAATCGCGCGCGCTGGTGGGCCGGCATGCGGGTGATGTCGCGGCCCTCGAAGGTGATGGTGCCGGCGTCGTTGTACAGCGCCCCGGAGATGCAATTGATCAGCGTGGTCTTGCCCGAGCCGTTCGGCCCGATCAGCCCGAGGCGCTCGCCCGCGCCGACGTGCACCTCGACCTCGTGCAGCGCGACGAAGCCGCCGAAGCGCTTGGTGAGGCCGCTCACCTGCAGGACCGGCGCGCTCACTGCTTGCGCCTCGCCCAGTGCTTCTGCACCAGCCCGACGATGCCCTGCGGTGCGAGCGTGATGAACACCACCAGCATCACGCCGACGATGAGGACGTTCAGCTCCGAGGACACGGTGACGGTGATGATCTCCTGCATGCTCCCGACCAGCAGCGCTCCGACGATCGGCCCGATCCAGTGCGCCGTGCCGCCGATCATCGGCATGGCGATCGAGTTCACCGCGATGAACAGATTGAACGCCGACACCGGATCGACGAAGGTGACGAAGAACGGATACGGTGCCCCCGCGACGCCCATCATGATCCCCATCACGGTGGTCGAGACCAGCTTCAGGCGCAGCGTCGGCACGCCGGAGCATTCGGCCGCTACCTCGTCGTCGCGAATCGCAGCCAGGCCGCGGCCCAGACGCGAGGAGTTGAGGGTGCGCGACACGGCGATCGCCGCCAGGGCGAGCAGCAGCATCACCATGAACAGCATCTGGATGTAGCTGTCGAACCACAGGTGCTCGTCCGGTGTGAGGATGTAGGCGCCCCTGGCGCCGCCGACGAAGCTCCAGTTGACCACCAGCGTCTCGAACACGATCGCCATGGCGAGCGTGGCGATGGCGAAGTACACGCCTTTCAACCGCAGCGTGAGGTAGCCCACGCCCAGGCCGATCAGCCCGCACACGAGGCCCGCGGCCAGGATCAGCAGGGGCAGGGGCAACCCGTAGGCTTTGTCGAGGGCGATCGCGGTGTAGGCGCCGACGGCGAAGAATCCGGCGCTGCCGAAATTCACGTAGCCGGTAAAGCCGCCCAGGACGTTCCAGGCCACCGCCATGAGCAGCCCTTGCAGCACGACGTAGGCCGCGTTGAAGTAGTACTCGTTCTTCACCACCGAGGTGAACACCAGTCCGGCGATGAACACGGCGAGCACGATCATCCAGAAGCGGCTGATTTTCATCTACTGCCTGCCGAACAGCCCGGCGGGACGGACCGCGAGCGTGAGGAGCAAGACGCCGAAGGCCACCGCGGGCGACCAGGAGGGGCCCATGAAGGTCCCCACCAGAGTCTCGACCACGCCAATGATCAGCGCCGCCACCATCATCCCCGGGATACTGCCCATGCCCGCAAGCACGACGATCGCGAATACGCGGCCGATGTACACGCGCCCGACCGAAGGCTCGACTGGACCGATGATGATCAGCAGCGAGCCCGCGATCGCGGTGGTGGCGATGGCGAGGCCGAATGCGAACTGCTTGACGCGCACCGGGTCTGCGCCCATCAGCTGCAGCGCGAGCCGGTCCTGTGCGACGGCGAGGATGGCGCGGCCGGTGAAGGTGCGCGACAGGTACAGCCAAACTCCGGCGGTCAGCGCGCAGGCGACGGTGAACGGGACCAGCATGCGGAAGGGAATGCCGACGAAGCCTATTTCTATGGTTTCGCCGATGTAGCTCGCGTTCACCAGGCGGTAATCCACCCCGTAGACGAGGATCAGCGACACCTCGATGATGAACATCAGGCCAAAGAAGAAGGCCAGGCCGCTGAGCGACTCCTGCCCGGTGCGCTCGAACGCCGCGTAATAGATGCGGTACACCGCCACGCCGACGAGAAAGAAGATCGGCGTGACGAGGATCCCGGCCAGCACCGGGTCGAGCCCGGTACGCGTGTTGATGATCCAGGCGGTGTAGGACCCGACGATGACGAACGCCGGGTGGGCGATGTTGACGATGTCGAGCTGGCCGAAGGTGATCGCCAGCCCGATCGCCACCGCGGCATAGAAGCCGCCGAGCAGGATTCCCGCGACGACGGCGTTCGCGAAAAGATCGAGCGTGAACACCGCCGCGCGGGCCGGCTGCGGGCTACTGTTTGTAGGGGTAGACGATGTCCCCCGACTTCCAGTCTTTCGGGTAGAGGATGACGCGCTTGCCCGGGCCCGTGAACTGCTCGAGGTTGTCCGGCTGCACGTCGCGGAACTGGACCTGCAGCGCGCGCGACGTCGCCCACTCGCCGTTCTTGCCGAACTTCACCTTGCCGACCACGGTGTCGAACGTGGTCTTGCGCATGTGCGCGGCGAGCCTGGCCTGGTCGAGGCCCTTGGTCGCCTCGACCGACTGGCCGAGCACTTCGAGGTAGGCGTAGGCCCAAGGCGGCAGGTAGTGGCCGAGCGGATCGACGCCCTGCCCCTTGGCCCTCTCCTGGTATTTCTTCAGGAAGGTCTCGATGCCGGGGAAGTTGAGCGTCGGCTCGGGCACCCAGAAGTCGTAGTTGACGATGCCGTTCAGCATCGGCCCGAGGTTCTTCTGGATCGCCGCGAACTGCAGGCCGACCATGCCGCCGCCGAACATCTTCGCCTTCAGGCCGACCTCGTTCGCCGCCTTCACCATGCCCACCGAATCGGGCGGGTAGGAGCCGACGTACACGATGTCGGGGTTGGTGGCCTGGATGGCGCGCACGATGGGCGTGAAGTCCGTGGTCGCGGGCGGGTAGGTCTTGTCGTACACGATGTTCAGGCGCAGCTTCTTCGCGTTGTCGCGCGCGCCCGCGGCGGCGTTCAGCGCGAACTCGGCGTCCGCGGCGACGATCGCCACCTTCGTGGGCTTCGGTTTCTGCGCCATGGCGAGGTCGAAGAAGCCCTTCGACCAGTCGGTCTTGGGCTCGGGGCCGGCGGGCATGATCTGGAAGTAGCGGTCGTACTTGAACTCCTCGTTGGCCCCCAGCCCGAACAGCGCGGGAAACACCAGTTTCTTGCGCATCACGATTGGCATCGCCGGCGCGATCAGGTTGGTGCCGTAGCCCGAGACCACCAGGTCCACCTTGTCCACCTCGAGCAGCTTGGTGTAGATGCCCGGCACCTTCGCCGGCTGGGTGGCGTCGTCGTAGTAGACGAACTCGACCTGCCGGCCGAGCAGGCCGCCCTTCTTGTTCACGTCGTCGCGCCAGATCTCCATCGCGATCAGCGCGCCCTTGCCGGCGCCGGCGAGGCCGCCGGTGAGCGCCATGCTGAAGCCGATCTTGAGCGGCTCGGCGGCCTGCGCCGCGAATGAAACGAGCGTACCCGATGCCGCCGCAACTGCGAGCGCGGCGGCCGCGGCGGCGGTGCGCACAAATGATTGAGGATTGACCATCTTCGAGCCCTCCTTTGAAGTGTTCTCCGGGAACGTCCTCTTGTCTGCTGCGCGGGACCTTGCCAAGAGTGTATTAGCATCCTCGCACGGTGTATACGGTCGGCCTGGTCCGCGGCCCCGGCTCAGGGGTTCTGCATGCAGTACCAGTCGAGGATCTGCTCGCCGGTCCACAGCAGCACGCCGGGCTTGGACCGGATGTGCGCGTAGAGCTGCTCCAGCCAGCCGATACGGTGCGCCACACCGGTGATGTAGGGGTGGATGCTGATCGCCATCACCCGCGTGATCGCCTCGCTCTCGGCATAGAGCCGGTCGAACTGCGCGGCGCCGCGCCGGAGCATCTCCTCGGCGCCGTGGTGCTGCAGCGCCATCATCGGGATATCGTTGACTTCGAGCGTGTAGGGCACCGAGACGATGTGGCCCTTCGAGGTGCGGATCTTTACCGGTTGATCGTCGAGCACCCAGTCGGCGACGTACTCGATGCCCTCCTCGTGCAGGATATCGATCGTGTCGTAGGTCTCCGTGAGTCCCGGACTTTCCCAGCCGCGCGGTGCTTTGCCGGTGAATTCGCGGATGGCCGCGATGGTGTCGCGGATCGCCTGCCGCTGATCCTCGACGTGGTGCATCGGCCTTTGGTGGAAGCCGTGGCCCATGAACTCCCAGCCTGCCTCGAGCGCGGCCTCGGCGACGCGCGGGTAGCTCTTCAGCACCGCGCCGTTCACCGCCATGGTCGGCGTCACCCCGTAGCGCGCGAGCGCCTCGAGGAAGCGCCAGAATCCCACGCGCATGCCGTACTCATGCCATGCCCAGTTCGGCAGGTCGGGCTGCAGCGGCTGGCCCATCGGCGGCGGCAGCACGGTGCGCGGCATGTTGCGCTCGATCGACCATTCCTCGACGTTGACGATGGTCCACACCACCATGCGTGCGCCACCCGGCAGTTCGAGCGGCGGCCGGTCGACGATCGCCGAGTAGGGGATGCGCTCGCGCGGCAGTTTTCCTTGCGTCATCGTCCGTGGCTGCCGATCGCGCGGTTGAGCGCCGGCATCACCTTCCCGGCCATCAGCTCCATCGAGCGGCGGGCGAGCTTCGCGTCCGCCCAGTCGATGCCGCAGTAGAGCAGGGTGCCGAAATCGCCGGTGGACTCGCGGAACGCGAGCAGGTCCTCGACCACCTGACCGGGGGTGCCGGCGATGACCAGGCTCTCGAGCACGCGCTCGAGCGTCACCTCGGCATCGGGCGTGTCTTTCGTCGGCTTGAACAGGTTGATGCGCCCGGCGCGCACCAGCTTGAGCAACAGCTGCTTGTAGTAGAAGCGGTAAGGGCTCTTCTCGCCGTAGCCGTATTCGCGCGCCGTGGCCGCGTCGTCCGCGACGAACACGGTCTTGGCGACGCGCCAGTTCGCGGGGTCGGCCTTGCGCCCGGCGGCGGCGCAGCCCTCGGTGTACTTGCCCCAGTGCGACTTCACCCACTGGGGCAGCAGAAAATTCGCCGAGATCGGGTCCCAGCCGCGCTTCGCCGCCTCGGTGATGCCGCCCGAGAAAGGCTCGACCGCGGTGACGACAATCGGCGGGTGCGGCTTCTGGTAGGGCTTGGGGATCATGCCCTGGCCGACTTCCAGGAGCATCGTCTTTTCAGTCGAGATGTTCCAGAACTGGCCGCGCAGGTTGTAAGGCGGCTCGCCCGTCCAGATGCCGATCATGTGGTTGATGCACTCGAGGAACATCGCCGCGCGGTCCTTGCCCATCGTCTCGAACGCTTCCCAGTCCGAGGGCAGGCCGCCGGGGCTGATGCCGACGATGAGGCGACCCTCGAGAAGGTTGTCGAGCATCGATACCGTGGCGGCGAGCTGCGCCGGATGGCCGTTCGCCAGATTGAGCGTGCCGGTGCCGAGCTTGATGTTCTTCGTGTCGTGCGCGAGGCTGGCAAGGAACGCCGCGCAGCTGGTGATCGATTCGGCAACATCGGTGACGTGCTCGCCGACGAAGGCCTCGCACAAGCCCAGGCGGTCGGCGAGCAGGATCGCCTCGCGATCTTCCTTGAGCGTCTCGACGTAGGCGCGCTGCGGCGGATGCAGCGGCATCGTGAAGTAGCCGAGCTTCACATTGCCCTCCTTTTTCCTGTTTGGCCGATGATAAGCTAGCGGCACGACCGTGTCGAAAGCGCGGCGCCTCACGCAGGAGGATCTGATGGACTATCGCGAAACACTGCCCCGCATCCGCGTCTCGCGCAAGGACATGCTCAAGCGCGTCGCACGCTTCGGCAAGCTGAAGGGTTCCGACGGCGGGTTGCCCGACAGCCGCTACCCGGGTTGCGAACGGATTCTCTACAACGTGATCGGTTTCCAGCCGCCTGACAACGAGAACCAGGGCGGCGTCACCTCGCCGGTCGGGGATCAGGCTTCGCGCCTGGCGGCGATCAAGATCTCGGAAGGCTTCAACCTGGGCTACTGCCGCGCCCTCCCCGGGCGCGGGCCGATGTTCCACAACCACGACACGAACGAGACCTTCATCGCCATGACCGGGACTTGGCGCGCGAGCTGGGAGAACCCCAGGGGCAGGATCGAGCACGTCGAGCTCAAGCCGCTCGACGTGATCTCGTTCCCGCCGGGCGTCTCGCGCCGCTTCATGAACGTGACCCGCGGGTCCAGGCGCAAGTTCTCGATCCTGATGTTCGTGATCGGCGGCGATGCGCCGCTCGCCGAATTCACCGCCGAGTCGGTGCGCGAGCTCGCGGCCAACGGCTATTGGTCGCCGCTGGTGCCGCCCGGGAGGGCGCGCCCGGCGAAGAAGCGCCGCGCCGCGCTGGTCTAGAGACAAACCCCTCCTGTACCATCCTGCGGATGGCAGCCGGAAGCAGCCCTAGCCTGTTGGCAGGCGCATTCAGGCGCGTGCGCCATTCCTGGCCGGCATTTCTCGTGCTGGTCGTCGGCTTGGCGATCACGCTCGTCGCCTGGCGCTACGCCGAGCAGCGAGTCAGCAGCGAGGCCGAGGTCAAGTTTCAGTACCAGGTGGCGCAAGCCGTGGGAACACTGGACCGGCGCATCCAGGACAACGTCGACCTGCTGATCGGGCTGCGGGGCTTGTTCAATGCTTCCATCTACCTTGAGCGGCATGAATTCCAGCGCTATCTGGAGGATTTCCGCATCGCGCAGCGCTTCCCCGGCGTCCGGCTGGTGTCGTTCGCGCGCCTCGTGCCGCAAGCGCAGAAGGCCGAGTTCGAGCAAAGCGTGCGTCGCGACCGGAGCCTCAAGCCTCGCGGCTACCCGGATTTCGCGATCAAGCCCGCCAGCGCCCGCGACCAGTACATGGTGGTGACCTATATCGAGCCGCTGGCGGGAAACGAGGGAGGGTTCGGCTTCGACTTGTATTCCGAACCGCAGCGGCGCGCTGAAGTGGAGTACGCGCGCGACCGCGGCCAGGCAACGGCGTCCGGGCCGATCTTGCTCGCCGCCGATCCGCACAAGCGGGTCTCGGTCGCGCTGCGCATGCCGCTTTACCGCCGCGACATGCCGGCCAATAGCGTGGCGGAACGCCGCGCCGCTTTCATGGGCGTGGTGCTGTCCGCCATCAATGTCGATGCCCTGGTCGACAGCTTCCTGGGCAGACAGCTCGGCATCGATTTCGACCTCGTCATCCACGACCTCGGATTCTCGGGCATGGCCGCGCCGGCGGCCGGACCCATCCTGGTGTTCGGCAGCGAGCGGTCGTCCGGGAACAAGGCCGCAAAGCAAGGCGAGCGGCCCTCTCTGACGCAGGTGATCACGCTCGATGTGGCGGGGCGCACCTGGCGGCTTGAGTTCGGTGCCCCCGTCACCCCGTCGTACGGCGTCGGTGGGGAATTGCCGCAGGTGATCCTGCTGGGCGGCACGCTCACCAGCCTGCTGCTGTTCTGGCTGGCGCTGACGCAATTGCGGGCGCGCAGCCGCGCACTGCAGCTTGCCGAACATGCGACCAGCGCGAGCGCGGCCGAGGGGCTGCGCGAGCAGCTCGACTTCATCCAGCAGTTGATCGAAGCGGTGCCGCAGCCCATTTTCTTCAAGGACGCGCAAGGACGTTATCTCGGCGTCAACCGGGCGTGGGAACGATTCTTCGGCATTGCCCGCGCGCAGTTCATCGGCAAGTCCGTGTTCGAGCTCTATCCGCATGACCAGGCGCTGGCCAGGAAGCACCATGCCAAGGACGAAGAGCTGTTCTCCAGCCCGGGCAGCCAGTCCTACGAGGCCGCGATCGAGGCCGCGCAGGGCGGCTTGCGCCATACCATCTACAACAAGGCGACCTTCAGCAGCGCCGACGGGACTGTCGCGGGACTGATCGGCACCATCACCGACGTGACCGGCCTGAAGGACGCGGAAGCGGCGCTGCGGGCGAGCGAAACGCGCTTTCGCGACCTGACGGAGCTCTCCTCGGACTGGTACTGGGAACAGGACGCGAACCTGCGCTTCACCCAGACGTCGTCCAAGCTGCAGGAGTTCACCCTGGACGCCGCCCAGCAGATCGGCAAGACCCGTTGGGAGACGCCGATCGTCGGCGTGAGCGAGGAGCAATGGCAGGCCCACAGGAATTTGCTTGAGGCGCGGCGCCCATTTCTTGATTTCATCTACCAGCGCAGTGACCTCCACGGCAACCTGCGCACCATCAGCGTGAGCGGGCGGCCGATTTTCGACGAGCAGGGCGGATTCAAAGGCTACCGCGGCACCGGGCACGACATCACCGAGAAGAAGCTGGTCGAGGAAAAAATCCGCCACATGGCGCAACACGACACGCTCACCCAGCTGCCCAATCGCGCGCTGCTGCACGATCGCGTCGGCCAGGCGATCGCGCAGGCGCGGCGCAATAACGAGGTGCTCGCGTTGCTGTTCATCGACCTCGACCGCTTCAAGGCGGTCAACGATTCCCTTGGCCACGCGATCGGCGACCGGCTGCTGCAGGAGGTCGCCAGGCGCCTGCTCGCCTGCTCGCGCGCCTCCGACACCACCGCCCGCCTCGGCGGCGATGAATTCGTCGTCCTGCTCGGCGACCTGGATCGCCCCGAGGCTGCGCGGCACGTGGCGCAGAAGGTGCTCGACGCGCTGTCGGAACCGGTGACGCTGGACGGCCACGCCCTGACGGTCACGCCCAGCATCGGCATCTGCGCCTATCCGCACGACGGCGAGGACGTCGAAACGCTGATGCGCAACGCCGATACCGCGATGTATCACGCCAAGCAGACGGGCCGGAACAATTTCCAGTTCTTCACGCAGGCGATGAACGAGGCGGCGCAAGCGCGGCTGCAGCTGGAGAACGATCTGCGCCACGCGCTCGAGCGCGGTGAGTTCACGTTGCATTACCAGCCGCAACTTGACCTGAAGACAGGCGCCATCGTCGGGTTCGAAGCACTGGTGCGCTGGCGTCACCCGCGGCGCGGCATGGTCGCGCCTTCCGATTTCATCGCGGCCGCGGAGGAAACCGGCCTGATCGGGCCGATCGGCGAACGGGTGCTGCACGAGGCCTGCGCGCAGGCGCGCGCCTGGCAGACGTCGGGGCATCCCCAGCTGCAGGTGGCGGTCAACTGCTCCGCCAGGCAGTTCCAGGATGAAAAATTCGTGCAGACCGTGAGCCGCATCCTGCGCGAGACCGGCATGCCCGCGCCGCGACTCGAATTGGAGGTCACGGAGAGCGTCATCATCCACCACTCGGAGGAGGTAAACGCCAGGTTCCAGGCGCTCGGGGACATGGGCGTGCGCATCTCGATCGATGATTTCGGCACCGGCTATTCGAGCCTGAGCTATCTGAAGCGCCTCGCGATCCACCAGCTGAAGATCGACCAGTCGTTCGTGCGCGACATCAGTGCTGATCCGGACGACGCGGCCATCGTGAGCGCCATCATCGCGATCGCGCACAGCCTCGATCTCAATGTGGTGGCCGAGGGGGTGGAGACGGCCGAGCAACTTGCCTTCCTGCGCTCCGTGGGCTGCGACATGGGCCAGGGTTATCTCTTCAGCAAGCCGCTGCCGGCCGAGGAATTCGAGCGCTGGCTGGCCGGGTGGAACCCGCAGGCAATGGCGGTGGCTGCGGCGGGCGCCTGAACGCCGGCTGCGGCTGCGGCCAAATCCCGTAAAATTCGCGTACTGACATGCACAGAAAAGGCGGGCTCCCATGCGCAAGCGAATTGCTGTTCTTCTGCCGGTGGTGATGTTCATGGGCGGTTGCGCCATGCTCAACCTGACGGACGCCGGCGCCGGCGTGCGGCTGGTCAAGCCCG
>CAZOSA010000029.1:0-1171 GCA_964582155.1 uncultured Enterobacteriaceae bacterium | reverse complement strand
TGCGCCATGCTCAACCTGACGGACGCCGGCGCCGGCGTGCGGCTGGTCAAGCCCGACGCGGTCACCTCCTGCACCAGCCTCGGCCGCATCACCGCGGGCGTGATCCACGAAGTCGGTTTCCTGCCGCGGCATCGCGACGCGGTGCAGGCCAACATCAACGTCACCGCGAGGAATTCGGCCGCCGGCATGGGCGCCGACGCCATCGTGCCGGCCTCGGGCATCCAGGACGGCAAGCAGACTTTCGACGTGTATCGCTGCGCGCGGCGCTGAGCGCAGCGCAGCAGGGCGTTGCGGGGCGCTTGCCTTGGCCCTCGATACTGTATATAAGTACAGTATTGGAGCGGATTCCCCATGGCAGCCCCGACCACGGCACTCGATGCCATTCTCCATCGTCACCCCGTCTGGCGCGGCGGGGCGCCGGCGCGCTCGGTGGCGCAGGTTGTACCGACCGGTTTTGCCATGCTCGATCGCGAGTTGCCCGGGGGAGGCTGGCCCGCCGGCGCACTGAGCGAGATCCTGTGCTCCAGCGAAGGCATCGGCGAACTGCAGCTCGTGCTGCCCGCGCTCGTCATGCTGTCTCGCGCCGGGGGCCGCATCGCCTGGCTGGCGCCCCCGTACCTGCCTTATGCGCCGGCGCTGGCTGCAGCCGGCCTGTGCCTTGAATCCCTGACCGTGGTGAGGGCGCCGGGCAGGCGCGATGCGCTGTGGGCGGCGGAGCAGGTGCTGCGCGCCGGCGCCTGCCGGGCGCTCCTCGCCTGGCTGCCGCGCGCGAACTATACCGAGCTGAGGCGGCTTGCGCTGGCCGCGGAAGGAGGCACAGCGATCGTCGCGCTGTTCCGGCCGCCGCAAGCGGCGCAGGAATCCTCGCCCGCCCCCCTGCGGCTGGCGCTCGAACCTGACGGCGGGCAACTCGCCGTGCGCGTTTTCAAGCGCCGCGGCGCGCTCCTTGCCGCGCCGCTGCGCATCCCGATCCCGAGGCCCGTGCATGCTGTGGGTGGCGCTTTGCTTTCCCCGTCTCGCCCTCGAAGCCAGGCTGCGCGGCCTTGCCTCGTCTGACGCGGCGCTCCAGGCCTGGGCGGTCACCGAAAGCCGCTCGGTCCTGGTCTGCAACGCGGCAGCCGAGGCATCGGGCGTGCGCCCGGGCAGCTCGCTCGCGGCGGCCTGGGCCCTC
>CAZOSA010000028.1:0-16631 GCA_964582155.1 uncultured Enterobacteriaceae bacterium | reverse complement strand
GGGCAGAGTCGCGCTAGACTCGCTCATCGTCAAGCATTCAGGTCGTGGACGACGGTCGCCAGGTGTAAGGCGCAGGGCTCGTGGCGCGCAGCACGCGGATCATGCGCAGCGCCGCTTCGCGCCCGCGGTAGTAGCCCGGGACGACGATGGTTTCGTCGAAGCCCAGGGCGCGGTAAAAGCCGCGCGCCGCTTCGTTGCCGCTGCGCAGTTCCAGGTGCAGGCTGGCGATGCCGGCGGTGCGCGCCGATTCCACCAGCCACTCGACGAGCCGCCGGCCGATGCCCATGCGCCGGTGCGCCGGGCGCACCGCGAGCAGCACCAGGTGCGCGCGTTCCTCGCCGAACTCCATGATCGCGAAGCCGGCGACGCGCCCGCGGTCGCAGGCCACCGGCATCAGTGTTTCCGGGTGGCGGATCGACCGCAGCACGCGCGCGGCGTCGTATTTCCAGCCCAGGCCGGATTCCACGAGGTCGCGCGACATCAGCGCGATCGCCTGCGCGTCGTGCCGGCCAGCGAGCCTTACCGCGATGGCATGCGCGGTCATGCGGGAAGTCTAATCGCAATCCCGCGGCATTGTCAGCCGCCGCCGGCGTGGCGCGCGCGTATCCTTACCGTGCGCTCCAGGCCGTCGGCGGCTTCCAGCACCTTCAGGCGCAGGTCCTGGTCGAGATCGCCGCCCAGGAAGCGCTGCACCTCGTCGAGCGCCTGTGCCTCGGACTGCCCGGCAAGGAATGCGGCCAGCCAGTGCTCGACGAAGAAGATCTTGCGCGTGCGCTTGAGTTCCGGCAGCCGGGCCAGCGCCGCGCCGAGCAGCGCGCGCGTGTACGCCGCGTGCTCCGGCGCGTTGAAAGGGGCGAGCGCCTCCTCGACCCAGCTCTCCGGCAGCCCGGCGTCGCCGGCGAAGCGCTCGAAGGTGCGGCGCTTGGCCTCGGCATCGGGCAGTGCCGCCGACGCCGCAAAGGCATAGCGGCGCGCGTCGTCGCCGCGCTCGGCGCCGGCGTGTTGCGCGAGCAGCCTTGCGCCGTCGGCGTCACCGCGCAGCACCAGCCGTGCGATGAGCTGGAAGCGGTCGCGCACGCGCAATTGCACGCCCCGGATGGCAAGCGAACCCTCGAGCATCTGCTTGAGGGCGGCCAGCGCCGCGGGCGACCAGGCGAGCGCCGCATAGGCGCGCAGCAGCAGGATGCGGCGGCTCGGCGGCGCCTCGGCGAGCATCGCGTCGAGCAGCACGCGCTCCAGGCCCGGCGCCAACCGGTCGCGCTGCGCGTCCGACAGGTAGCGCCGGAACGCGCTTTCCACGCGCGCCAGCAGACCGGCCAGGATCACGTCGCCGGATTCCTCCGGCGCCAGCGCCAGCGCGAAATCGATGAAGGCCGCGGGCGCGAGCTGCGCATCGCGCACGCTTTCCCAGAGCGCCTCGACCAACTGCGCGCGCAGCAGGCCGTCGGGCAGGGCGCGCGGTTCCGCCAGCAGCGCGGCGCGGCTCTGCGCATCGAGCAGGAAGCGCCCGTAACCGAAATCTCCGGCGTTGGGGTACAGCCAGCGCTGCGAGGGATGCGCCGCCGGCCCGACCACGCGCACGCGGCGCGCCTCGAACCGGGTCTCCGATGTCCGGATCTGCCCGTCCTCGCCCGCCGCCGCGACCACCAGCTTTTGCGGCCATATCCCACCTTCGCCGAGCGCATCTTTTTGCGACAGCAGCAACCTGCCTTGTTGCCAGCCCAGCGTCACCTCGGGCAGGCCGCGCTGCTGCACCCAGGCGCCCGCCCAGGATTGGAGGTCGCGCCGCGCCGCGCGCTCGAAGGCGCGCACCAGGTCGCCCCAGTCCGCGGCGCCCCAGGCGTGGCGCTGCAGAAAATCGCGCAGCGCGCGGCGGAACGCCGCCTCGCCGAGGTAGAACTCGGCCTGGCGCAGGAACGCGGGGCCCTTGGAGTACACGATCGAACCGTAGGCGGACTTGGCCGCCGAGAGATTCGCCAGCGGCTGCCTGAGCGGCGTGGTGCCGCGCGTGGCGTCAGTGCGGTAGGCGCTGGTTTTGAGCGCGTGGAACGCGCTCCAGGGCTCGAGCTCGGGCAGGATCGCGGCGGCGGCCCTGGTCGCCATGAAGTTGGCAAAGCCTTCTTTCAGCCACAGGTCGTCGAACCAGCGCATGGTGACCAGATTGCCGAACCACTGGTGCGAAGCCTCGTGGAAAATGAGCCGGGCGCGGCGCAGCAGGTCGGGGTTGCTCGGCGCGAAGGAAAACAGCACCGCCTGCTCGTTGAGGAATGTGGCGCCGGCGTGCTCCATCCCGCCGTAGGCGAGTTCGGGGATCAGCACCAGGTCGTACTTGGCGAAGGGGTAGCCACGGGCGAATTCCTTCTCGAAGTAGCGCAGCGCAGCGCGGTTGAGCCGCAGCACCTCGGGCGCATGCTCGCGCGCGCGCTCCAGCTGCGAGCGGCGCACGTACAGACGCACCGGTTCGCCGGGCAGGACGACGGTCTCGAAGGGTCCGGCGGCGAACGCAAAGAGGTAAGTCGAGATCGGCTCGGTGGGGGCGAAGCGCGCGCGCCCCGGCGAGTCTTCCAGCGCGGGCGCGTTCGACACCGCGCGCCAGCCTGGCGGCAGGGCGAGCTCCAGCGAGAAGCGCGCCTTGAGGTCCGGCTGGTCAAAGCACGGAAAGGCGCTGCTCGCGTCCGCCGGCACGAACAGCGAATAGACGTAGCTCGCGCCGTCCTCGCGATCGCGATAGCGCGTGAGCGCGCTTCCCGCGACCGTGACCGGCGCGCTGAACTCGAGCCGCACCAGGTTCTCGCCGCGCTGCAGCGCCCCGCGGGGGATGATCAGGTGTTCCTTCTCGTGGCGCGCCCGCGCGGGCCTGCCATTGACGCTCAGGCCGCGCACCGGCGCACCGCGCCAGTCGAGCACCAGGTCGACGCGGCGCGCGAGCGTCACGCGCAATTCGAGCCGGCCCGCCGCGGTCTCCTTGCGCTCGTCGAGGCGCAGCTGCAGCGCGTAGCGCGGGTCGCGGTAGTGCCTGGCGCGCCAGCGCGCGAGTTCCTGGGACACGCCGGGCTCGAGGCGGGGCGGGGCCTGCGCGTGCGCGGGAGGCACGGACGCCGCGAGCAGGATGAAGAGCGCGGCGCCGGCTCGCATGCCGCGAAGTATAGTGTCGGGCATCCACCTGGACAGAGGTTTCCCATGACTGAGCGCTATGACGCCATCGTGATCGGCACCGGGCAGGCGGCGCCGGCCCTGTGCGCGCGGCTGGACCGCGAGGGCCTGAAGACCGCGCTCCTCGAACGCAAGCTGATCGGCGGCACCTGCGTCAATGTCGGATGCATCCCGACCAAGACGATGGTGGCGAGCGCGCGCGCTGCGCACATGGCGCGGCGCGGGGCCGAGTACGGGTTTTCCTGCGGCGAGGTGCGCGTGGACATGCCGGCGGTGAAGTCGCGCAAGGACGCGGTGGTGCGCCAATCCAGCGATGGGCTTGGCAACTGGATCGCCGGCATGAAAAACGTCAGCCTGCTGCGCGGGCACGCCCGGTTCACCGGGCCGCATGCCGTGTCGGTGGGGGAGCGCCCGCTCGAAGCGCCGCGCGTGTTCATCAACGTCGGCTGCCGCGCGCTGGTGCCCGACATCCCGGGGGTAAGGGACGTGCCCTTCCTCACCAACAGCACCCTGATGGAGCTCGACACGCTGCCCGAGCACCTGCTGATCATCGGCGGCAGCTACATCGGCCTGGAGTTCGCGCAGATGTACCGCCGCTTCGGCTCGAAGGTCACCGTGGTCGAGCGCGCCGCGAAGCTGCTGCCGCGCGAGGACGACGACGTCGCCGCGGAGATCCGCGCCATCCTGGAACGCGAAGGCGTGCAGATTCGCACCGGCGCCGAGTGCATGGCGCTGTCGCGCAAGGGCAAACGCATTGCGGTCGGCCTGACGTGCAAGGAGGGTGCGCCGCTTGCCGAGGGCAGCCACGTGCTGCTCGCGGTGGGGCGGCTGCCGAACACGCAGGACCTGGGGTTGGAGGCGGCCGGCATCCACACCGACGCCCGCGGCTACATCGAGGTGGACGAGGCGTGCCGCACCAATGTGCAAGGCGTGTGGGCGCTGGGCGACGCCAACGGGCGCGGCGCGTTCACGCACACCTCCTATAACGACTACGAAATCGCCGCCGCCAACCTGTTCGACGGCGACGCGCGGCGCATCGCGGACCGCATTCCGTGCTACGCGCTGTTTATCGACCCGCCGCTGGGGCGCGCGGGCATGAACGAAACCGAGGCACGCGCCGGCGGCCGGCGCGTGCTCGCCGGCAAGATGCAGATGGCGCGCGTGGGGCGCGCGCGCGAGGCGGGAGAGACGCAGGGATTCATGAAAGTGCTGGTGGATGCGCAGTCGGAGCAGCTGCTTGGCGCCTCTTTGCTCGGCATGAACGCCGACGAAATCGTGCATTCCCTGCTGGATGTCATGTATGCGAGGCAGCCCTACACCACGATCCAGCGCGCGGTGCACATCCACCCCACGGTGACCGAGCTGATTCCGACGCTGCTCGGGAACCTCAAGCCGCTGGCCCAGGCTTAGTGCTCCAGGCGCGCATAGAGAATCGGCATCGCCGCCAGCAGGAGGAGGAGCGGCACCGCGACGCCGGGCGCATGATAGGCGAGAATCGCCAGCGGCAGAAGCAGGAACAGCCCCGCCAGCAACCAGGGAACGCGCGGTGGCTTGCCCAGGTCCGCGCCGAGCTTGCGTTTGAGCCAGCTGCGGAGCCTGCCGGGCGCCGGCCCGGTGCGATGGCCCAGGGATCGCGCCAGCGAGCGTTCCTCCAGCCACGCGAAGAACACGTAAGCCAGGACGAACAGGCTGCCGGCGAGCACCACGGGCGCGAGCAGCAGTCCCGCCAGCGAGGCCACCGGCTGCGTGCCCACGAGCAGCATGACGGGCGTCATCGCGCAGGCGATCGCGGCCACCAGCAGCAGCAGGGCGGCGGGAATCACCAGCGGCAGCCTTGCGCCCACGTAGTCCTGAAAGTCTTCCGTCTGCCGGTATCGGTGCATCAGGCCCAGCGCGTCCTCCAGCGGGCCGAGGAGCAGCCGGCCGATTTTCTGTTGCGGGGAATTATCCGGAGACGACTTCGCCATGGCGCGTGCTCCTTTTACGGTGTCAGCCCAGCATACGAAATTACGGCCGGGAAAGGCGGGAATTTTTGCGCAGTTCCGCGGCGCTCGCTTAGACTTGTGCCCACGAAGCGCGCTCGGCATCCGGCGCGAAGGGAGGCAGTCTTGGAATCGATCGATCGTCCCACCATCCAGCGCTCGGCCACGGGCCTCATCGCCGAGCTGAAGCTCCAATCGGCGCACAGCGCGGCGCAGAAGCTGGCGCATTTCGGCGGCGCCGAGGTCGCCGCCGTCCTGACCCGGCTGAGCGCGGGCTTCGGGCAGGAAATCTTTGCCGCGCTGCCCGCTGAGACGCGCGAGCGCGCGATGGCCGCCGCGCCGCTCGAATTCGCGCGCCAGTGGCAGCGCAACGCGCTGTATGCGGAGGGCACCATCGGCCGCATGATGGAGCCGGTGTATGCCGCGTTTCCGCCGCAGGCCACGGTGGGCCAGGCGATCGAGGCGCTGCACGAGCTGGTAAAGACCGCTTTCATCACCTACATCTACGTGCTCGACGACGACGAGCGGCTGCTGGGCATCGTCACCATGAGGGATCTCTTGTTCAACGAGCACGCCAAGGCGCTGCGCGACGTGATGCTCACCGAGGTGTTCGCGCTGAACGCGCCGACGGTTCTCGAGAACGCCATGAAGCAGGTGCTTGACCGCCACTATCCGGTCTACCCGGTGGTGGATGCGGAGAACCGCCTGCGCGGCCTCGTGCGCGGGCAGAGCATGTTCGAGGCACGCGCCTTCGACATCGCGGCGCAGCCCGGCAGCATGGTCGGCGTCGAGAAAGAGGAGCGCCTCGGTACGCCGTGGCAACGCAGCCTGTTCATGCGCCACCCGTGGCTGCAGCTGAACCTGCTCACGGCTTTCCTCGCCGCGGCCGTGGTCGGTTTCTTCCAGGACACGGTGGACCGCCTGGTGATCCTGGCCCTGTTCCTGCCGGTGCTCGCCGGGCAGTCCGGCAACACCGGCTGCCAGGCGCTTGCCGTGACGCTGCGCGGCATGACCATCGGCGAGCTCAAGCCCGGGACCGAGCGCGCGCTTGTCTCCAAGGAGGCGGGCCTCGGCCTGCTCAATGGCGCCGGTGTCGGCCTGGTGGCGGCGATCGGCATGTATGTCACCGCGTCCGGGCAGAATTCGCAGCATGCGCTCATGCTGGCGCTCGTGGTGTTCGCCGCCATGGTCGGCTCATGTGTGGCGAGCGGCCTCTCGGGCGCCATGGTGCCACTCATCCTCAAGCGCCTTGGCTTCGACCCGGCGACGGCCTCGAGCATTTTCCTCACCACGGCCACCGACGTGGTGAGCATGGGCATGCTGCTGGGGCTGGCGGCGATGCTGATAAGGTAAGGAGGACTGTCCCTATCTTTTCGTTTGGTCTACCATTTGACGAGCGCTCCGGCCACGGGAGGTCGTCATGCAAGTCAAGGAGATCCTGCGGGTCAAGGGCAACCGGCTGCTGACCATCGAGCCCTCCGGCCGTGCCGCGGACGCGGCCAAGACGATGTCGGAGCAAAACCTCGGTTCGCTCATCGTCTTCGACCAGGGGCGCATGGCGGGCGTGCTCACGTTCCGCGAAATCCTGCAGGCGCTGGCGCAGCGCAATGGCGCCCTGGGCGACGTGCGCGTCGCCGACATCATGGTGCGCGACCCGGTGACAGCGACCCCGGACATGGAGGTGAACGACTTGCGCCGCGCCATGCTCGATACGGGCGCGCGCTACCTGCCGGTGGTGCAGGACGGCAAGCTCCTCGGCGTGATCTCGTTCCGCGATGTCGCCAAGGCGGTGCTCGAAGAGCAGGACTTCGAGAACAAGATGCTCAAGGGATACATCAAGAATTGGCCCGCGTAGGAAGTTCCTCCTGGGCGGCGCGGCGCTGCTTCGAGGGCGGCGTGTAAAATCCTGCGCATGTCCGGCAACACCTTCGGCACGTTGTATTGCGTCACTTCCTTCGGCGAGTCGCATGGGCCCGCCTACGGCGGCGTGGTCGACGGCTGTCCGCCGGGACTCGAGCTGTCGGCGACGGACCTGCAGGCGGAGCTCGACCGGCGCAAGCCCGGCAGCTCGCGCCACGTCACGCAGCGGCGCGAAACCGACACCGTCGAGATTCTGTCCGGCCTTTACGAGGGCAAGACCACCGGCACGCCGATCGGTTTTCTCATCCGGAACGAGGACCAGCGCGCCAAGGACTACGCGGCGATTGCGCAGAAATTCCGGCCGGGGCACGCTGATTACACCTACTGGCAGAAATACGGCATGCGCGACGCGCGCGGCGGCGGCCGCGCATCGGCGCGCGAGACGGTGGTGCGCGTTGCTGCGGGCGCCATCGCGAAGAAGTGGCTGTCCGGGCGCTACGGCGTGAAGGTGCGCGGCTACCTCGCGCAGCTCGGGTCGCGCAAGATTGCGTTCAGGGATTGGGCGGCGGTGAACGCCAACCCGTTCTTCGCGCCGGATGCCGGCGTGGTCGCCGAGCTCGAAAAATTCATGGACCGGTTGCGCGAAAGCGGCGATTCCTGCGGTGCGCGCATCAACGTGGTGGCGCAGGGCGTGCCGGTTGGCTGGGGCGAGCCGGTGTACGGACGCCTGGACGCCGACATCGCCGCGGCGCTGATGTCGATCAACGCGGTGAAGGGCGTGGAGATCGGTGCCGGCTTCGCCGCGATCGAGCAAAAAGGCAGCGAGCACGGCGACGAGATGACGCCGCAGGGCTTCCTCTCCAACAACAACGGCGGCATCCTCGGCGGGATTTCCAGCGGGCAGGATGTCGCCGTGTCGATCGCGCTCAAGCCCACGTCCAGCATTCGTTTGCCGCGCCGCACGATCGACATCGAGGGCAGGGCGACCACCGTCGAGACTGCGGGGCGCCACGATCCCTGCGTCGGCATCCGCGCCACGCCGATCGCCGAGGCGATGCTCGCCTGCGTGTTGATGGACCACGCGCTGCGCCACCGCGCGCAGTGCGGCGACGTGACGCCGCCCACCACGCCAGTATAGAAAACCCCTGCGGAATCAATTAGAGTGTCAGCCAGCGCAACAACCCACCCCACGCAAGTGAGGCAATAACATGAGCAACAAGGGGCAGCTGCTGCAAGACCCGTTCCTGAACGCCCTGCGCAAGGAACACGTTCCCGTTTCGATTTACCTGGTGAACGGCATCAAGCTGCAGGGCCAGATCGAATCCTTCGATCAATACGTGGTGCTGCTGCGCAATTCGGTCACGCAGATGGTCTACAAGCACGCCATTTCCACGGTTGTGCCATCGCGCGCCGTCAGTGTCGGCGCCGAACCAGAAAAGGACGCTTGATCCCCGCGGCTGCGCCTGACAACCAGGCGGCGGTGCTGGTCAGCCTGGATTTCGGCGAGGCGGCCCCCGAGGACGCCGCCGAAGAGTTGTTGCGCCTCGCCCGGAGCGCCGGCATCCGGCGCCACGCGCAGGTGCGCGGACGGCGCCAGCGACCCGATCCCAAGTTCTACGCCGGCAGCGGCAAGGTGGCCGAAATCGGGCAGGCCGCGGTGGCGCTCAACGCCGGCTGCGTGATCTTCAACCATGCGCTGTCGCCGGCGCAGGAACGCAACCTCGAGGCCGAGCTGAAGTGCCGCGTCATCGACCGCACCGGGCTGATCCTGGAGATATTCTCGCAGCGCGCGCAGACCAACGAAGGCAAGCTGCAGGTGGAATTGGCGCGCCTGGAGCACCAGTCGACGCGCCTGGTGCGGGGCTGGACCCACCTCGAGCGCCAGCGCGGCGCCCTGGGCAAGGTCGGCGGTCCCGGCGAATCCCAGCTCGAACTCGACCGGCGCTACATCTCCAAGCGCGTACGCGTGCTGCGCGACAAGCTGGACACGCTGCGCAAGCAACGGACCGTGCAGCGCCGCGCGCGCGCGCGCGGCGACGTGCTGTCGGTGTCGCTGGTGGGCTACACCAACGCCGGGAAATCCACGCTGTTCAACGCGCTGGCCCACGCCAAGGCCTACGAGGCGGACCAGCTGTTCGCCACGCTCGACACCACGACGCGCCGCGTCTGGCTGGCGCAAGCGGGCAACGTCGTCGTCTCGGACACCGTCGGCTTCATCCGCGACCTGCCGCATGGCCTGGTGGCCGCGTTTCGTGCCACGCTCGAGGAAACCGTGCACGCCGATCTGCTGGTGCACGTGGTGGACAGCGCATCGCCCGTGCGCGAGCAGCAGGCCGCCGAGGTGGACAAGGTGCTGGAGGAGATCGGCGCCGGCGAGGCCCCGCAGATCCTGGCCTGGAACAAGACCGATGTTTCCGGGCTGGCGCCGGGCGTGGAGCGCGACGAGTATGGTAGGATTCGCCGCGTATTCGTGAGCGCGCGCACCGGCGCCGGCCTTGCCGACTTGCGGGGCGCGATCGCCGAGGCCGCGCAGTTGCGGCCGAACCGTACCCCTACTCCGGAACTGACCTCTCTTTAATGTCGCTAAACGACCCGAACTGGGGGCGCCAGGGCGGACGCGGGCCGGGTGGCCGTCAAGGCCCGCCCGACCTCGATGAGCTTTGGCGCAATTTCAACCGCCGCCTGAACGAGCTGTTCGGCGGCCGCCGCGGCGCGGGCGATCCGCCGCCGTCGTCGCCTTCCGGGCGCGCGCTGGGCGGCGGCGCCGGCGTGCTGCTGGCGCTGGTGCTCGGCGTATGGCTGGCGAGCGGGTTTTACATCGTCGACGCGGCCTCGAGCGGCGTGGTGCTCACCTTCGGCAAGTTTTCCGACCAGACCGCCCCCGGCCTGCGCTGGCGCATGCCCTACCCGATCCAGTCGCACGAGATCGTCAACCTGTCGCAGGTGCGCACGATCGAAGTCGGCTACCGCAACAGCGTGAAGTCCAAGGTGCTCAAAGAGGCGCTGATGCTGACCGACGACGAAAACATCGTCGACCTGCAGTTCGCGGTGCAGTACGTGGTCACCAACGCCAGGGACTGGCTGTTCAACAACCGCCGGCCCGAGGAAGTGGCGATGCAGACCGCCGAGGCGGCGATGCGCGAGATCATCGGCAAGAGCAGGATGGACGCCATCCTGTACGAGTCGCAGGACAACATCGCCAACCAGGCGCAGGTGCTGATGCAGCAGGTTCTCAATGGCTACAAGACCGGGATCGACCTCAGCCGCGTGACCATCCAGAACGCGCAGCCGCCCGAGCAGGTGCAGGCGGCGTTCGACGACGCGGTCAAGGCCGGGCAGGACCTCGAGCGCCAGAAGAACGAGGGTCAGGCCTATGCCAACGACGTGATCCCCAAGGCGGGCGGCACGGCCGCGCGGTTGAAGCAGGAGGCCGACGGCTACAAGGCACGCGTGATCGCCAACGCCGTGGGCGAGGCCTCGCGCTTCCGCCAGGTGCTGGCGGAGTACGTCAAGGCGCCGGCGGTGACCCGCGAACGCATCTACATCGAGACGCTGCAGCAGATCCTGTCCTCGACCTCGAAGATCATCGTCGATACCAAGGGCAGCGGCAACCTGCTGTACCTGCCGCTGGACAAGCTGATGCAGCAAAGCGGAGTGGCCGGCATGTCCGAGTCCCAGGCTTCGCAGCGCGCGGCGCCCGAGCCGGCGCTGCCGGCGGATGCCGGGTCGCGCGAGCGCGACGCCCTGCGCAACCGCGAGCGGGGGGGGCGCTGAGATGAAAGCCATCGCTCCCGTCGTCGCCGTCCTGGTCGCGCTGCTGCTGGTCGTCTCCAGCATCCTGTTCACGGTCGACCAGCGTCAGAACGCGATCGTGTTCCAGTTCGGCGAGGTGAAGGAAGTGGTCACCAGGCCCGGGCTGAACTTCAAGTGGCCGATGATCCAGAACGTGCGCCTGTTTGACATGCGCATCCTCGCCTATGACGATGCCGAGCCGCTGCGCTTCCTCACGCAGGGCAACAGGCCGGTGCTGGTGGATTCCTTCATCCGCTGGCGCATCGTCGACGTCAAGCTGTATTTCGTTTCGGTGCAGGGCAACGAAGTGGAGGCGACACGCCGCCTGCGCCAGACCATTTCCGGCGCGCTGCGCGACGAATTCGGCGGGCGCACCGTGCACGACGTCGTGTCCGGCGAGCGCGATGCGGTGATGGGGCGGGTGCGCGAGAAGGCCGACAAGGATTTGCGCCGCATCGGCGTCGAGATCGTCGACGTGCGCCTGAAGCGCGTCGACCTGCCGCAGGAAGTGAGCGAATCGGTGTACCGGCGCATGGAGGCCGAGCGGAAGAGAATCGCCAACGAGCTGCGCTCCACCGGCTCGGCGGAAGCCGAGCGCATCCGCGCGGACGCCGACCGGCAGCGCGAGGTGATCCTGGCCGAGGCCTACCGCGACGCGCAGCGCGTCAAGGGCGAGGGCGACGCCACGGCCGCTGCCACCTACGCGCAGGCTTTCCAGCAGAATACGGAGTTCTATTCCTTCTACCGCAGCATGGAAGCCTACCGCTCGACTTTCCGCGGGCGCAGCGACCTGATGCTGCTCGAGCCCAATTCGGACTTCTTCCGTTTCCTGAAGGACTCCAGCGGCAGAAGCGGCAGCAAGAAATGACGCGCCATGGCGACCACGTTCCTTCTCGCCTTCGCCCTGATGCTGATTATCGAGGGGGTCCTTCCCTTCCTCGCGCCTAGCCTCTGGCGCGACACGTTCCGCCGCATCACGCAGCTCTCGGACGGCCAGGTGCGCTTCTTCGGCCTGACTTCGATGCTGATCGGCCTGCTGCTGCTGCTCCTCGCGCGCTGATGCGCTGGCTCCTGCCCGAGTACGTCGAGGACATCCTGCCCGCCGAGGCGGCGCGCATCGAGCGACTGCGCCGCGCGATCCTCGACCTGTTCGCCGGCGCGGGATACGAACTGGTGATGCCGCCGTTGCTCGAGTACACCGAATCGCTGCTGACGGGAACGGGGCACGACCTGGACGTGCGTACTTTCAAGGTGGTGGACCAGCTCTCCGGACGCATGATGGGCCTGCGCGCCGATATCACCCCGCAGGTGGCGCGCATCGACGCGCACCTGCTCAACCGCAAGGGCGTCACGCGCCTGTGCTACTGCGGGAGCGTGCTGCACACGCGCCCCGCCGGGCCGGCGGCGACGCGCGAGCCGATCCAGATCGGCGCCGAGATCTACGGCCACGCCGGGGTGCAGAGCGACCTCGAGGTGCAGCGGCTGCTATGCCGCGCGCTGCAGCTCGCGCGTGTGAAGAAGGCGCGCATCGACATCGGCCATGTCGCCGTATTCCGCTCGGTCGTGCGCGCCGCCAGGGTCGGCGCCGGACTCGAGGCGGAGCTGTTCGAGGCCCTGCAGAGAAAGGACGTGCCGGCATTGCGCGCACTGGGCACGAACCTGGAGGCGAAGACGCGCGCCGCGCTGCTGCTGCTGCCCGAGCTCTACGGCGGCGTCGAGGTGCTGGCATTGGCGCAGAAGAAGCTCCCCGCGTATCCTGAGCTCAGGCGCGCGCTCGCCACGCTGCGCGCCCTGGCCAGGTCCTGCCCGATCCCGGCCAGTTTCGACCTCGCCGAGTTGCGCGGCTATCACTACCATTCGGGCGTGGTGTTCGACGCCTATTGCGACGGCGTGTCCGGCGCGGTCGGCCGCGGCGGGCGCTACGACGAGGTCGGCAAGGCCTTCGGCCGCGCGCGCCCGGCCACCGGGTTCTCCATCGACCTCAGGAGCCTGGCCTCGGCGGCCGGCAGCAAGGGCAAGCGCAAGTGAAGCAGGCCGCGCGCAACGTCGTCGTCATCGGCACGCAGTGGGGCGACGAAGGCAAGGGCAAGATCGTGGACTGGCTGACCGACCGCGCGCAGGGGGTGGTGCGCTTCCAGGGCGGGCACAACGCCGGCCACACGCTGGTGATCGGCACGAAGAAGACCGTGCTGCACCTGATCCCCTCGGGCATCCTGCGCGGCAACGTCGACTGCTATATCGGCAACGGCGTGGTGGTGTCGCCGCAGGCGCTGGTGGAAGAGATGAACGAGCTGGAGGCAGCGGGCGTGCGCGGGGTCGAGGCACGGCTGCTCATTTCGGAGGCCTCCCAGCTGATCCTGCCCTACCACGCCGCGCTGGACGCGGCGCGCGAGGCGGCTCGCGGCGAGCACAAGATCGGCACCACCGGCCGCGGCATCGGCCCGGCCTACGAGGACAAGGTCGCGCGGCGCGCCATCCGCGTGCAGGACCTGTTCAAGCCGGCGCGCCTCGCCGAGAAATTGAAGGGACTGCTCGAATTTCACAACTTCGTGCTGGTGAACTATCACCGCCAGCCGGCGGTCGATTTCCAGCGCACGCTGGAGGAGACGCTGGCGCTGGCGCCGCGGCTGCAGCCGCTGGTGGCCGACGTGCCGCGCGCCTTGTACCACGCGAACCGCGCCGGCAAGAACCTGTTGTTCGAGGGCGCACAGGGGTCGCTGCTCGACATCGATCACGGCACCTATCCGTACGTGACGTCTTCGAACTGCGTCGCTGGCGCGGCTGCGGCCGGCGCCGGCATCGGCCCGCATCACCTGCACTATGTGCTCGGCATCACCAAGGCCTACACCACGCGCGTCGGCAGCGGGCCGTTTCCGACCGAGCTGTCCGACGACGTCGGCGAGCAGTTGCGCCAGCGGGGCCAGGAATTCGGCGCCACCACGGGAAGGCCGCGCCGCACCGGCTGGTTCGACGCGGCCGCGCTCAAGCGCTCGATCCAGCTGAACGGCGTCTCCGGCCTTTGCATCACCAAGCTCGACGTGCTCGACGGCGCGGAAAGCGTGAAGATCTGCGTCGGCTACCGCATCGAGGGCGAGCTGTCGGAAATCCTGCCGGTGGGCGCCGAGGAACTGGAGCGTTGCGAACCGGTCTACGAAGAGCTGCCCGGCTGGAAGGAGAGCACGGTCGGCATCAACGCCTACGCAGCGCTACCAGATGCCGCGCGCGACTATCTCAAGCGCATCGAGGCGCTCGCGGGCGTGCCGATCGACCTGATTTCCACCGGCCCGGAGCGCGACGAAACCATCGTCCTGCGTCATCCGTTTGATTGAGAGTGGTGCCGAGGAAGGGATTCGAACCCCCACAGTGTTGCCACCGCTAGGACCTGAACCTAGTGCGTCTACCAATTCCGCCACCTCGGCAGGGGAGGCGAATTCTAGTGTCTGAGGAAAATCGTGTCAAAGAAACGCCGCACTGAAACGCGCGCCGGCCGCGGCGCACCGCGCCCCGGCCGCGGCGCGCCGCCTCCCGCTTTCGGCAAATTCACCGGCCGCGTCGAAGGCCATCCCGACGGCCACGGCTTTCTCGTGCCCGACGGCGGCGAGCCGCGCATCCACCTTTCCGCCGCCGAAATGCGCCAGGTGCTGCACGGCGACCGCGCGATCGTGCGCGTGACCGGCATCGATCATCGCGAACGCCCGGCGGGCGAAATCCTCGAGGTGCTGGAGCGCGTCAACCGGCGCATCGTCGGCCGGCTGCACAGCGAGCACGGCGTGCTGCTCCTGGTGCCCGAGGACCGCCGCATCGCGCAGGACATCGTCGTGCCGCCGGCGGATGCCGGGCGCGCCAGGCAAGGGCAGGTGGTGACCGTCGAGCTGGTGGCGCAGCCCTCCAGGCACGCGCGGCCGATCGGCCGCGTCGCGGAGGTGCTGGGCAACTATGCCGACCCCGGCATGGAGATCGAGATCGCGCTGCGCAAGTTCGACCTGCCGCACGAATTCTCCAGGCGCGCCGAAGCGCAGGCGCGCGCCTATCCGGACACGGTGCGCGAGGAGGACGCCAAGGGCCGTCGCGACCTGCGCGAACTGCATTTCGCCACCATCGACGGCGAGACGGCGAAGGACTTCGACGACGCCGTAGTCGCGGTGCGTGAGGGCAAGGGGTTTCGCCTCTGGGTGGCGATCGCCGACGTCAGCCACTACGTGCGCGACGGCGACGCGCTGGACCAGGATGCGCGCGCGCGCGGCACTTCGGTGTATTTCCCGCGCCGCGTGATCCCGATGCTGCCGGAGAAGCTCTCCAACGGTCTGTGCTCGCTCAACCCGGAAGTGGACCGGCTGGCGATGGTGTGCGAAATGGCCATCACCCCGGCGGGGACGGTGGCGCGCTACGAGTTCTACCCGGCGGTGTTCCGTTCGCATGCGCGCCTCACCTACACCGAGGTGTGGTCGAAGCTCTCCTCCGCAAAGGCGCCGGCGAACCTCGCCACGCTCTACGAAGTGTTCAAGGCGCTGTACGCGGCGCGCGGCGTGCGCGGCGCGATCGATTTCGACACCGTGGAAACCAGGATGGAGTTCGACGCGCTCGGCAAGATCAAGCGCATCGTCGCCGAGTCGCGCAACGACGCGCACCGCGTGATCGAGGAGTGCATGCTGGCGGCCAACGTCTGTGCCGGCGAGTTCCTCGCCGCGCGCGGCCAGCCGGCGCTGTACCGCGTGCACGACGTGCCCTCGCCGGACCGGGTCGGCGCGCTGCGCGAATTCCTCGCCGAGCTGGGGCTCTCGCTCCCTGGCGGCGACAAGCCGAAACCCAGGGACTACGCGCAGCTGCTCGAGCGCATCAAGGCGCGGCCCGATTTCGCGCTGCTGCAGACGATCCTGCTGCGCTCGCTCAAGCAGGCGATTTACACCCCGGAGAATCTCGGCCACTTCGGCCTCGCCTTCGATGCCTACGTGCATTTCACCTCGCCGATCCGGCGCTACCCGGACCTGCTGACCCACCGCGGGATCAAGGCCGCGCTCGCCGGGCGCCGCTACGAGGGCGTGGACTGGGCAGAGCTCGGGCGGCACTGCTCGGAGACCGAGCGCCGGGCGGATGACGCCAGCCGCGACGTCGAGAGCTGGCTCAAGTGCCACTACATGCAGGACCACGTCGGCGGCGTGTTCGAGGGCGCCATCACCGGGGTGACGCCGTTCGGCCTGTTCGTCACGCTGGACGAGTATTTCGTGGACGGCCTGGTGCACATCTCCGAGCTGGGGCGCGATTACTTCGAGTTCGACGCCGCGCGCCACATGCTGATGGGCGAGCGCACGAAGAAACGCTATCGGCTGGCCGACCGCATGAAGGTGAAGCTGGTGCGCGTGGACCTGGATAGCCGCAAGATCGATTTCGTGCCGGCGTGAAGCGCGAGCGCGAGCCCCGGGTGGTGTTCGGTTTCCACGCGGTGCTGGCGCGCCTCAGGGCGGAGCCAAAGTCGGTGGTCGAGATATTTCTCGACGAGACGAGGCACGACGGGCGCATCAAGGACCTGGCGACGGTCGCCGAACGCGCCGGCGTCAAGCTGATGCACGTGCCGACCAAGCGCCTGGACGGGTTCTACGGCGGCGGGCGGCACCAGGGCGTCGTCGCACGCGTCGAAGTGAAGAGCCTCAGCCACAGCCTGGACGAGATCCTGGAGCAGGTGAAGGGACCGCCGCTGCTGCTGTTGCTCGACGGAGTGACCGATCCGCACAACCTTGGTGCCTGCCTGCGCGTGGCCAACGCCGCCGGCGTGCACGCGGTTGTGGCGCCGAAGGATCGTGCCGCGGGAATCAGCGCCGCGGTTTCGAAGGTGGCGAGCGGCGCGGC
>CAZOSA010000027.1:8819-16841 GCA_964582155.1 uncultured Enterobacteriaceae bacterium | reverse complement strand
CGCGAGGATCGCCGCCGCGCCCGCCACTTTCGGCAGCGCGGCGCCCGCTGATTTCGCCGCGCCCTTCGCCAACGCGCGCGCGATGCCCATGGCGAGCCCGGCGCCGCCGATGGCGAGCGGCATGGCCGCGCAGACCTCGCCCGCAGCCACGAGGTGCTCGTCGCGGATCGCGTCCACGATCGCGTAGCGAAAGCCGTCCGCGCGCAACGCCTCGCAGCGCGCGCGCACCGCCGCCGTTCCCGCCTCCACCGCCTCGAAGTCGACCATCCCGACGCGGCTCGGCGTCTGCGCGCCCAGCACTCGCACCAGGTTCGAGTCGGTCATCGGCGTGAGCGGGTGATTGCGCATGCCCGATTCGGCGAGCGGCACTTCGCCGACGAAGAGATTGCCGAGGTACACCGTGCGCTTGTTGCGCGGATAGGCCGGCGTGGCGAGCGCGAAGTCAGCGCCAAGCGCCGCAGCGAGCGCGTCGGCCACCGGCCCGATGTTGCCGCGCGGGGTGGAATCGAAGGTCGAGCAGACCTTGAAGTAGAGGTGGCGTGCCCCAGCGCGCCGCAGCCAGTCGAGCGCCTGCAGCGACCAGGCGACCGCCTCTTGCGGCGGGTTGGTGCGCGACTTCAGCGCCACCACCACCGCGTCCGCGCGCGGCACTGCCAGGCCCGCGTCCGGCGCGCCGTTCAATTGCACCACCGAGAGGCCCTCGCGCGCGAGCGTCACGCCAAGGTCGGTGGCGCCGGTCAGGTCATCCGCGATGCAGCCAAGGAGCATCCCCGCAATCTAGCGCATCTGCGGCTAGCGGCCGCGCTTCGCCTCGTACTGCGCGCGCGATGTGGCCTCCTTCACGGCGTCGCCGCGCTGCCGCCCGTGTCGTCCGCCGCGAGGACCGCGACGGGAAACGCCAGCAGGGCTATGATCCACGGACGAAGATTCGTTTTCATGTGTTCTCCTGTCATGCCCAATATCCTGCTCCTGAACGCCGCGCTGGCGCTAACACTTTTCGCCGGCGCCGCATTCCCGGCACCGCCCGCCACTCGCGAAGAAGCGCTCGCCGCGCTCGAGCACCCGGTCACCGAGCGGCGCGCCGAGGCCGTAGTGTGGGTCGCCAACCACGGCCGCATGGAGGATACGGAGTTGCTGATGAAGCGTTTGCACGACGACAGCCCCTTCGTGCGCGGCTACGCCGAACGCGCCCTGTGGCTGCTCTGGAGCCGCTCGGGGGATGCGGACATCGACCGGGTCATGGCCCGCGGGGTCGAGGAAATGCAGGCCGGGCGCCACGCCGCAGCCATCGCCACCTTCTCCGAGGTGATCCGGCGCCGCCCGGACTTCGCCGAAGGCTGGAACAAGCGCGCCACGGTCCATTACCTCGCCGGCGCATACCGCGAGTCGCTCGCCGACTGCGACGAAGTGCTCAAGCGCAATCCGCAGCACTTCGGTGCGCTCTCGGGATACGGCCAGATCCACTTGAGGCTGGAGCAATACGAAAAGGCCATCGCCTGGTGGCGCCGGGCGCTGCAGGTGAACCCGAACATGCTCGGCGTCGAGATCAACATCAAGGACATCGAGCAGCTGCTGAAGGAAAAGCGCGGGCGCAGCACCTAGGCTGGGAAGCCGGCCAGCAGCTCCTCGACCGCGGCCGCCGCCACCTGCGGATGCTCGAACGGGAACAAGTGGCCGCCCGGCACGCGCAGCTTGGCGAAGCGCGACCCGCGCATCGGGCCCAGGCCCACGCGCCGCAGCACGTCGGAGTTCGCGCCGCCGACGAATCCCGCGGGAACTTTCAGATTCTTCAGGGACCGGCCCATGCCGTGCGGAATGGTGCGGTAGATGCGGTACTCGATCTCGGGATCGATGCGCAGCCGGTAGTGGCCCGGGCTGCCCACCAGGCCGTACTGCACGTAGTGCTCCAGGCAAGGTTCGGTGAAATCCCGGAACAGCCGGCGCGAGCGGAAATGGGCTTTCGCCTCCTCGCGGCTCGCCCATTCGCTCCTGCGTTCGCGCGTCATGCCGGCAGGCGTGACGCGATCGACGATCCCCAGCCTCTTCACCGCGCCGAGCGCGCGCCCTTTCAGCGCGCCGATCACCGGCGCATCGAGCATCACGATGGCGCGGAACAGCGCCGGCCGGCGCACCGCGGCGAGGAAACTCAGGTACGCGCCGAGCGAATGCCCCACCGCGTACACCGGCTCACCGCCGTACTCGCGCTCCAGCGTGCCGATCAGCTGCTCGACGAGATGCGGCCAGCCTTCCGTCGGCGGATAGCGCGGGTCGGTGCCGATGGCCTCGATCCAGCCGATGCGGTAGTGGTGCGCCAGGGGCTCGAGCATCGCCGCGTAGCAGGGCGCGGGAAAGCCGTTGGCGTGGGAGAAATGCAGGACGGGCCGGGCCACCCGGCCACTATAATGCGCCGCCATGGCGCACGCGGCGATCGACATCCACACCCACATCCTGCCACCGGGCTGGGACGACTGGGCGGCGCGCTACGGCGTAACTGGCTGGCCCTCGTGCCGGCTGCACGACGCCTGCAACGCGACCATCTACCTCGGCGAGAAGGAGTTCCGCAGGATCGACGAGCGCGCCTATGCGCCGGCGCGCCGCATCGCGGACATGGACGCCGAGACCATAGGCATGCAGATGATCTCGCCCGTGCCGGTGATGCTGTGCTACTGGGGCCCGCCCGAGGCCACCGACGCCTTCGCGCGCATGCAGAACGATTTCATCGCCGGCGTGGTGCAGCAGCACCCCGGGCGGTTCGTCGGCGCGGGCACGGTGGCGCTGCAGGACGTGAAGCTCGCGGTACGCGAGCTGGAACGCCTGAAGTCGATGGAATTTTCGGCGGTCGAGATCGGTTCGCACGTCAATGGCCGCGACTTCGACGACCCGCCGCTCTTCGATTTCTTCGCTGCGGCGCAACAGCTCGACATGGCGCTGTTCGTGCATCCCCAGGGCCCGTCCATCGGCCAGGAGCGCATGGGGCAGTACTACCTGCCGTTCATGGTCGGCTACCCGGCGGATTCCGCCTTGGCCGCGGCGCGCCTGATCCTCGGCGGGGTTCTGGCGCGGCTGCCGCGGCTGCGCATCTGCTTCGCGCACGGCGGCGGGTCCTTCCCGGCCGCACTCGGGCGCCTGGACCACGGCCACCGGGTGCGCCCCGAGGCGAAGAAATTCATCGCCGAGCCGCCGTCGCGCTATGCGAAAAGCTTTTACTTCGATACGCTCACGCACGACGCGAGGCTGCTTGCGTTCAACCTGGAGAAATTCGGTTCCGAGCGCATCATGATCGGCAGCGACTACCCCTTCGACATGGGTGTGGAGCATCCGCTCGCGCAGCTCGAGGGATTGGCATTGACGCCCGCGGACATTGCCAACATCACCCACAACACCGCGCGGCGCTTCCTGCGCCTCGCCTGAGCAGAGGAGAACATCATGAGGACCGTCGTTGCATTGTTGCTGGCGCTCGCCGCCGCAGCCGCCCAAGCGCAAGGCTACCCCAGCCGCCCCATCACGATCATCGTGCCCTTCGGCGCCGGCGGGCCAGCCGACATCTACGCGCGCTTTCTCGGCCAGCGCCTGCAGGAGCCGCTCGGCCAGCCCATCGTGGTCGAAGACCGACCCGGCGGCGGCTCGGTGATCGGCTCGAACGCGGTGGCCAGGTCGGCGCCCGATGGCTACACGCTGCTGATGATGTCGAACACGCACACGGTGAACGAGACGCTGATCCCGAAGAAGCCGTTCGTGCTGCTGCGCGACCTCGTGCCGGTGGCGCCGGTGAACTACTCCGACCTGCTGCTGGTGGTGCACCCCTCGGTGCCGGCGAACGACCTGAAGGCGCTGATCGCGCTGGCGAAAAGCCAGCCCGGCAAGATGAACTACGCCTCCTCGGGCCCGGGTACGCCGTACCACATGGCCGGGGAGTTGTTCAAGTCGCTGGCCGGCATCGACGTGGTGCACGTGCCCTACAAGGGCAGCGACGGCGCGCGCGTCGGCATCCTCGGCGGCCAGGTGCAGATGATGTTCGACGCCATCACCACCATGGCGCCCAACGTGCGCGCGGGCAAGCTCAAGGGATTCGGCACCAGCGGTCGCGCGCGCTCGAGCGTGCTGCCCGACGTGCCGACGGTGGCGGAAGCGGGCGTGCCCGGCTACGAGGCGACCATCTGGCTCGGCGTCATGGCGCCCGCCGGCACGCCCAAGCCGATCATCGACCGCCTGAACGCCGAGATCACGAAAGTGACCAGCCGGGCGGAGGTGAGGGAAGCCTGGGGCAAGCAGGGTGCCACCGCCCTGAGCATGACCCCGGAGCAGTTCGACCAGTACCTGCGCGACGACATCGCCAAGTGGGCGAAAGTGATCGCCCTGGCGGGTATCAAGCTCGACTAGACGTAGTCCCCGGCCGCGCTGTCAGCATCCACCGGGCGGCCGATGAGGTAGCCCTGCACGTAGTCGCAGCCCAGCGCGGCGAGGAAGTCCTTCTGCGCCTCGGTCTCCACGCCCTCGGCGACCACGGTCAGGCCGAGGGCGTGCGCCAGGCCGACGATTCCCTTCACCAATGACTCGGCGTTGCGGTCCCCCGGGATGTCGGCGATGAACGCGCGGTCGATCTTCAGGCGGTCCACCGGGAAGCGGCGCAGGTAGGCGAGGCTCGAGTAACCGGTGCCGAAATCGGCGATCGCCAGCGACACGCCCAGTTCCTTGAGCTTTCTCAGCGTGCTCACGGCGACGTCGGTCTGCTGCATCGCCGTGGACTCGGTGATCTCCAGCACCAGCAGCGTCGCCGGCAGTCCGCTCTCGGCGAGCACGCGGCGCACTAGATCGATCAGCTTTGGGTCGTTGAACTGCCGCGCCGAAAGGTTGACCGCCACCTGCACGCCGCGCTCCGCGCCGATGAAGGTGGCCCAGCGGCAGGCTTCGCGCAGCACCCACGCGCCGATGCCCAGGATCTGGCCTGTGTCCTCGGCAAGCTGGATGAACTCGGCCGGGGGCACCAGGCCCTTCTCCGGGTGCTGCCAGCGCACCAGCGCCTCGTGCGCCACCACCGTGCCGCCCTTGAGTTCGGCGACCGGCTGGTAGTGCAACTCCAGCTCGCCTTTTTGCACCGCGCGCCGCACGTCGTTCTCCAGCGCGAGCCGGCGCGAGGCCGTCTGGTTCATCTCCCCGGTGAAGAACTGGTAGTTGGCGCGGCCCGATTCCTTGGCGTGGTACATCGCCGCGTCGGCGTTGCGGATCAGGGCCTCCGCGTCGCGCCCGTCGTCGGGAAACACCGCGATGCCGATGGAAGGCGTGACCGTCAGCTCGCGCTCGGCCACGCGCACCGGCTGCGACAGCGTCTCGATGATCTTGCCGGCGACATTCGCGGCGTCCGTGGAGCGCTTGGCTTCCGGCAGCACCACGACGAATTCGTCGCCGCCGACCCGGCAGACGGTGTCGCCGATGCGCAGCTGCTTCACCAGGCGCCGCGCCACCTCCTTCAGCACCTCGTCGCCCACGGCGTGGCCCAGCGAATCATTGATCGCCTTGAAGCGATCCAGGTCCACGAACATCACCGCGGTCTGCTTGCGGTTGCGCTGGCTGAGTGCGAGCGCCTGCGTCAGCCGGTCCTCCAGCAGGCGCCGGTTGGGCAGCCCGGTGAGCGCATCGTGGTCGGCGAGGTGCCGGGCGCGCTCCTCGGCCTGCCGGCGATCGCCGATCTCGGCGCCCAGGCGCGCGTTGGCCGCCTTCAGCTCGGCAGTGCGCTCGGCCACCGCGCGCTCCAGAGACTCGCGCGCCTCGTGCTCAGCCGACACGTCGTCGTAAATCCAGATCGCGCCCTCGGCGGTGTCGGCCGCATCGGCCGGCTTGCCGACGACCTTGCACCAAAACAGGCTGCCGTCCTTGCGACGCAGCTGCCGCTCCTCGGTGTACGCCTCGCCTCGTGCCATCGCGGCATAGCCGACCCGGCCGACCTCGTCATACGCCGCGCGCGACACGTGGATCCGCTCGGTGCTCTTGCCGATCAGCTCGCCGGGTGCGTAGCCAAATATCTCCTCCATGCGGCGGTTGCAGCGCTGGAACTCCCGGTCGCGCATGAACGCGATGCCGATGGTGGCGTTGTCGAGGATCAGCACCTGCTCGGCGAGCGCGCGGCGCAGGCGCTCCCCGGCCTCTTGCTCGAGCGTCACGTCGTCGTAGCTCCAGATCCATTCCTGGTCTTCGCCACCAGCGTCGATGCGCCGGCCGCGCGTGCGGCACAGGAAGGTGCCGCCAGCCTTGCGCTTGAAGCGCCAGACGGCATCGTGCATCTGCCCGGCGGGCGTGCCTTCGTAGGCCTGGCGCACCGCCGATTCCCAGTCGCTGCGCTCCGCGAACAGCACGACCGAGCTCCGGCCGTTCAGCTCGCCGGGCGCGGCGCCCACCATCTCCTCGATGCGGCGGTTGCAACGCTGGATCACGCGGTTGCGCGCGAACAGGATTCCCGCGGTCACGTTGTCCAGAATCAGATCCGACTGCGCCGCCAGGCGCCGGATCTCCTCGTCGGCGCGTTTCCGGTCGGTGACGTCCTCGACGATCCACACCGTGCCCTGGCGCGGGTCGGCGGTGCTGATCGCCTTGGCGATCATGCGCGCCAGGAAGGTGGAGCCGTCCTTGCGCCGCAATTCCCAGTCGAGGTCGATCTGCTTGCCGGCGGCGAGCACCGGCACCGCGATGCGCCCGAGCGCCTCGTAGCTCTCACGCGAGGTGTACACGGTTTCGCCCGGCTGGCCGATCAGCTCGTCGGGCTGCCAGCCGAACATATCGGCAAACTTCGGGTTGCACAGGAAAAACTTGCGGTCGCGCGTGAAAGCGATGCCGATCGAGGCATTGGCCAGCACCGCCTCGTATTCCAGTTGCGTGAAGCGCGTGCGCCCGGCGTAGCTCGCCGGCGGCTGCTCCAGGGTTCCATCGGGCACGTTGCCGTCCTTCATCGCGCGCCCGCCAGGGCAGCGGCAACGCGAGGCGCCGCGCCGCTCACCAGTAAGTCTCGACGCTGATGTGCCCGGGCACGCGCCGGCGGTGCTTGCGCATGCCGCGCTCGGCGAGCGCCGCAGTGACGTCGCTGACCATTTCCGGGTTGCCGCAGAGCATCGCGTGCGAGCGCTCCGCCGAGAGCTCCACGCCCGCCGCGTGCTCCAGCCGCCCGTCGCGGATCGCCGCGGGCACCCGGCCCTCCAGAGCCCCGGCGGCGGGTTCGCGGCTGACGAAGGCGATGCGGCGGAACTGCTCGCCGCGCGCGGCGCCGACCGCCTCGAGCAACCCGCCGTAGGCCTGGTCAGCCGCGGTACGCGTCGCGTGCACCAGCGTCACCCGCTTGAAGCGCTGCCAGGGCGTCTCGGTGCGCAGAATGGAAAGAAACGGCCCCAGGCCGGTGCCGGTCGAAATCAGCCAGAGGTTCTCGGTGTCCGGCACTTCGGCAAGCACGAGGAAGCCGGCGACATTCGGCGCCACGTACACCGGGTCGCCCGCAGCGAGCGCCGCAAGGCGCGGTGACAGGGGACCCGTCGCCACCACGTTGTAGTAGAACTCCTGCGGCGAGACGCCGGGCGGGTTGACCAGCGAATACGGCCGGGCGATGCGCTCGCCGCCCACATCCAGGGCGAGCTTGGTGAACTGGCCGGCCTCGAACGGGCCAAGCGGCGCCGCCACGCGCAGCGAGTAAACGCTCGGCGTCCATTGCCGGTTTTCGATCACGCGCCCCTCGAGCCATGTGGCCATCTCAGCGCGCCTGCATGGCTGCAGCCCTCATTGCAGCCGATACGGCTCGAGCTGCAGATCCTCGAGCTGCGCGCCGAGCATGACGATGGCGCCGTGGCGGCGGTTGTCGCCGGTGTCTGAGAATTCGAAGCCGTAGCGGCGCCGCAGCCGCAGCCGCCCTGCGTCGTCGCGCGCCAGGGCAAGCCGGTAGAAGACTACGGTCTCGTCGAGCAGTTGCACTCCGTAGCGCTCGCAGGCGGTGCGCCCCGCGGCCACGGCGCGCTCGCGCGCGCGCAGGCTGTCGATCCAGAACAG
>CAZOSA010000027.1:0-8719 GCA_964582155.1 uncultured Enterobacteriaceae bacterium | reverse complement strand
CCGCGGCCCGAGCCGGGAGTGCCCGGAACCGCGCGCAGCTCAGGCCGCCGCCGCGGGCGCGGGCCTGGCGCGGCGTTTCCGCCAGGCCTCTTGCGCCGCGCCGAGGATACCCTTGGGCATGAAGATGATGAACAGCACCAGCATCAGGCCGTAGAGCGTGGTGTCCAGCCCGTGGATGTCGTGGCCGAGCGCCAGGCGCAGCACTTCGGCGAGCAGCAGCGTGAAGGCCGCGCCCACGGTCGGCCCCAGGCGCACGAACATGCCGCCGGCGATCGCGCCGAACACCATCTGCAGGCTGATGCCGATGCCCGATACGGTCTCCGGGTTCACGTAGAGCTGATATTGCGCGTACAGCACCCCGCCCAGGCAAGTCATCAGCGCGGAAATCATGGTCACGCCGAGCTTGAGCCGCGCGATGTTCATGCCGACCGAAGCCGCGGCCTCCTCCTCCTGGCTGATCGCCTCGAGCGCGAGGCGCGCCATCGAGCGGTCGACGCGCGTCCAGACCCAAAGCCCGCCGAGCCAGAACGCGAAAATGATGTAGAACCACACCAGCTTGGAGGAGAACTGCAGCGCTACAAGGGACCCGGAGGTGTCGGCGAGCGCCGTCACCGGGGTCACGCCGAGCGAACCGCCGGTCTGGTCGCGCAGCGCGACGATGATCAGCCGCGCCACTTCGGAGAGCGCGAGCGTCACCAGCGCGAAGTAGTGGCCGACGATCTTGAAGCGAAAGCACGGGTAGCCGATCAGGAAGGCCACCGCTGCCGTCACTCCGAGCGCCAGGGGAATGCCAAGCCAGGGCGACAGGCCGTAGTGGTTCCAGCCCATCACCACCACGTAGGCGCCGATGCCGAGGAAGGCGCCGTGGCCCAGGCTCACCAGGCCCAGGCGCCCCATCACCGCCCAGCCGGTATACACGAAGGCCCACAGCAGCGTCATGATGAACAGGTGCAGCGGATAGTTGCCCATGCCCGCGAGCGGCGCCGCCGCGAGCAGCGCGAGGCCGAGCCAGCGCAGTGGATTGCCCACCCTACTTGCCTCCGAGGATGCCCTGGGGCCGCCAGAACATCATGGCGATGAAGAACAGGAACGCGATCACATAGCCCCATTCGATGTGCAGGACGTAGCCGCCCACCGAGATGAACTGGGCGAAGATGAACGCGGCGATGAAGCCGCCGAGCATGTTGCCCAGCCCGCCCAGCACGCAGATGAGGAAGGTGATCGGGCCGAAGGTGAGCCCGATCGCGGGGTGGATGTCGTATTGCAGCACCAGCAGGCAGGCGGCCAGACCCGCCAGGCCGCCGCCCAGCGCCGAGGTGATGACGAAGATGCGGTTCGCGTTCACGCCCATCAGCGGCATGATGGCGCGGTCCTGCGAGATGGCGCGGATCGCGGTGCCGAGAAAGGTGCGCGTCAGGAACAGGTACACGCCCACCATGCCGCCGAGCGCCACCAGGAAGGCGATGAGCCGTGCAAAGCTGAGGTACATGCCGCCGAACTGCAGCGCCGGCAGGCTCACGCCGATGTTGCGGAACTCGACGCCAAAGGCGAGCGTCGCCGCGGCCTGCAGGAAAAACAGCACCCCGCCGGTGACCAGCAGCTGATTGATGGGCTCGGCGGCGAGCACCGGCCGGATCACGAACTGATGCAGCGCCGCGCCGAGCACCGCCACCGCCAGGATCGCCACCAGCATCGCCAGCCACAGCGGCCAGCCGAACACGTTGTGCGAGTAGTACACCGCATACATGCCGATCATCACCAGCTCGGCGTAGCAGATCCACACCACGTCGATGACGCCGAAGATCAGGTTCAGCCCGAGCGCGAGCAACGCGAGCACGCCCCCGAGCAGCAGCCCGTTGACCACCGCCTCGAGCAGAAAGATGTCGAAGTATTCCATCGTGCCTCCGCTTATAGCCCCAGGTAAGCCTTCTTGATCAGATCGCTCTCGAGCAGCTCCGCGCTGGTGCCGGCGAGCTTGATGCGCCCGGTCTCGAGCAGGTAGGCGCGGTGCACCACCTTGAGCACCTGGCGGATGTTCTGCTCGACGATCAGCACGGTGTAGCCCTCCTTGCAGATGCGCCGCACCAGTTCGAAGATCGACTGCACCACCACCGGGGCGAGGCCCGCCGAGGGCTCGTCGAGCAGCAGCAGCTTCGGTCCCGACATCAGCGCGCGGCCGATGGCGCACATCTGCTGCTCGCCTCCCGAGAGCGTGCCGGCGATTTGGTATCGGCGCTCGCGCATGCGCGGAAACAGCGAATACACGAATTCAAGTCGCTCGGCGTACTTCGCGCGCGCCGCCGGCATGAAGGCACCCATCCTGAGATTGTCCTCGACCGAGAGCTTGGCAAACAGGCGCCGGTTCTCGGGCACGTGCGCGATGCCGTAGCCGATCACCTCGTGCGCAGGGACGTGGGTCAGCGGCCGCCCTTGCATGCTGATTTCGCCCGAGCGGGCGTCGATCAGCTTCGAGATCACGCGCAGGAGCGTCGTCTTGCCGGCGCCGTTCGGTCCGATGACGGCGACCGATTCACCCGCCTTGACCTCCAGGCTGACGTCGAACAGCGCCTGGAAGCCCCCATAGCCCGCCGAGACCCGCGCCAGGCTGAGCATCAGCCGGGCCTCGCGGCCACGGTGGCCTGCACGTCGCCGGCATCGGTGCCGAGGTACACCTCGATCACCTTGCGGTCGTGCGCCACCTCCTCGGGCCGGCCCGAGGCGATCACCTCGCCGTGGTCGAGCACGATGCAGCGGTCCACGACACGCATCAACACGCCCATGATGTGCTCGACCCAGATGATGGAGATGCCGCGCTTCTCGCGGATACCGGCGAGCATGTCGGCCGCCTGCTCCATCTCGGCATGATCGAGCCCGCCGAGCGACTCGTCGGCGAGCAGCAGTTGCGGACGCGTGGCGAGCGCGCGCGCGAGCTCCAGCTTCTTCAGGCCCGCGGCGCCCAGTCCATCGACGCGCGCGGCGGGATCCGCAGGCAGCCCGACCAGCTCGAGTGCCTCCTTCGCCTGCGCGAAGGCCTGCTCGCGCGAGGGGCGCTCCTCCTGCCCGTAGTAGGCGGCAAGTGCGACGTTCTCCTGGATCGACAGGCGCCGGAAGGGACGCGGGATCTGGAAGGTGCGCGCGACGCCGTAGTGCGCCACGCGGCTCGCGCTCTGGCCGCCGATCTCGCGCCCGCGAAACAGGATCGAGCCGGCCGTGGGCGGCAGGGTGCCGGCAATCAGGTTGAAGGTGGTGCTCTTGCCCGAGCCGTTCGGCCCGATGAGGCCGAGGATCTCGCCCTGCTTCAACTCGAAGCCGACCCGGCTGACCGCGGTGAAGCCGCCGAACTGCTTGGTAAGGTCGGTGACGGTGAGCATCGCAGGCAGGGTCGGCCGGCTCCCTCTCCCCCGCGAGGAGAGGGAGGGTGCGAGTGTCGCGCGAGCCTTACTGGTTGGAGTAGGCGGAGCTCTTCGGGATCGGCAGCAGCGCGTCCACGGTCTTGATCGCGCTCGGCCAGACGATCTTGGTCTGCCCGCCGAGATACTGCATCACCACGGGCGAGCTGAGCTCGTTTTGCCCCGACATCGGCGTGCCGGGGTGGAAGAACTTCACGCCGTAGCCCTGGATCGTGCCGCCTACCGGGATGTCGGTGTCGAGCGCGGCCTTGCGCAGCGCCTCGGGATCCTTGCCGCCGTATTTCTTGATGGCGCGCGGCAGCACGTCGGTGAAGAAGATCCACGCCTGGTTGAAGCCCATCGAGACGTGCGGCGGGATCTGCTCGGCCTTGGTCTCGGCCTTGTAGCGCTTGACCATTTCCTTGGTGAGGTCGCCCAGGCCCGGCTTGAGCGTCTTCGGGTCGAGCAGCTGCGCGGCGACCGGGTCGACGTTGAAGATGTACTCGGCCTCCTTGCCGAAGGCCTCGCTCAGCTTGTCGAACTGGCCGTAACCAGCGCCGTGCCCGATCAGCGCCGCCCACTTCAGCCCCTGCTCGCGCGCCTGGCGCCAGAACAGCGTGATGTCCGGGTTGTAGCCGGTGTGCAGGATCACGTCGGGGCGCGCGCGGCGCAGCTTGGTGATGAGCGAGGACAGGTCCGGCGCGGTCGCCGAGTAGCCTTCCTTGAGCACCACCTGCATGCCGTACTTCTTGCAGACCTCCTCGTTGCCCTCGGCGACGCCCGCGCCGTAGGGCCCGTCCTCGTAGATGATTGCCACTTTGAGGTTCTTCGGGTCCTTCTTCAGCCTCGCCTTCGCGTGCTCGTTCAGGAACGAGCAAGACGCGGCGCCGAACTGGTCGGAGTGCACCTGGGCGCGGAACACGTGGGTCAGGTTCTTGTCCTTGAACACGCTCGAGGCGACGCAGACGTTCGCCCACATGAATTTCTTCGCCGCGTCGACTTTCTGCGCCATCGGCACGCAGTGCGCGCTCGAGTACACGCCCATGATCAGGTCGACCTTCTCCTGGTCGAGGAGGCGCGTCGCCTCGTTGATCGCCACCTCGCCCTTGGACTGCGCGTCGGCAAAGATGGCCTTCACCATGTAGCCCTCGACGCCGCCCCTCTCGTTGATCATGTCGATCGCGATCTTGGTCCCGATCCCCGCGGCCTGCGAGCCGCCGGCCGCGAACGGACCGGTGTAGTCGTAGATGACGCCGATCTTGATTTCCTTCGCCTGCGCGAGCGCGAGCGACGAGCATGCCGCAAGGGCGGCGGCGACGGCGAGCGTGCGCATTCCGTGGTTATGCATGGTTGTCTCCTCCTTGAGCAGGCCAGTCTTTCGCAGACTGGGCCACCGTGTCAAGCATGGTTCGCGTCCTCGAGCACCAACTCGGCGCCTTTCTCGGCGAGCGCGAATACCGCTGCATTGGTGTTGCCCGACACCACCGAGGGCATCACCGAGGCGTCGATCACGCGCAGCGCGCCCAGGCCGCGCACGCGCAGGCTTTCGTCGACCACCGAGGCACTGTCCGTGCCCATGCGGCAGGTCGAAGTCGGGTGAAACACCGTGTCGCCGGACTCGCGGCAGTAGTCGAGCCAGTCCGCATCGCTCTGCACGCGCGCGCCGGGCTGAAACTCGCCCGCCACGTAGCCGCTCATCGGCGGCGTGTTGACCAGGCGGCGCACGAACTTCAGGCCCTCGACCATCATGCGCCGGTCGTTCTCGGTGGCGAGGTAGTTGTACTGGATCGCCGGCGGCGCGGCCGGGTCGGCCGAACGGATGCGCACCCAGCCGCGCGACTCGGCCTGCAGCTGCGACACCGAGCAGGTGAAACCGGAGAACGGATGCAGCACCCCGCCGCGCTTGGCGGTGGAGAAGTTGATGAAATAGATTTGCGCGTCCGGGCGCGTGAGTTCGGGCCGGGTGCGCACGAACGCCGCCGCGTAGCCCGCGCTCACCGTGAGCGGCCCGCGCCGCGCGAGCACATAGCGCAGCCCGATGCCGAGCTGGCGCCACCAGCTCGCCATGTCGTCGTTCAGCGTGATCGGCTTGGTGCAGCGCCAGAACGTGCGCACGTAAAAGTGATCCTGCAGCTGCTCGCCCACCCCGGGCGCGTCGTGCACCACCGGGACGCCGTGGCGCTCGAGCAGCTCGCGCGGGCCGATGCCCGAGAGTTGCAGCAATTGCGGCGAGTTGAAAGCGCCGCCGGCGAGGATCACCTCGCGCGCCGCGCGCGCCGTGCGCGTCGCGCCGCCCTGCCGGTATTCGACGCCCACCGCCCTCTTGCCCACGAACAGCACGCGCGTGGCCAGCGCTTCGACCTCGACGCGCAGGTTGGCGCGCTTCATTGCTGTGCGCAGGTATCCGGTCGAGGCGCTCGCACGCCGGCCGTTCTTCGTGGTCGCCTGGTAGTACCCGGCGCCTTCCTGGCGCGCGCCGTTGAAATCATCGTTGCGCGGCACGCCGAGCGCCTCGGCCGAGGCGATGAAGGCGTCGCACAGCTCGTGTTTGTCAGGCAGGTCGTTGACCGCGATCGGCCCGCCCGCGCCGTGCCATGCGTCGGCGCCGCGCCCCTGGTCCTCGGATTTCTTGAAGTACGGCAGTAGATCGTCGAAGCCCCAGCCGGGCACGCCCCAGCCATCGAAGTCTTCGCGCTGCCCGCGGATGTACACCAGCCCGTTGATCGACGAGGACCCGCCCAGCACCTTGCCGCGCGGCGTGAATACGCGCCGCCCGTTCAACGCCGGTTCGGGCTCGGACTCGTAGGCCCAGTTGACGTCGGTGCGCGCAAAGAGCTTGCCGTAGCCCAGCGGCACGTGGATCCAGAGGTTCGAGTCGCGCGGCCCGGCTTCGAGCAGCAGCACGCGCGTCGTGCCGGCGGCGGTAAGCCGGTTGGCGAGCACGCAGCCCGCCGTGCCCGCGCCGACGATGATGTAATCCCAGGCTTCAACCACGCAGGACGCGCAGAAAGCAGCAGCCCGTCGCGCCCGGAGTCCAGGTGCGGTTCTCCAGCCGGAATCCCGCGCCCTCGAACAGCCCCTTGTCCACGGCGCCGGCGATGCGGCACAGCGTCGCCACCTTTTCGTCGGGCAGACCCGCCTCGCGCCAGGTGTCCTTCAGGGGGCAGCCGTGCAGCTGGATCTCGAGCGCCGCGGCGTCGCTGTTCAGTACCTGCGGCTTGAAGATGCCGTCGCCGCCCGGCACGCTGGCGAGAAACGCCTCGCGCAGCCCGGCGAGATCGGCGGGGGCAAACTTGGCGAACTGCGCGCCCATGGCGCGTCCGCGGCGGTAGATCGCCCGCGTCAGCAGCTCCTCGGCCTTCGCCGCGCCCAGCTCCTCGGCGAGCACGTCGTAGGTCTCCTTGTAGATGAGCGCGCGGTTCTTCATCTGCGCGACGAGGTCGCGGCGGTCGTTATCCGACATGGACTCCTCCTAGACTGTGGCTACCGCCACCGCGGGCGAACCGACCGCGCCGGGCAGCCTGAGCGGCGGCGCGGTGAGCAGGAACCGGTTCCTGCCGTGCTCGCGCAGCCAGCGCGCGAGCTCGGTCAGGTACCAGATCTCGCCAAGGTGGATGCCGTTCTTGAACAGGCAATGTTCGTGCAGCGGCATGAGCGCGTGCGCCATCGGCTTGAACGGGCTCGCCGGGATGATCTCCACGGCGTAGTTGTCGGCGATCAGCGCCGCGCAGCCCGAATCGGTGATCCATTGCAGCAGCTTCTCGTCGCGGCCGTCCAGGCCCGTGCAGGTGTTGTGGATCAGCTTGGGGTCGGGATTTTTCTTCAGCTCCAGGATCACGTCTACGAAGCCGGTGTAGAAGCAGACGAAGTCGCCTTTCTCCACCACGACCTTGTCCTTTTCAATGACGCGCATCAGCTCGTCGTAGCCAATCGCTTTTCTTTCGCGGCCGAAATGGGCGTGCAGGTCCACCATCACGCCGCGCCCCTGCGCGCCGTGCTCGGCGAGGTTCTGGATGCCCAGGGCCTCGGCCCGAGAACCCTCGAACCTCGCCCAGGGCTCGGCGTCCGGCTTCGCCGGCGCAGTCCGGATGTCCTCACCTGCGCGAAAGCCGTTGTAGAACACCAGCTCCGGCTTGCCGTCGCCGTCGGCGTCGAACTTGCCGCCGACGTGCGCAAAGGAGTCCCACTGCGTCGAGTATTGCAGCGTCAGCAACACCAGGTCGTCGCACACCACGTCGGTGAGCAGCGGGTTCTCGTCGGCGAAGGGAAAGCAGAAATTCGCCTTGCCGGCGCGGATGGTGGGCGCGAGGCGCGGCGGATTGCGCCGCGGGTTCAGCGCGTTGCCGCCGGGATAGTCGAGCGGCAGCGACAGGCAGAAGCTGCGCCCCTCCTTCACTTCCGCGACGCCCTGCAGCACCTTCTCGCGCGTCACGTAGTTCATGCGCCCGCGCTGGTCGTCGGGGCCGAACTCGCCCCAGTTGGAATTCGGGGGTTTTTGCTTCCAGCGCTGCGCCATGGCTAGAAGTAGTGCCGGCTGATGGTTTCCGCGACCATCGCGGGTTTGTCGCCGCCTTCACGCTCCACCGTCACGCTCCAGGTGGTCTGCACGCCGCCTTCCAGCTTCTCGTACTTCGCCAGCGTGAAGCGGCCGCGGATCTTCGCCCCCGCGGGCACCGGCGAAGTGAAGCGCACCTTGTTCAGGCCGTAGTTCACGCCCATCTTGCGGTCGGAGAATTCGAAGGTCGATTCGGTGAGCTTGGGCAGCATGGACAGCGTGAGGAAGCCATGCGCGATGGTGCCGCCGAACGACGAATTCTTCGCTTTCTCCCGGTCGACGTGGATCCACTGGAAGTCCTCGGTGGCCTTGGCGAAAAGATCGATGCGCTCCTGCGGCATCTCCACCCACGGCGACACGGCGATCTCCTGGCCCACGCGGCTTTCGAGGTCGCGGATCTTCATTGCGGTTTTCATCGGCCGATTGTAAACGCCTCGATCTCGCGGATCACGCGGTCGGTTCGCTCGCGCGCGATCCAGTGCGTCGCGTCGGGCACGCGCACCACCTTCAGGTCCGGAGCCACGTCGTCCAGCCCGTCGAGGCAACCAGGCAAAAGCGCGGTATCGCGCTCGCCCCAGACGACGAGCGTGGGCACCCGGACGACAAAGTCCTCGGGCCGCAGCTGCAGCTTTTTCGCGCCCGGATCCGCCGCCGAGGGCGGGTACATGGGCGAGGCGCGGTAGTAGTTCAGGCCCCCGGTGAGCGCCCCCGGCTGCGACCAGGCCTCGATGAGCGCCTGGCGCGCGCCTTCGTCCAGGTCGGAAAAAGCGCCGAG
>CAZOSA010000026.1:0-17693 GCA_964582155.1 uncultured Enterobacteriaceae bacterium | reverse complement strand
TGCGCAATGCCGGATTGAACTTGACCGACCGCTTGCCGGTCCTAAAGAACCTTCTTATCCGGCAGGCGATGGCTTGATGAAAATTCTGATGGTATGGGCGGCGCTATTGCTGGCTGCGGCGAGCGCGCACGGCGACGAGGCGAAGATCCGCCGCGTAGTGGGGGCGGCGCTCGGGGGCGCGCGCATCGACGGCGTGCAGCCGGCGCCATTGCCGGGGATTTTCGAGGTGCGCTACCAGTCGCGCGAAGGTCCGCAGATCATCTACACCGACGCCGAGGCCAACTACATCTTCGACGGCACCATTTTCGACACGCGCAACCGGCAGAATCTGACCGAGGAACGGCTCAACAGGCTCTCGGCGATCAGCTTCGACGCTTTGCCCCTGGATCTGGCTGTGAAAGTGCAGCGCGGCAACGGCAAGCGCGTGCTGGCCATGTTTTCCGACCCCTATTGCCCGGCCTGCCGCCAGTTCGAGCAGACGCTGGCGCAGATCGAGGACATCACGATCTACTACTTCATGTACCCGGTGATCCGGCCCGAACTCGCCGAGCACTCCAAGGCGGTGTGGTGTTCGCCTGACCGGGCGAAGGCCTGGCTGGCGCTCGCCGCTCGCCAGAAGGCCGAGCCCCCTGCGCTGAATGCGAGCTGTGACACGCCGATCGAGCGAGTGCTCCAACTGGGCAAGTCCTTGCGCGTCAATTCAACGCCGACGCTGTTCTTCGCCAATGGCGAGCGCGTGCGCGGTGGTTTGCACGCACCGGACCTGCGCGCCAGACTCGATCAGGCGGGGAGCGCGGCGAAGCCGAGGTAGCGGCTAGGGCAGCGGCCGCGGCAAGGTCTGGCCGCGCGGCCACAGTACCCACATGCGCCCTTGCTGTCGCATGCGCCCTGCCAGCGCCCCGGCCTCCGGGCCGCTGCCCCAGAAAAAGTCCGCGCGCACCGCGCCGCGGATCGCTCCCCCGGAGTCCTGCGCGATGACCAGCCGTTCCAGCGGCTGGGAGGAAAGCGGGAAGGTCGTGGCGAGAAACACCGGCGCGCCGAGCGGAACGTGGCGCGGATCCACTGCAATGCTGTAGCCCGCATCGAGCGGCACGCCCAGCGCGCCGATCGGGCCGCCCGTCGCGGGCAACTCGCGAAAGAACACGAAGCTCGCGTTGGTGTTGAGGGCTTCCTGGGTGCGCTCGGGATTGGCCGCCGCCCAGGCCTTGATGCCTTGCATGGACGCCTGCTCCAGCGTGAGCTCGCCGCGCTCGATGAGGTGGCGGCCAAGCGAGCGGTAGGGGTGCCCGTTCTGTTCGGCGAAGCCGACGCGGATGCGCTCGCCGGTTTCGACCTGAATCTGCCCGGAGCCCTGGATCTGCAGGAAAAACAGCTCCACCGGGTCGGTGACCCAGGCGATCACCGGCGCGGAAAAAGCGCCGTTGCCGGACGCAATCTCGCCGCGGGAATAATACGGTTGCAGCCGCTTGCCTTTCAGCCTGCCGCGCAGCCGCATGCCGCGCAGCTCCGGGTACTGCTCGGCAAGGTCGACCACCACCAGATCCTCGGGCAGGGCGTACACCGGTTGCGCAAAGCGCGCGCTGCGGTTGCGGCTGCCTTCGAGCACTGGTTCGTAGTAGCCCGTGACCACGCCCTCGACGGCACCGTCCGGCGCCGCGATGGCGTAGGCGGTGAATGCATTCTCGTAGAACGCGCGGGCCGCGGCTTCATCTCCGGCGGGAAGCGATTTTGCCGCCTCGCACGCGCTGCGCATTGCCTGCGCGACCGAAGCGCGCGTGCAGCCGGCGGCGAAGGCGCGCACGCTCGCGGCGAGCGGCGCCGTACTCCAGCCGGGCAGAGCCGCGAACGCGACCGGTTCGTAGCGCGCCTCGGCCGGCGGCTTGGGTGGCGCAGGGCAGGGACAGGCGGGTGGCGCGGGCGACGGCAGTTGCGCGCAGCCAGACGCCAGCAGAAACCACACCAGGTTCGGCAGGAAGAGGCGCGACATGTTCAATGCAGTACGCGCGGTACCGAAAGCGTGAACTGCGCGATCGGCGCCTCGAAGCGCGTGCCGTCCTCGGCCACCATCTGGTAGCTGCCGCGCATGGTGCCCACCGGCGTGGCGATCGAGGTGCCGCTGGTGTACTCGAAACTCTCGCCCGGGCGCAGCACCGGCTGCGCGCCCACCACCCCGAGCCCGCGCACTTCCTGCACCAGGCCCTGCGCGTCGGTGATGATCCAGTGGCGGCTGATCAGCTGCGCGGTGACACTGCCGGGGTTGCGGATGGTGATGGTGTAGGCGAAGACATATCGACCGGCGTTTTCGTCCGATTGCTCGGCCAGGTATTGGGTGGCCGTGCTTACCGCGATGTCGTAACTCTTCTCCTGGGCCATGCGCGCATTGTAAACTCGCGCCGCCATGACATTTCGCATCGCCCCGAGCATCCTGTCCGCGGATTTCGCCAGGCTGGGAGAAGAGGTGCGTGCGGTGGAGGCCGCGGGCGCCGACCTGCTGCATTTCGACGTCATGGACAATCACTACGTGCCGAATCTCACGGTCGGGCCGCTGGTGTGCGCGGCGCTCAAGCCGCACGTGCGCATGCCGATCGACGTGCACCTGATGGTGAAGCCGGTGGATCGCATCATTCCGGAGTTCGCCAAGGCCGGCGCCAGCATCATCAGCTTCCACCCCGAGGCGTCCGAGCATGTCGACCGCACCATCGGCCTGATCAAGGAGCACGGCTGCAAGGCGGGACTGGTGCTCAACCCCGCCACGCCCCTTTCCTGCCTCGAGCACACGCTGGACAAGCTCGACCTGGTGCTGATCATGTCGGTCAACCCCGGCTTCGGCGGCCAGCAGTTCATTCGCGCCGTGTTGCCCAAGATCGCCGAGGTGCGCAAGCGCATCGACAGGCTCGGGCGAGACATCTGGCTGGAAGTGGACGGGGGCGTGAAGGCGGACAATGTGGCGGAGATCGCCAGGGCCGGAGCCGACACCTTTGTCGCCGGGTCGGCGATCTTCGGCGCCAAGGACCGTGACTATGCGGCAGCCATCCGCGACATGCGTGCGCGCCTGATGGTATAGTCGGCGCCGTCGTGACCTGCATTTCTCTTCGCATCGAGTCCCTCCGCTGGCACAGCTGGCGCCGCTGGCGCCGCTAATCACACGCGCGCCCCGTGCGGCCCGGCGGCGCGCTTCCCCAAGGCCGCAAAGCAGTTCCCAGAAGCAGTAAGCAGCGGAGAGCGTTCCATGAACGAGCTGGATTTTCAGAAGCTCGCGCAGCAGGGCTATACCCGCATCCCGGTATTGTCGGAAGCGCGCGCCGACCTCTACACGCCGCTGGCGGTGTATCTCAAGCTCGCCGGCGGTCCCTACAGCTACCTGCTCGAGTCGGTGGTGGGCGGCGAGCGCTTCGGGCGCTATTCCTTCATCGGCCTGCCCTGCGCCGAACGCATCGAGGCACGCGGCACGACGGTGCGGCGCCTGCTGCGCGACGCGCGCGGCGCCGACGTCTGCCTGGAAGAAACGCAGGGCGATCCTTTCGAGTACGTGCGCGGCTACCTGAAACGCCACCGCGTGGCGCCGGCGCCCGGCGCGCTCAAGTTTCCAGGCGGCCTTGCGGGCTACTTCGGTTACGAAATGGTGCGCCACGTCGAGCCGCGGGCCCTGGGGGGCGCGAAGCCCGATGTGCTGGGCACACCGGACATGCTGCTGCTCGTTTCGGACGAGTTGGCGGTGGTGGACAACGTTCTGGGCAAGCTGCATCTCGTGGTGTATGCCGATCCCCGGCAGCCGGACGCCTGGCGCGTCGCCCAGGAACGCCTCGAGCGACTGCGCGCGCGCCTCGCCTCGCCTCTGCCCGAGCACCTGGTGCTCGCGCAGCCGCGCGCAGCACGCGAGCAGGCAGCGCTTGCGTGCTCGTTCACCGAAGCGGATTTCCTCGCCGCCGTTGGCCGGTGCAAGGAGTACGTCTTTGCCGGCGATTGCATGCAGGTGCAGGTGTCGCAGCGCACCACGCGCGACTTTCGCGCGCCGCCGATCACGCTCTACCGGTCGCTGCGCGGGCTCAATCCCTCGCCCTACATGTTCTACTTCGACTTCGGCGACCACCACGTGATCGGGGCTTCACCCGAGATCATGGTGCGCGTGGCGGGCGACAGGATCACGCTGCGGCCGATCGCCGGCACGCGCCCGCGCGGTGCGACGCCGCAGGACGACGCGCGCATCGCGGAGGAATTGCTGGCCGATCCCAAGGAGCGCGCCGAGCACGTGATGCTGATCGACCTGGGCCGCAACGACGTCGGCCGGGTCGCCGCCACGGGCAGCGTGAAGGTGACCGAGACAATGGTGGTCGAGCGCTACTCGCACGTCATGCACATCGTTTCCAATGTCGAGGGGCGCTGCGCGCCGGGGGTGGACGCGCTGGACGTATTCAAGGCAAGTTTTCCCGCCGGCACCGTCACCGGCGCCCCCAAGGTGCGCGCCATGCAGATCATCGACGAACTCGAGCCGATAAAACGCGGCATCTACAGCGGCGCGGTCGGCTACCTGGGATTCAACGGCGACATGGACGTGGCAATCGCAATACGCACGGCGGTGGTGAAGGATGGGAAGCTCCACGTGCAGGCCGCCGCCGGCGTGGTCGCCGATTCCGACCCGCTGTCCGAGTGGCAGGAAACGCAGCATAAGGCGCGCGCGCTCCTGAAGGCGGCCGAGACGGCCGCGGCGGAGGCGCCATGATCCTGGTGCTCGACAACTATGATTCGTTCACCTACAACCTGGTGCAGTATCTGGGCGAACTGGGCGCGGTAGTGAAGGTCCTGCGCAACGACGAAGTGACCGTGGAGGCGGTCGAGGCCATGAGGCCGGAGCGCATCGTCATTTCGCCGGGGCCGTGCACGCCAAACGAGGCCGGTATTTCCCTCTCCCTCATCGCCCGGCTGGCGGGCAGGGTGCCGATCCTCGGCGTATGCCTGGGCCACCAGGCGATCGGCCAGGCTTTCGGGGGCAAAGTAGTGCGCGCGCGGACGCTCATGCACGGCAAGGTGTCGCGCATCCGGCACGACGGCAAAGGCGTGTTCAAGGACGTGCCGGAAGATCTGGTCGCCACGCGCTACCACTCGCTCGCCGTGGAGCGCGCCACGCTGCCCGAGGCGCTCGAGGTGACGGCGCAATCGGAGGACGGCGAGATCATGGGACTGCGCCACCGCGCGCTCGCCGTGGAAGGGGTGCAGTTCCATCCAGAGGCCCTGCTGACGGAGCATGGCCACAAGATGCTGGAGAATTTCCTGAAGGGGAGAACGCAATGAAACAGATCACGATCGCCGAGGCGATCCAGAGGACGGTCGAGCACCGCGAGGTATTCCACGATGAAATGCTGCACGTCATGCGCCAGATCATGCGCGGCGAGCTGACGCCGGCGCAGATCGCCGGGTTTACCATCGGCTTGCGCGTGAAGAAAGAGAGCATCGGCGAGATCGCCGCCGCTGCACAGGTGATGCGCGAGTTCGCGACGCCGGTGAAAGTGAGCGACGCCAGGCACCTGGTCGACACCTGCGGCACCGGCGGCGACGCCGCGCACACCTTCAACGTGTCCACCGCGTGTGCCTTCGTCGCCGCGGGCGCGGGGGCGCGCGTCGCCAAGCACATGGGACGTTCGGTATCCTCGTCCTCGGGCAGCGCCGAGGTGCTCGAGGCCCTGGGCGCCAATATCGCGCTGAGCCCCGAGCAGACCGGGCGGGCGATCGACCAGCTCGGCCTGGGTTTCATGTTCGCGCCGTCCTACCACGCCGCGATGAAGTACGCCGCGCCGGTGAGGAAGGAACTGGGCGTGCGCACCATCTTCAATATCCTCGGGCCGCTCACCAACCCGGCGGGCGCGGCGCACCAGGTGATGGGGGTGTTCCATCCCGACCTCGTCGGCATCCAGGTGCGCGCGCTGCAGCGTCTGGGCTCCAAGCACGTGATGATCGTCTACGGCCTGGAAGGCCTTGACGAGATCTCCATCTCCGGCGAGACCCTGGTCGGCGAACTGGTGAACGGCGAAATCAACGAGTACACCCTTCATCCGCAGCAGTTCGGCATCGAGCTCTACGACCGGCGCGCGATCCAGGTGAACACGGTGGAGGAGTCCAGGCAGATGATCCTCGCGGTGCTGGAGAACCAGCCCGGCCCGGCGCTCAACATCGTGCTGCTCAACGCGGGCGCGGCGATCTACGTGGCGGGTGTCGCAGATTCCATGCAGGCCGGCATCGACCGCGCGCGCCGCGCCATCGCCAAGGGCGACGCGCGGCGCAAGCTGGACGAATTCGTCGCCTACTCGAAGGGCGTCGCGGCGAAAGGCTGAGCGCATGGCGGACGTCCTGCAGCGCATTCTCGATTCCAAGCGAGACGAGGTGCGCGCGGCGCGCCTGGCGCTGCCGCTCGGGGAGATGCAGCGGCGCGCGCGCTCGGCGCCGCCGCCGAGGGATTTCCTCGGCGCGATGCGCGCGCGCATCGCCTCTGGGCAACCGGCGGTGATCGCCGAGGTGAAGCGCGCCAGCCCGTCGAAGGGCCTGCTGCGCGCGGATTACGATCCGGCGACGATCGCGCGCAGCTACGAAAAGGGCGGCGCCACGTGCCTGTCGGTGCTCACCGACCGTGAGTACTTCCAGGGCGCACCGGAACACATGGCCGAGGCGCGCTCCGCCTGCGTGCTGCCGGTATTGCGCAAGGACTTCATGCTCGACCCGTACCAGGTGTTCGAGGCGCGCGCGATGGGCGCCGATTGCATACTGCTGATCGCCGCGGCGCTGTCGCTCGCGCAGATGCGCGAGCTCGAGGGCACGGCGCATGACCTCGGCATGGCGGTGCTGGTCGAGGTGCACGACGGCACGGAGCTCGATGCGGCGCTCGAGTTGCGAACGCCCCTCGTCGGCATCAATAACCGCAACCTGCGCAACTTCGAGACGCGGCTCGAAACGACGCTGGAGTTGCGCGCGCGCGTGCCGGCGCCGCGCATCGTGGTCACGGAGAGCGGGATCGCGGCCGTGGAGGACGTCGATCGCCTCTGGCGGGAGGGAATCAGGGCCTTCCTCGTCGGGGAGGCGTGCATGCGGGCGCCGGACCCTGGGCTGGCGTTGGCGACGCTGTTCAAAGATGTGTCAAATGATTGATTAATAAAGTTTTAGTCCCATGGACCCTGTGTTGCACTTTTGCAACAAATTGCCTCGGAACGTGCGGGGATTCGCACGCCGGTGTTGCTTCGGCGCCATAGCGCACGTGACAATTAAAGTAACTTCTCACGTGAGGGGTTAACGCGGGGGGCGTAAGCAACCCGAAATTCCAACTAAGCCGGGAGACTTGACCAAATGCAAAAGAAAATCTTAACGATGGCAGTTGCCAGCGCGCTGGCGATGCCCGCTGTCGCGCTTGCACAGGTGACGGTGTATGGCACGATCGACGGCGGTATCCGCCAGCAGGGGAATGTACGCACAGGTCCTACTACTGATGAGAGCGTGCTGACCATGACCGACGGCCTGCGCACCACGAACCGCTGGGGCCTGAAAGGCTCCGAGGACATGGGCGGCGGCCTGATGGCCAATTTCACGCTGGAAGGCCAGTTCGGTTCCGATACCGGTGCCCTGGGTTCGAGCCCCGCTTTTGGCGCGGGTCCTACGCTCATAGGGACGACAGGGTCGGCCAATGTCAACCAGGGCTTGTTCCAGCGCAAGGCGGTCGTCGGCCTCTCGAGCGGCGGCAACAGCGTCGACGTCGGCCGCGACTACACGGTGAACTTCAAGGCGCAGGGCATCTATGACCCGATGAGCTATACGTACACGGGTGTTACGCCGACCGCGGGCACCAACGTCGCGGGCACGCGTTCCAGCAACATGGTGACGGCGGGCTTCCGCTTCGGCGCCGGCGGTGTGCGCGTGGACTACGCACTGGGTGAAGTTGTCGGCGACGCTGACATTGGCACGCGCGCTGGTGTCATGGCCGATTTCGTATTCGGGCCAGTCACTATCGCGGGCGCATTATCCACCCTGAAAGTCTCCCCCACCGTTGACAGTGAAACCATGAACTTCGGTGTCGTATACAAACTGGGCGCCTTCACGATCCGTGGCGGCGTTTCCGATACGGACAACGATGCGACCGGGACGAGCCCGATGCTGGTGGTCGGCCTGCAGTACACCATGTCGCCGACCCTCGACTTGCGCCTCGGCTACTACGACACCACGTTTGAAAACACCGCTGGAACTGAATTAGGTTCGAGCAAGCTGTTTATCGTCGCGATGGACTATTCCCTGTCCAAGCGCACCAAGGCTTATGTTGAGGTCGACCGCAGGGACCTGAGTGGCACTTCAGCGGGCACCGCTGTTGGGAGCCTCACTGACGGCGCAACCGCCTTCGGCGTCGGCATCGCGCACTCGTTCTAAGTCACAAGCCGGTCTAGACCGGTAGCTTCTGCAACATCAAAGCCGCCCTTCGGGGCGGCTTTTTTTTTCGTCCCGCGCGGGTCGATTCGGTAAGATGCGATGATGGTTTCACCCGCATATCACCGTGCCGGCTGGCCCCTGTGCGTCGCGCTTGCTCTCGTGCTGGGCGGCTGTGTCGCGCCAGGCGAGATCGAACGGCCGCGACCGACGCAGCAGACCGAGTTCCATGTCCCGCCTGAAAACGTGCCGCAGCTGGGCCTGTGCCGCATCTGGTACACGGAACTGCCGGCGCAATGGCAGCCACCGGCCATGTCCTGCGCCCGCGCCCACAGCCTCGCCAAGAAGCACGGCGGGCGCGTGGTGAAGGCGATTTCGAAGAAGTCCTTCGAGGACGGGCGCGCGCTGAGCATTGACTACGGCCCGAGCAATTTCGACGGCGTGGCGCCGGAGCAGTTGCCGCCGCCGGGCTATTGCCGGGCCTGGCTAGACCGTGTTTTTCCCGACCTGCAACCGCCGGTGATGACCTGCGCCAGAGCCGAGGAACTGTTGCGCCAGCGCAGCGGGCGCCTGCTCTACATGCCCGGCCCGGAGGCGAAGTAGCAGGCGCAAGGCGCTGGTTTGCGCGGCCCCCGATTATCGTGACGGCGTTACAATAATAATCCGGGAGGAATATGACGGTGCGAACGATGGTTTCCCCGGCAGACTATGATGAGTTCAGGCGGCAGTGCGAGCGGCAGCTCGCGCGGCCGCTGGCTAACCGGATCCGATTCGGTTTCTTCCGCAATCCGAACCCGGTGCGCGATGCGCCCCGGAACCGGACGTTCGCCTCGATGCGCGAGTACCGGCGCTTCTGCGAGCGCAGCTATCCGGCCTACTTTGGGTACGCGCGTCCCGGGCCGGCGACACCTGCGAAGAGACATGCTCGAAAACCCGCTTGACAGGTTCATCGCTGGATTCGACCGCGCGCTGCGCGCCGTCGCCGGCGTGCAGCAGGGGCGCCGCGCGTCTCCCGCGGAAAACCTGGCGCATGCCGAGCTCACGCAGCCCGAGCGCGCACACGCAGCCGCCCTGATGCGGGTCAATCATGCCGGCGAGATTTGCGCGCAGGCCCTCTACCAGGGGCAGGCGCTCACCGCGCGCAACGCCGGGAACCGGCGCGCGCTCGAGATCGCGGCGGCGGAAGAGCAGGACCATCTCGCCTGGAGCGCCGAGCGCATCCGCGAGTTGGGCGGGCGTCCGAGCCTGCTCAACCCCCTCTGGTACGCCGGCTCGCTCGCCCTCGGGTTCGGTGCCGGCCTGCTCGGCGACCGCTGGAACCTCGCCTTCCTGGCGGAGACGGAGCGCCAGGTGGAGGAACACCTGCGCGGCCACCTCGACCGGCTGGCGCCGGAGGATGCGCGCACGCGGGCGGTGGTGGATGCGATGCGGGCCGATGAAGCCAGGCACCGCGACACCGCGATTTCGCTGGGCGCGGCCGAACTGCCGGCACCGGCGAAACTGGCGATGCGCGCCTTGGCGAAGGTCATGACGACCGTCGCCAGCCGCATCTAGCCTTCGACGATCTCGAAGTCCCGGGTGATCTGCGCGGTTTTCGCCAGCATGGCGGTGGCGGAGCAGTACTTCTCGTGCGACAGGCGAATCGCCTGTTCCACGACGTTGCGCTTGAGGTTGCGGCCGCGCACCACGAACTGCGTGTGGATGCGTGTAAAAACCTTCGGATCGCTGGCGGCGCGATCGGCTTCGAGCCGCACGTCGCAGCCGGTGACGTCCTGCCCGCTCTTCTTGAGGATCACGACGACGTCATAGGCGGTGCAGCCGCCGGCGCCGGCGAGCACGGTCTCCATGGGCCGCGGCGCGAGATTGCGTCCGCCGCCCTCGGGCGCCCCATCCATGGCGATGATGTGATTGCTCCCCGTCTCCGCGATGAAGGACATCCCCGTGCCAGACCAGCGAACCGTGCATTCCATCGTGAACCTCCAGAAAAATCAGTGATTTGCACCATGCGAGGGAAGAGTTTCACAGGGCATGTTGCAACGCAGCAAGAAACTCGGCACAATGCGTTCCAGTGCAGGCGCGCATCCTGGCGCCCCGCAGTTTGTCTCCTCCACCCTCCTCCTTTGGTGGATTCAGCGCAACTCTTCGGAGTTGCGCTTTTTTTTTGTCGCAACAAGGGTTTGACGCTGGGCCGAGGGTCCCATAGAATCCGCGCCTTTTCTCTGGTAGCCGCTGCATGAAGACCTTTGCCGCAAAACCGCAGGATGTCGTGCACGGCTGGTTCGTGCTCAACGCCGAGGGCAAGGTGCTTGGCCGCCTTGCGGCGCAGATCGCGACCCGGTTGCGCGGCAAGCACAAGCCCGAGTACACGCCGCATGTCGACACGGGCGATTACATTGTGGTCGTCAATGCCTCGAAGCTGCGCGTCACCGGCAAGAAGTCGCTCGACAAGAAGTATTACCGGCACACCGGGCATCCCGGCGGCCTGCGAGAGACAAACTTCGCCAAGCTGCAGGCGCGGCATCCGGAACGCGTGCTCGAGATGGCGGTCAAGGGCATGTTGCCCAAAGGCCCGCTTGGGTACGCGATGCTGAAGAAGCTCAAGGTCTATCCGGCGGCAACTCATCCGCACTCGGCGCAGCAGCCGAGAGCTCTCGAAGTCTGAGGCAAGCACCTATGGTCGGCGATTATTACTACGGCACGGGACGGCGCAAGAGCGCGGTCGCGCGCGTATTCCTGAAGCCCGGCAAGGGCCAGTTCATCGTCAACGGCAAGCCGGTGGACGAATTCTTCTCGCGCGAAACCGGGCGCATGATCGTGCGCCAGGCGCTCGAGGTGACGAAGAACGTGTCGACTTTCGACATCAAGGCCAACGTGTTCGGGGGTGGGGAGAATGGGCAGGCGGGTGCCGTGCGCCACGGCATCGCGCGTGCGCTGGTGGAGTATGACGCCGGCCTCAAGCCCTCGCTGCGCGCGGCCGGCCTGGTGACGCGCGATGCGCGCGAGGTGGAGCGCAAGAAGGTCGGTCTGCGCAAGGCGCGCCGCCGCCCCCAGTTCTCCAAGCGCTGAACGCCGGCGCCGCGCAGTTCATGCGCAAGGCCGTCCCGCGGGGCGGCCTTTTGTTTTTTGCTTCGAGGACATGCATCATCCTGCCGTGCGCATCCCCAGCAAGCTCCTGAAGCTCCGTCAGCGATTTGGCATCGCGGCGCCGCGCGTCTCCGTACGCTCCGAAGTGGCGTGGTACCTGCGCTGGGTCGGGCTCATCCTGGTGCTGGCCTGCTCCGCGGCCCTGGCGGCATGGATGTACGACGCGGGGCGGAGGTTTGCCGGCTTCGATCGCAGCGAAGTGGAGCAGGCGCTTGGGGATGCGCGCCGCAACCTTGAAGCCACGCGCACCGAGCTCGAACACGTGCGCGCCGTGGCCAACGCCGCGGACAGCAGGCTGTCGATCGAGCGCACGGCGCAAGTGAAGCTGGCGCAGCAGATCCGCGGGCTGGAGCAGGAGACGGCACGATTGCGGGAGGAACTCGCGATCTTCGAAAGCATGCTCTCGGCCGAACAGCGTGCCGCGAACCCGCTGTCCATCAATCGTTTCAAGGTTGTTCCCGACGTCCTGCCCGGCGAGTACCGCTACCGCCTTCTCCTCCTGCTCGCACCCGGGAGCCGCCGCGACCGGGATTTCCAGGGGCGGCTCGAGCTGGTGGTCAGCCTGACGGAGGGGGGCAAAAATGCTATGATGACTTTCCCCGAGAGCGGAGACCCCAGCGCCTCCGCTTTCCGGTTGACTTTCAGGCACTTCCATCGCGTAGAGGGCATCTTCCGCGTGGACCCGAAAGCCAAGGTCGAAAGCGTGCAGGTGCGTGTGTACGAAGGGACTTCGGACCAGGTGCGGGCCGCGCTGAGCGCCTCGCCAGGTTAAGGGAGTACAGGATCATGTTCCACAAGAGCGTGAAGCCGCAGAGCCGGATCGACAGCCTGATCGGCGACACCACGCGCATCGAGGGCAACGTGTTCTTCAGCGGCGGCCTGCGCGTGGACGGCGCGGTGCGCGGCAACGTGGCGGCATTGCCCGACCAGCCCGGCACACTGGTGGTCTCGGAGCATGCGCGCATCGACGGTGAGGTATCGGCCTCGCATATCGTGGTCAACGGCACCATCCACGGCCCGGTGCATGCCGCCGAGACCCTTGAACTCCAGGCCGGTTCGCGCGTCAAAGGTGACGTGCATTACAAGAACCTCGAGATCCAGCAGGGCGCGGTGGTTGAAGGGCGCCTGGTGCATCACGGCGCCGAGGAACAAGTGAAGGGCGTGGAGTTGAAGCTCGCATCCGGCGGCGACAAGCCGCGCTAGCGCCATCATTACGGAGCAATTCATGAACGCAGTTACCGAGATGCCGTCGCCGCTGGTCTTCTCAGACAGCGCCGCGGGCAAGGTCAAGCAACTGATCGAGGAAGAGGGCAACACCGAACTGAAGCTGAGGGTGTTCGTCTCCGGCGGCGGCTGCTCGGGCTTCCAGTACGGGTTCACCTTCGACGAGGTCCAGAACGAGGACGACACCGTAATGCAGAAAAACGGCGTCTCGCTGCTCATCGACCCGATGAGCTACCAGTATCTCGTGGGCGCCGAGATCGACTACCAGGAAGGACTGGAAGGCGCGCAGTTCGTGATCAAGAACCCGAACGCCACCACTACTTGCGGCTGCGGGTCTTCGTTTTCAGTCTGAAGTCCGGTTTCTACGGCGGGTAGATCGCGCCAAGCACGCGCGCCCCGCGCGCGCCGGTGACCGTGGGCAGGTTTCCGGGTTTTTCCTCCAAGGCTTGCCGCGCCAGCCACGCAAACGCAATGGCTTCGACCAGCGATGGACCGGCCCCGTGCCGCTCGCTGGACTCAACCGGCACGGGCGCGAGCAGCTCGCTTAGCCGTGCCATCAGCTTGCGATTGAGCGCCCCGCCTCCGCACACAATGAGGCGCTGGGTGCCGGGGCACCAGCGTCGCAGCGCCTCCGTGACGCCCTGCGCCGTGCACTCAAGCAGCGTCGCCTGCACTTGTTGCGGATCTGCCTTGTCGGCAAGCCGTGCTCGCAGCCAGTTCTCGTTGAACAGGTCGCGCCCGGTGCTCTTGGGCGGCGGGAGACGAAAGTAGGGCTCGGCCAGGAATTTCGCGAGCAGCGCCGCATCGCTCACCGCGCCGGCCGCCCAGGCGCCGTCCTTGTCGAACGGTTTGCCAAGCTGTAGTTCCACCCACAGATCCATCAGGCAGCTGCCCGGGCCGCAGTCGAATCCGGTGATCGGGCCGGTCACAGGCAACCACGTCAGGTTGGCGATACCGCCGAGATTGAGCACGGCCCGATTCTCGCCGCTGCCGCCAAACGCCGCGGCGTGGAACGCGGGTGCAAGGGGCGCACCCTGACCGCCCGCCGCGACATCCCTGCTGCGAAAATCGGCCACTACACGCGCGCCGGCGAGTTCCGCCAGCAGCGCCGCATTGCCGAGCTGCAGCGTGTAGCCGGCGTCGGGTCGGTGGCGCACGGTTTGCCCATGGCAGCCGATGGCGCGCACTTCCTGCGCCGCGACCGAAACGCGTGCCAGCGCGTCGCCGGTTGCGGCGGCGTACCGGCGGGCGAGCTCATTGGAGCAAGTTGCGGCACGCTCGAGCTCGTTGGCCCCTGCGCTGTTCAAGGCGAGGAGTTCAGCGCGCAGAGCGGCGGGAAAGAGATGGTGGACATGAGACAGCACCGCCGGGGAACGGCCGCCGAAGTCGACCAGGACCGCGTCGATCCCGTCGAGGCTCGTCCCCGACATCAGGCCGACGAAAAGCTCGCGGCTCACTCCAGGCGCGCAAGCGGCTTGACGGCGAGCAGGTCGAGGCGCGCAATGAGCGGCTCGGCGTGCAGGCGATAGACCGCCAGCTCGCTCGCCGGCACGGGTTGGCCGGCGGGCATGGCGATGCCGTACGGATTGCGCGCCCGTCCCGCCACGCGAAACTCGTAATGCAGGTGCGGACCGGTCGCCCAGCCGGTTTGCCCGACGTTACCGATGATGTCGCCCTGTGCTACGCGTGCGCCTTTGCGCAGCCCGGCAGCGAAGCGCAACAAGTGCGCGTAGAGCGTCGAGTACTGGCCACGATGGCGCAGGATGACGGCATTGCCGTAGCCTCCCAGGGTGCCAGCGAACTCGACCACGCCGTCGCCTGCCGCGCGCACCTTCGTGCCGGCGGGCGATGCATAGTCGATACCGGTGTGCGCACGCCAGGCGCGCTGGAACGGATGCCGGCGCATGCCGAATCCGGAGCTGATGCGCGAATATTCGAGCGGCGAGCGCAGGAACGCCTTGCGCAGATTGCTGCCGTCGGGCGCATAGTAGCCGCTGCCGCCGCGCGCCAGCGCATAGTAGACGGCGCGGTAGGTGCGGCCCTGGTTGACGAACTCCGCGGCCAGCACGCGGCCGGCGCGCACCGCGCGCCCGTCCAGGGTGACCTGCTCGTACGTCACGGCGAAACGGTCGCCCTGGCGCAAGTCGCGGTGGAAATCGACGTCGCCGGCGAAAATATCGGCGATCTGGATGGCGACGGAATCCGCCATGCCCGCTGCGTCCGTGGCCGCGAACAGCGAGCTTTGGATCAGCCCGCTGCGCAGAACGCTCTCGACGCGCAGCGGCGCCGCCGTTTCAAGAGCGTGGAAACCGTCCGCCGTGCGTTGCACAGCCATCAAGGTTTCCCGGCTGGACAGGTAGCTCAGCTGCAGCAAATCGCCCCCGGGCGCGACCTCCACCGATACCAGGAGCCCGGGGCGCAGCAGGCGCAGGGCCGGCGTGCGGATCAGCTGGTGTGTGTCCGCGGACGCCACGCCCAGCCGCCCGAGCAGGCCGGCCAGCGTGTCGCCGCGCTGGAACCGTTCCTCGCGCAGGTAAGCGTTCGGCGCGGGGAGCACCACCGCCGCGCGCAGCTCGATCGGCTCGATCCGCGCGGTGCGCAATACGGGCGCGTCAGCATTTGGTCCCGGCGCCATGGCGGCGACGGCCGCAACCGCCCCCGACAACGCGAGGGCGGCGATCGCGGGTGCGCGCTTGAGCGGTGCGTATTCGTTCATGGATCGGCTAGAATTCTTTGATATTCAGATGCCTGCGTCAGTCTAGCAAAGATCGCCCGTGCGGCAAAACGACAAGTCTACGGTTGCGCAATCCCTCGAGCTGATCAAACGCGGCAGCGCAGAATTGATCGTCGAGGAAGAACTGGTGCGCAAGCTCGGTCGCGGCACGCCCTTGCGCGTGAAGCTGGGCCTGGATCCGACGGCCCCCGACCTGCATCTCGGGCACACGGTGGTGATCAACAAGCTGCGCCATTTCCAGGAACTGGGCCACCAGGTGCAGTTCCTGATCGGCGATTTCACCGGCATGATCGGCGACCCCACGGGCAAAAACCAGACCCGGCCGCCGCTGTCGCGGGAGCAGATCCTGGAGAATGCCCGGAGCTACCGCGAGCAGGCGTTCAAGATCCTGGATCCGGACAAGACGCAGATCCTGTTCAACTCCGAGTGGTCGGACAAGCTCGGCGCCGAGGGCATGATCCGCCTTGCGGCGCGCTACACGGTGGCGCGTGTCCTTGAGCGTGACGATTTCGCCAGGCGCTACCGCTCCGGGCAGCCAATCGCGGTCCATGAGCTGCTGTATCCGTTGATGCAAGGCTACGACTCGGTGGCCATGAAGGCGGACGTGGAGCTCGGCGGCACCGACCAGAAATTCAACCTGCTGGTCGGGCGCGAGCTGCAGAAGGACTACGGCCAGGAGCCGCAGTGCATCCTCACCACGCCGCTGCTCGAGGGAATCACCGGCGGCGACAAGATGTCGAAGTCGCTGGCCAACTATGTCGGCATCGCCGAATCGCCGCAGCAGATCTTCGGCAAGCTGATGTCGATTTCGGACGAGCTGATGTGGCGCTATGTCGAGCTGCTTTCCTTTGAATCGATGTCGACGGTGAACAAGTGGCGCGCGGAAGTGCGGGACGGGCGCAATCCCCGGGACGTGAAGGCGCTGTTCGCCAAGGAGATCGTGGCCCGCTTCAACTCGCGTGCGGCGGCCGATCGGGCCGAAGAGGAATTCGCGCAGCGTTTTCGCCACGGGCAGACGCCGGAGGACATGCCCGAGGTGACGCTGCAGGCGCCGGCGGGCGGTCTCGCGGTGACGCACGCGCTCAAGCAGGCGGGGCTGGCGCCGAGCGTCACGGAAGCGGCGCGCAACATCGAGCAGGGCGGCGTGAAGCTGAACGGCGAGCGGCTCGAAGACAAGGCGCGCAAGCTCAATGCCGGGGAAACGGTCGTAGCCCAGGTCGGCAAGAGAAAATTCGCGAGAATAAGGATCGCATGAGCAGCTACGAGATCTACGCCATCAAGTACGCGCACCACGCGCGCAGCGCGAGCGCCAATTTCCTCGGCGGCGACCCGCACGACGGGCCGATGCCGATGGACTATTTCGTGTGGCTGATCCGCGGCGCGGGGCGCGAAATCGTCGTGGACACGGGTTTCAATGCGGCGATGGCCGCGAAACGCGGCCGCCGCATCACGCTCCCGGTCGAGGAAGGCCTGCGGCGCATGGGCGTGGATGCCGCGTCGGTGAAGGAGGTCGCCATTACGCACCTGCACTACGACCACGTGGGCAATTTCGACCTGTTCCCCGCGGCCACGTACCACCTGCAGGACCTCGAGATGCAGTACGCCACGGGCCGCTGCATGGCGGTGGAGGCGATGCGCCATGCGTTCGAGCTCGAAGACGTGGTCGGAATGGTGCGGCGTGTGTATGCCGGGCGAGTAAGGTTCCACCACGGCGAGGGCGAGATTGCCCCGGGCGTGACGCTGCACCACGTGGGCGGCCACACGATGGGACTGCAGATCGTGCGCGTCGCGACGCGGCGCGGCTGGGTGGTACTCGCCTCGGACGCCAGCCATTACTACGCCAACATGGAGCAGGCGCGGCCCTACCCGATCGTTTACAACGTCGGCGACATGGTCGAGGGCTGGCGCAAGGCGCAGGCGCTGGCCGAGTCCCCGGCGCACGTCATCCCGGGGCACGATCCGCTGGTGCTGGAGCGATACCCCGCCCCGGCGAAAGCCCTGGAGGGGATCGTCGCGAGACTGGATTGACGCGCCGTGTTCGGGCGCCCTGCGTTTCGTTGACACATCCATTTCAAGCTCATAACATCGCCGCTTCCAGTACGACAACCGCATGATGATGAGGAGACATCCGATGCGAACCGAATTTCGCAAGGCGCTCGCGCTGAGCGCGATCGCAGCGGCGCTGGGCTTCGCCGTT
>CAZOSA010000025.1:0-18198 GCA_964582155.1 uncultured Enterobacteriaceae bacterium | reverse complement strand
GCCACGGGCGCCTGCGCCACGACCAGCGCGCGGCGCGCGAGGCCTTCGGCCTCGCCGGCGCGGCTACGGGCTCGACCGAGGTGTGGATCGACGACTGGCGCATGACGCTGGAGCGCGATACCTACCGCACGAAGGTTCGCGGGCGCGACTTCAACCTCGAACTGTCGCTCAAGGCACCGCGCGCTCCCCTGTTGCAAGGCGAGGGCGGATTCAGCCGCAAGGGCCTGCGCCGCGAGGAGGCGAGCTACTACTACAGCCGGCCGCAACTGGCCGCGGCCGGCACTTTGAATGGCGAGGCGGTGCGCGGCACGGCTTGGCTGGATCACGAATGGTCGAGCCGGTACCTGGCGCCGGAAGCCTCGGGCTGGGACTGGTGCGGCATCAATCTCGACGACGGGAACTCGCTCACCGCTTTTCGCATCCGGCACAGGCAGGGCGGCGTGCACTATGCGCCGCCGGGGGTCACCTTCACGCCGCAAAGAAGCTGGCGCTCGCCGCGCACCGGAGTCGAGTACCCGGTGGCAATGCGCGTCGCCGCGGGCAGGGACGAGCTGGAGTTGCAGCCGCTGATGGACGACCAGGAACTCGACGCGCGCTCCAGCGCGGCCACGATCTACTGGGAAGGCGCGGTGCGCGCGCTGCGCGCAGGACGCGAAGTCGGCAGGGGTTACCTCGAGCTCACCGGATACTGGCGGCCGCTGGAGTTGTAATCCCGTACACTGCGGCAAATGTCAGCGAAACCGCAAGGCCGCGCCAGCAAGGCGCCGCCGGAATACGGCGAACTGTGGGGCAGGCTCGAGCAACTCCTGCCGGTGCTGCGCGAGCGCGCGGCGCACTGCGAGGAACTGCGGCGCATGCCGGAGGAGACCTTGCGCGACTTCCACGACACGGGGCTGTTTCGCATGCAGCAGCCGCGTCGCGTGGGCGGGTCGGAGCTGGAATTCGCGGCCATCGTGTCGTTCGGCGCGCTGGCGGCGAAGGCCTGCGCGTCCAGCGCCTGGAACTTCGTCAATTTCGCCGCGCACCATCACTTGCTCGCCATGTTCCCGCCCAGGATGCAGGCCGAGGTGTGGGACGTATCACCCGACACGCTGGTGGCCTCGTCCTTTGTTTTTCCCGCCGGCCGCGCGCGCCCGGTGAAGGGCGGCTACCTGCTCTCGGGGCGCTGGCCGTTCTCCAGCGGCGTGGATCCGAGCGACTGGGACATGCTGGCGGGGCTGGTGACGCTGGCCGAGGGCGCACCGCCCGAGCAGCGCATCTTCATGCTGCACCGCTCTCAGTACCAGATCCTCGACACCTGGTTTGCCGGCGGCTTGCGCGGCACCGGCAGCAAGGACGTGGAGGCGAAGGAGCAGTTCGTGCCCGAGCACCGCACGCTCGCGGTGGCCGACACCAAAGGTGGGGCGACCCCGGGCAGCGGGGCCAATCCGGGTTCGCTGTTCCAGGTTCCGGTGTTCGCGGTGTTTCCGTACATGCTGTCGGGCGTCGCGCTGGGCATCGCCGAAGGCATGATCGAGGACTACGCCGGCAGCGCTTCGGGCCGCACCGGGCGCATGACGGGGTCACGCGTCGCCGAGATCCAGAGCACGCAGATCCGTCTCGCCGAGGCGGCGGCGCTGGCGCGCGTGTCGCGCCTGGCGCAGGAATCGAATTGCCGCGAGGCGCAGGCGATGGTCGAACGGGGCGAGGTGCCCGACCTGCGCACCAAGACGCGCTACCGGCTGGAAGGCGCCTACGCGGTGGATTGGGCGGTACGCGCGGTGGACGTCATGTTCGCGCTGGCGGGCGCGAGCGGCCTGTACGAGTCGGGGCACACCGCGCGCGCGTTCCGCGACGCGCACGCGGTGCGCCAGCACTTTTCCTTCAATACGGACATCGCCGGTACCACCTACGGCCGCGTGGCGCTCGGCCTGCCCTGCGACAACCCTACGCTGTAGCGCTGCGCTGCACCGACGTACGTTTGCCGCCCGCACGGGTCAGCGTCACCGCGGACTTGGAGCCGCGCCCGCGCCAGCTGCGCTCGTCGATCACCACGCCGAGGAAATTGAGCTCGACCGTGACGTCGTCGGGATCCTTGAGGAAGATCTGGAACAGCCTGGCATCCGGGAAGTTGCGGAAATGCATCGCCACCTTGTTGCCCTGGATGCGCCGGCGCACCGCGGTCGGATCCTTCGCCAGGAAAGCGATGTGGTCCACCGAGCCCGATCCGGTGGTGCCGCGCGGGTGCGTCTTGAGAAGGAATTTGTCCCGGATCCCGTTCGGCCGCTGCGAGGCCAGGTGCACGCAGATGCCCCGGCCCAGCTGCAGCCAGTAGCCCGGAAAGCCGAAGTCGGGGCGCCGCGCGAGCCGGAAGCCGAGCACCTTGCAATAAAAATTCTTCGAGCGCTCGAGGTTTTTCGAGACGATCAGGTAGTGGTTCAGCGAGGTGAGCGGCATGGCGGCCCTTTGCGGATGGCGCAACAGCCGCATCCTAGCGCAGGCGCGACAGCTTCGCGCAGCATCGCGGTGAAACGCAGGGCGGGCGGTTATCGCCTGCATGCTAGATTGAATGCATGCCTTTTCTGACCTGCGCCGGCCGCTCGATCGAATACGAGTGGATCGACGCCGCCGAGCCCGGCAAGCCGACGCTGGTGTTCCTGCACGAGGGCCTGGGCTCGATCCGCCAGTGGCGCGACTTCCCGCTGCAGGTGGTCAAGTCCACGGGCTGCCGCGCGCTGCTCTACAGCCGCTACGGCTACGGGCAGTCCGAGGTTCTCCTGGAGGACCGGGTCGGCGTGCGCTTCATGCACCGCGAGGCGCTCGAGGCGCTCCCGCCGCTGCTCGCGGCGCTGCGCGTCGAGCAGCCGGTGCTCGTCGGCCACTCCGACGGCGCCTCCATTGCCTTGATCCACGCCGGCGCAGGCCACGCGGTGCGCGGCGTGGCGGTGATGGCGCCGCACGTGTTCGTGGAGCCGGTCTGCGTGGACAGCATCCGCAAGGCGAACGCGGCGTTCGAAGCCACGGGCCTCGCGCAGCGTCTGGGCAAGTACCACCGCGATGCGCGCAAGACCTTCCACCTCTGGGCGGACGTATGGCTCGACCCGGAGTTCCTGAAGTGGAACATCGAAGAATTCCTGCCGGGAATTTCCTGCCCGGTGCTCGCGATCCAGGGCGAGGACGACGAATACGGCACCATGGCACAACTCGAGGCGATCCGGCGCGGCGTGCGCGGCCCCTGCGAGGGGGTGAAGCTGCCGGACTGCGGCCACGCGCCGTTCCGCGACCAGCCGGAAGCGACGCTGGATGCGCTGACGCGCTTCGTGCGCGACCTGGCTAGCCCAGGTAGTTGATCCCCCGGCGCTCGAGCAGGCGCAGCAGCGCCGGCCAGTCCTTGTGCGTCGACGGCCGCTCGGGGCGGCCGAATTGTTCGGTCGCCGTATCGGCCGCACTACGCGACATGAGCAGGACGTTGTCCTGGCCGCCGGCCATGGCGTCGACCTGGATCTGGCAGGCGCAGTCCAGGTAGTACATCAGCTCGAACGCCTCGCGCACCGTCTCGCCCAGGGTGAGCAGGCCGTGGTTGCGCAGGATCATGACCTTGGAGTTCCCCCCGAGGCTGCGCGCCATGCGCGCGCGCTCGTCCATGTCCAGCGCGATGCCCTCGTAGTCGTGGTAGGCGCACTGCTGCTGCACGCGCATGGCGTGCTGGCTGATCGGCAGCAGGCCGCATTTCATCGCCGACACCGCGACGCCGGCGCGGGTGTGCGTGTGGATCACGCAATTTATTTCCGGGCGCGCCTCGTGCATGCAGCCGTGGATCACGAAGCCGGCCTCGTTGTAGCCGAAGTCCAGCGGATCGTCGATCACCTTGCCGTGCTCGTCGATCCTCACCAGGTTGGAGGCGGTGATCTCGTCGAACATCAGCCCGTAGGCGTTGATGAGGAAATCCTCGCTGCCCGGCACGCGCGCCGAGAAATGCGTGTAGATCAGATCCGTCCACTTGAACAGTGCCGCCAGCTGGTAGGCGGCGGCGAGGTCCACGCGCGTCTGCCACTCCTCGCGGCTGACGCGCTCACGGACGGGCTTGGAATTCTTCGGCTTGAGTACGGCGCTCATGGGGGTTCTCCTTGCAGCCGGATTCTACCGCTTCAAGTGCTTCGAGCAGCAGGTGCGGGTCGTTGCGCGACAGCCGGGCGGGGTCGGACAGCATGCGCCGCCACAGGCGCGCGCGCGGGTGGCCGTGGTACAGGCCGAGCATGTGGCGCGCCACGTGGCGCAGGGAGGCCTGGCCGGTGGCGTAGCGCGCCATCGCCCGCACCACGTCGGCGCGCGTCCGGCCCGCGTCGGCGATGAGCCAGCTGTCGTGGTAGGCGGCGCGGCCGAGCATCACGCCGTCCATCTGCGCGAGGTGGGCGTCGATCTGCCCCCAGGAGGTGATGCCGCCGTTGATCACGATCTCCAACTGCGGGAAGTCCTGTTTCAGCCGGTAGGCGTACTGGTACTTGAGGGGCGGAACCTCGCGGTTCTCCTTGGGGGAGAGGCCTTTCAGCACCGCGTTGCGGGCGTGGACGATGAACGTAGTGCAGCCCGCGCGCGCCACGGTCTCCACGAACCGGGCGAGGAACTCGTAGGTTTCCATACGATCGATCCCCGTGCGGTGCTTCACCGTCACGGGGATCGAAAGCTTTTCCCGCATCGCCCGCACGCAATCCGCCACCAGCTCCGGCTCCGCCATCAGGCACGCGCCGAAGGCGCCTTTCTGCACCCGCTCGCTGGGGCAACCGCAGTTCAGGTTGACTTCGTCATACCCATACTTCTCCACCAGCTTCGCGCACTGAGCCAGGTCGTCCGGTTCACTGCCGCCCAATTGCGCAGCGAGCGGATGCTCCTCGGGGCTGTACCCAAGGTGCCGCTCGACCTCGCCGTGCAGGAGCGCGCCGGTGGTGATCATCTCGGTGTACAGGCGCGCGCGCGAGGACACCTGGCGCAGGAAGTACCGGCAGTGCCGGTCGGTCCAGTCCATCATCGGGGCGACGCACAGGCGGTATGCGCTCATGCAGCGCGAGTCTAACCCGCGGGTAGAATGCGCCAGCATGCGGATCTACGACTGCGTTCCGTTCTTCAACGAGTTCGAGCTGCTGCGCCTGCGCATCGCCTACCTGGAGGACCTGGTGGACCGCTTCGTGGTGATCGAGGCGCACCAGACGTTCACCGGCAAGCCCAAGCCGCTCTACCTCTCCGGGTCCGGCGCCGCCGACCTGCTGGGCCATCCCAAGGTCGTGGTGCGGGCCGTGGACCTGCCCGTGGGCTACAGCGACTGGGCGCGCGAGCAGCACCAGCGCGAGAGCATCGGCGCCGCGCTCAAGGACATCGGCGCCTCGGCGCAGGACCTGGTCCTGGTCTCCGACGTGGATGAGATCCCGGAACGCGCGGCGGTGACGCGGGCGCGCGACTGCTTGCGTGCGGCGACGCAGCGCACGATCCTGATTTTCGAGCAGCGCATGTTCTATTTCCGGCTCAACTTCGAGCTGGCATGGTCGCGCAAGTTGCCGTGGCTCGGCACCGCGGCGGCGCTCTACGGCCATGCGCAGACGATCAACGGCCTGCGCACCACCGGGCGCAACATCCGCGGCCGGCGCTCGCAGGGCTACGACCGCGGCGCGCAGGTGTTCCAGGTGCCCGGGGGCGGCTGGCACTTTTCGTTCCTCGGCGGCGACGAGGCCTTCGACCGCAAGCTCGCGGCGTACTCCCACCAGGAGCACAGCGTGCAGGCAAGACGCGGCACCTCGGTCCAGGCGGTGATCGACGGCCGGCAAAGCCTTTTTCCGCGCAAGGGCGTGGACGAGGTCTGGGCGGTGGTCGAGCGCGAGGCCGTGGGATTGCCGGAGGCGGCGGTGGCGCGCGCCGACGTGGGCCACCTGTTCGAATCGCCGCACGACACCAGCAGCGAGATTCTGAGGCGGGTGCGCGAGGTCGTGATTGCCTGCCGCGGGCAGCTGGGCGGACTGCGCTTCGGCTACCAGCGCCGCAGCCAGTGGCCGCGGCTCACCGGTCACTGAAGGTCGAGGTAGCGGCGGCGCGTGAGGTCCACCATGCACGCGCGCCAGGGTTCGCTGCCCCCGGGGCCGCGGCGCGCGCATTCGGTGTCGCGGTAATTGCGCCAGGCGCCGGCAGCATTGCGGAAGGCGCTGGAAGCGCGATCGTTGCCCGCTTTGGCGTCCGCATCGAGCGACCCCTGGAAATGGACCGCCGCCACCTCCACCAGGTCGCGCTCCGCCAGATCGAGCAACAACTGCAGGCAATCGCCGGGTGCGGCCCCGCGCCGGCACTGCGCCAGCGCCGGGGCGTCGCGCCGCGGCGTCCAATGGAAAAACAGCGCCCGCTTGTCGTTCGCCAGCAGGCAGAAGAAGGACAGTTCCACCGCTGGCCCGATCTTGCGCACGATGGCGCCGTCGCCCGACAGCGCCGCACCGACGTGCTGGCTCCCGAGCTTGCGCTTCACACGCTCGATGAACAAGTGCCGGTCCTGGTCGAAGACGAGTGCCTGGATGTCGGCCCCGTCCCTCTTCAGTTCGCGTTCGCCGAGCACCCGACAGGCCTCCACCGCGGGCCCGTGGTACTGCGCGAGGGCGCCGAGCGGCAGCGCGGCGAGCAGCAGCAGCCAGAGTTTCATGCGGTTTGTCCCGTGGATTGCGCGCGCAGGCGGATCAGCCCCGACAGGCTCTGTGTGAAAGGCGCCGCCACGCCGGCCTTGCGCGCCACTTCCAGCGTGCCGGTGAGCAGCCCGTCGATCTCGAGCGGCTTGCCTGCTTCCATGTCCTGCAGCATCGAAGTCTTGAATTTTCCAAGGTGACGCGCCATGTCGATCCTTGCTTCCGGGTCGATGTCGGCGTCCACGCCTACGGCGCGGCCGATCGCCAGCACCTCGCGCATGATCGCCACCACGTAGGCCTTCACCTCGGCATCCGCTACCAGCCGCTCGGCGGTGGCGAGCGTCAGCGCGGAAACCGGGTTGAAGCTGACATTGCCCAGAAGCTTGACCCAGAAATCCTTCTCGATGAACGGGCTCTGCTGGCATTCGAAGCCGGCCTGCGCGAGCGCCTGCGCGATGCCTTGCGTGCGCGCGGTATTCCCGCCCCCCGGCTCACCGAGGATCAGGCGCCGGCCCATGTCGTGGCTGACGACGCCCGGTTCGGGCGTCGATGCGGCGAGGTGGATGACGCAGCCGACGATGCGCCCGGTGGGCATGGCGCGCGCGAGGGTGCCGCCGGGATCCAGGGTGTCCAGCCGGAGCCGGCCTTCTCCGAACTTCAACCGGTCGAAGAACCACCAGGGCACGCCGTTCATCGCCGTGACGATGGAGGTATCCGCGCCGAGCAGGGGAGCAATGCCGCGCGCGACCCCTGGCAGGCTCTGGCTTTTCACCGACACGATGACGCAGTCCTGCGCTCCCAGGTCCGCCGGGTTGCTGCCGGCATGCAGCGGCACCGCGGTTTCCCGGCCCTCGGACCGGATGCGCACACCTTTTTCCCGGATCGCCGTCAGCTGCGCGCCCCTGGCGACGACTGAAACGTCGTGCCCGGCGCGCGCGAGCCAGCCCGCCATCAAGCCGCCCACCGCGCCGGCGCCGTAAATGCATATTTTCATGATGCTATTCTATCGTCCGAGAGGATCACGCCCATGTTCGCCTTCATGAAGAAGATGACCCAACTCCTGCCCGGCGAACGCACGCTGCCGGGGCGCAGGGAGCCGATGCAGGTTGCAGAGAAACATTTCATCAACGGCCAGCGCATCGCGCCGCCGTTTCCCGAGGGCGTGCAGCTCGCGCAGTTCGGGCTGGGCTGCTTCTGGGGCGCCGAGCGCGTGTTCTGGCAGACGCCGGGCGTGGTCAGCACCGCGGTGGGCTACGCCGGGGGCAACACCGCCAACCCCACCTACGAGGAAGTCTGCAGCGGCTTCACCAACCACACCGAAGCGGTGCTGGTGGTGTTCGACCCGAAGAAGATTTCCTGCGAGCAGCTGCTCAAGTTGTTCTGGGAAGGCCACGACCCGACGCAGGGCATGCGCCAGGGCAACGACCGCGGCAGCCAGTACCGCTCGGCGATCTACACCTGCGACCAACAGCAGATGAACATCGCGCTCGCCTCGCGCGACGCCTTCCAGGCGGCGCTCAAGGCGAAGGGCTACGGCAGGATCACCACCGAGATCAAGGCGGCGGGGGAGTTCTACTACGCCGAGGACTACCATCAGCAGTACCTGGGCAAGAACCCGAACGGCTACTGCGGGCTGGGCGGAACCGGGGTTTCCTGCCCGCTGGGCGTGCTAGCGAAGGCTTGACTCGGCAAGTTCGCGCTGCGCGCCGGCGGTGATCTCGCGCAGCGTGTGAAATACGATCGTCGGCCAGCGCTCCTCGGCCACTTCCAGCTCGGCGCGGTTGGCGGCGAGGTAGGCGAGCGCGCCGGATGCGTCGCGCGCGATCCGGCCCGGATAGGCAGCGAGGAAACGATCCATCTCGGCGTCGTCCGCTGCGCTCACCCAGCGCGCAAGCGCCAGCGGCTCGGGCAGCAGCCGGACATCGACGCCGTATTCGTGCACCAGCCGGTGCGCCACCACGTCGAACTGCAGAGCGCCGACCGCGCCGAGGATCGGCGCGCCGCCGGCCGCCGGGTAATAGATCTGGATGGCGCCTTCCTCGCTCAACTGGCGCAGGCCCGTGCGCAGCTGCTTCACCTTCATCGGCGTGGCGAGCTCGACGCGCCGGAACAGCTCCGGCGCGAAGAACGGCAGGCCGCCGAACTGCAGCACTTCGCCTTCGGTCAGCGTGTCGCCCAGGGCGATGGTGCCGTGATTCGGGATGCCGATGATGTCGCCCGCGTAGGCCTCGTCGACGATGTCGCGGCGCTGCGACAGGAAAGACACCGCGTTGCTGGTGCGCAGTTCCCTCCCGGTGCGGCAATTCACCAGCGGCATGCCGCGCATGAAGCGCCCGGAGCACACGCGCACGAAGGCGACGCGGTCGCGGTGCGCCGGATCCATGTTGGCCTGGATCTTGAATACCACCCCCGAAAACGACGGCTCGTCCGGCGCCACGCTGCGCTGCGCGGCCGCGCGCCCGCCCGGCGGCGGCGCGAAATCCACCAGCGCGTCGAGCACCTCCTGCACGCCGAAATTGTTGACCGCCGAACCGAAGAACACCGGTGTCTGCCGCCCCGCGAGGAACGCGCCGCGGTCGAACGTCGTGCCGGCGTGCCGCACCAGATCCGCCTCGGCGAGGGCAGCCTCGTACGGCTCGCCGAGGAGCCCGGGGCACGCAGGGTCGCGCATGCCGATCTCCCTGACGTCCTGCGCGAGTCTGTCGGCGCCCGCCTCGAACAGGCGGATGCAGTCGCGGCGGAAATCGAACACGCCGCGAAACTCGCGCCCCGAACCGATCGGCCAGGTGAGCGGCACCGCCGCCATGTCCAGTGCGGACTCGATCTCGTCGAGCAGCTCGAGGGGCGCTCGCACGTCGCGGTCGAGCTTGTTGATGAACGTGGCCACCGGCGTATTTCGCGAGCGGCACACTTCGAGCAGCTTGAGCGTGCGCGGCTCGATGCCTTTCGCCGCGTCGATCACCATCAAGGCGGAGTCGACGGCGGTCAGCACGCGATAAGTGTCCTCGGAGAAGTCCTGGTGGCCCGGCGTGTCGAGCAGGTTGACGACGCAGCCGCGGTACTCCATCTGCATCACGGAGGAGGCCACCGAGATGCCGCGCTGCTTCTCGATCTCCATCCAGTCCGAGGTGGCGTGGCGCGAGGCCTTGCGCGCCTTGACGCTGCCGGCGATGTGGATGGCGCCGGCGTAGAGCAGCAGCTTTTCCGTGAGCGTGGTCTTGCCCGCGTCGGGGTGGGAGATGATGGCGAAGGTGCGGCGGCGCGCGACCTCGCGGGAGATTTCGCTCATGCGGCAGCATCTTAAGCGATACTCCGCAACGGTGCCGTCACGCTCTCCCTTGCGCATCCTGGTCGCCGGCGCCGCGGCACTGGCGCTGGCCATGGGCATCGGCCGCTTCGCGTACACGCCGATGGTGCCGGCGATGCAGGAGGCTGCCGGTTTCGGCGCAGCCACCGCCGGCTGGATCGCCGGATGGAACTACCTCGGCTACCTGTTGGGCGCACTCGCGGCAGCGCTGGCCGCGGCGAGCGCATCGCGCCACCGGGTGCTGGTTTTGAGCATCGCCGCCAGCATCGTCACCACGGCGGGGATGGGCATGACGACGAGCGTCGAAGCCTGGTGCGCCCTGCGCTTTGTTTCAGGGCTCGCGAGCGCGGGCGTGCTGGTGATTTCTTCCTCGATCGTACTGGAGACGCTGGCCAGGGTCTCGCGGCCGCACCTGATGGGCGCGCACTTCTCCGGCGTCGGGGTGGGCATCGCGCTGTCAGGGCTGGTCGTGTCGCTCGGGGGATACTGGTACTCGCTTGCCGCGGTATGCGTCGTGCTGGCGTTGCTCACGTTTGCGCTGGTGCAACGCCATGAAGTCACGGCGTCCGCCGTGCCGCGGACAGGCACGCGCGAACGATTTTCAGGCTCGCTGCTCATCGCCAGCTATTTCCTCGAAGGCCTGGGCTACGTCGTCACCGGCACCTTCCTGGTGGCGATCGCCAAGCAGATGCCCGGCATCGGCGGCGCGGCGGAAACCCTATGGATCGCCGTCGGGCTCGCCGGCGCGCCCTCGACGCTCCTGTGGAGCAGGGCGGCCGCGCGCTGGGGCGCGCCGAACGCGCTGATCGCGGCACACCTGGTACAGGCGGCGGGCATCGCGCTGCCGGTATTCTTCGACGCGCTGTGGGTGGCGCTGCTCGCCGCGGTGTTCTTCGGCGGGACTTTCATGGGGATCACCGCGGTGATCGTCGCTTTCGGCGGGCGCATCTCCGCCCAGCCCGCGCGCATGATCGGCCTGCTCACCGCCGCCTTCGGGCTGGGCCAGATGATCGGCCCGGTGCTCGCCGGCTGGCTCGCCGAGCGCCAGGGCGGATTCAACGGTTCCCTGCTGCTCGCGTCCGGCGCGGTGGTGCTGGGCGCCGTCCTGATCGCCGCGGGCCGCGCTACTTCCCGCGCTTGAGCATCATCTGCGCGTCATCGATCACCCTGAACGGGCTCTTGCCCCAGAGGATCGCGGCGTAGAAGAACTTCTCCAGCTTCGCCTCATTGAGCGAGCGCCACTGGTACTGATTGACGAGGATCACCTGCCCCGTCATGCCAAGGTCGCCGATCACGGTGAAAGCGCCTTCCAGCACCGGCTTTACCGGCGGCTTGTCCCAGCTCACCGGGCCGACGCTGGCGACCGAGTTGGGCTGCTCGCCGGGCGTGACGTCGAACGAACCCTGGCAGCCGTCGATGGTTTTCAGGGTGCAGATGAGGCGGCTTCCGCGCGGGGGCATGTTCGGCTGCTCTGTAGGATGGTGCGGCGGCGCATGAATTCTAGCGCGCGCACCGATGACAGGGTATGTTTGCAGGCCTCCGATTCGCACTCTTGGCCATGACGGACCGCTACACGAACGTCGCCATCGCGCTGCACTGGATCCTTGCCCTCGGCATCCTGCTGCAGATCTGGCTCGGGTTTTCTCTCGACGATGTTCCCCGCGGATCGCCGGAGCGCTCGGCGTGGGTCAACTTTCACAAGTCGACGGGCATTACGCTCACGGCGTTGATCATTGCGCGCCTCGCCTGGCGCATCACGCACCGGCCGCCGCCCCTGCCCGCGACGATGCCGGCCTGGGAGCGGGTTGCGGCCCGCGCCAGCCATGCGCTGCTCTACGTCTGCATGGTCGGAGCGCCGCTCGCGGGCTACGTCGCGTCGAACTTCAGCAGGTACGGCATCAAGTATTTTGGCCTTGCCGTGCTGCCGCCGTGGGGACTCGACGACAAGGCGATCTACGCCGCGTTCAACGCCACGCACAAGGTTCTCGCACTGACGCTAGCCGGGATGATCCTGCTGCACATCGCCGCGGCCCTCAAGCACGCGCTCGTCGACCGCGACGAGATAATGCGCAGAATGTGGCCCGCGCGGGGGCTACTGCCGCGAGCGCCATCCCGGGGGCTCGTCCGGCCGCCAGGCGATTCCCACCCATAGGCCCCGCGGCGCGCCGGGGGTGCGGAATTGCTCGGCGCGCACGTTGCCGGCATCGAAGGAATTCTGCGGGCCGGTGAAGAAGTTTCCCCCGAGCGTCCCGGAGGCCGCGTAGCGGCTGTTGAACAGGTTCTCGACCGTGGCGAACAAGCGCCAGCCGCGCGCAAGATCCCACTGTGCATCTAGACCCGCAACCGCGTATCCGGGAACGCGGCCGTTCACGTCACCATTGTTTTCGTCGCCACGCGCGTACTGGCCGGAGTACCAGGCGATGCTGGCACCGGCGGAGGCGCCGCCAAAATCGTAGCGCGCGCGCAGCTTCAGCGCATCGCGCGGGATTCCCGGAATGCGCTGGTCAGGCTGCACGAGAATCTCACCGTTCGCATCGGCGGAGGAGTTGAACGGGGAATGCGCCGAGTAAGGGGAGCGGAAGGTCGCATCCACGTGCGCGTAGCGCACGGCGAGCCGCCATTGCGCGAGCTTTGCTTCGAGGTCGAATTCGACGCCTTGTCGGCGCGTGCGCCCTACGTTCTGGAAGAATCCCGCGTTCAAGGCGCCGCTGCCGGCGCTTACGAACTGGATGTCGTTCTCGAGGTCGGTCCGGAACACGGCCATGGCGAGCGTGACCTTGGCGCCGAGCGGCCGGCGCGCACCCGCTTCCAGAGTGCGCGACAGCACCGGTTCGAGGGGCGGGTCGGCGAGGAACACGCTGGGCAGCCGGCATGGCGCGTCGGGATCGGCGCAGGTGAGCTCGATCGCCGTCGGCGCGCGCATGCCCCAGCTTGCGTTCGTGTAATAGCTCTCTCCGGCGCGCGGTGCGTACGCAAGGCCCGCCGCGGGGAGCAGGCGCGAAAAATGATGCCGGCCGTTGAGCGCGGGCTGGGCGCCGGTGCGGTCGGCGATTTGCACCTGCGTCGCGTTGTAGCTCGCCGACAGAGTCGCGTACAGGTCCTGGGCGAGCGCGAGCGTATCGAGCAGGTAGAGCCTGGCGTACCGTTGGCGCGTGTGCACGGCGGTTTCGGTCACGAAGCCCGAATTGCCCACGGCTTCGCGTTGCGGGCTGAAGTTCGCCTCTTGCGCCGAACCGTCGAATGCCGAGCGGGTGGTTTCGAAGGAAACGCCGGCCGTCAATTGGCTCTCGCGGCCGGCAATCGGGGCATCCAGCGTGGCCTGCAGCGCGAAACCGACGCGCGTTTCGTCGATGCGCGCCGCGTCGTTGATCGCGTTGAACGTACATGGTGGGCCCGAGGCGCAATCGTCGTTGACGTTCGAATTCACGTTGCGGCTGGAGAGATCGCGCACGAAGATGTTGCCCGAGATCAGGTTGTCGGCGCCGGCAAGCCGGGTGGCCGAAAGATTGGCGAACGCCAGCCGGTTCTCGGTGCGGTCCGGCCAGGTGTAGGGCTGACGCGGAGCGGCCAGCATCGACAGCGGGAGGGCCTGTGTGCCCTCGAGGCTGGTGTCCGCGCCCAGCAGGCTGAGTTCGACGCGTCCCGCGCGGTCCCCGGTGCCGAGTCGCGCGAACACCTGATCCACGCGGCTCGGGGAGAACTCGCGCCAGCCGCGCTCGCTGAAGCGGTTTCCCGCCAGATAGTAATGCCGGCCGTCGCGCGCGCCGCCGGTCTCGACCTCGGCGCCGAGCCGGCCAAACGACCCGCCGTAGCCGCGCAGCACGGTGCCCGGAAAGCGCAAGCCGTTCTTGGTCTCGATGGCGAGGGCGCCACCGAGGGTGTTCAGTCCGAATGCCGGGTTGGACCCCGGAATCACGTTGATCGCCGAGACCGCGATGCGCGGAATGAGGTCCCAGTTGACCACGTCACCGAAGGCCTCGTTCACGCGCACCCCGTCGAGGTAGACCGACAGCGCCTGCGGCGCACCGAACAGCGGGGACGCCGAAAATCCGCGGAAACTGACGTCGGGTTGAAACGGATTGCCGCCCGGCCGGCTCGCCGCAAATCCGGCGCGCGCATCGCCGAGGTGATCCGCAACGCTGGGCCCGGGCTGGTCCCGCAGGTCGCGTTCGGGGATCACCTGCACGTTCGCCGGGACCTGCTCGACGGGCGTGCCGATCCCCGGGACCGGCGTGGTGCCGATGATGACGACCGCCGGCAGTTCCAATGGCCGCCCCGGCGTGTCCGCGCCGGCCGCGGCGGCGGCGGCAAGCGCAAGCAGAACGCCGGCGGCTGTTTGCCCGCTTGCGCGCATCAATACAGGCCGCTGAGATAGTGCGCGAGATCCTCGATGTCGCGTTCTGAAAGCGTCCTCGTCACACTCGCCATGTTGCCGGCATCGTTGGTGCGCTTGCCGGTCTTGAAGTCGCGCATCTGCTTCACCACGTACGCGTAGTGCTGCCCGGCGACGCGCGGGATTTCGTTCTGCCCGAGGAAACCGCCGAGATGGCACATGGTGCAAAGTACTTCGTCCGCCTTTGCCTTGCCACGCGCGGCGCGGACCGGGTCCGCCTTGAAGGCGTTTGGCCGCAGTTTTTGCGCGGCGAAAAACACCGCGAGGTCGAACATGTCTTCGCGCGAAAGCTTGGCGATGAACGGGTCCATCAGGGCCTCCGTGCGCCGGCCTTCCTTGAAGTCCTTGAGCTGCAGGTAGAGGTAGCGCGCCGTCTGCCCGGCGAGGATCGGAAACGCGGGATCGGCCGACACGCCGCCGGGGCCGTGGCAGGCGACGCAGGCCTCGGCTTTCTTGCGGCCCGCCTCGACATTCTGCGCCTGCGCCGCGCAGGCACTCGCGCAGAGCACAGCACAAGCGGCGACGGCGAGATTCAGTCGCACCGATTGCATTCCCAATAAAAAAGAGGCCGCCTCGCGGCGGCCTCCGCTTGCCGTGTGACTGCGCTCAACCGCCGAGCGCGAACACGAACACGCTGTTGCCGCGCTTGAAATCGAGCTGGGTATTGCCGCCGCAGCCCATGGCGATGTACTGCTTCTTGCCGACCATGTAGGACACGGGCATCGCGTTCGCCCCCGCGCCGCAGTGGAAGCTCCAGAGCTTCTTGCCCGACTTCGAATCGAGCGCATTGAAGCTGCCGTTGCCCTCGCCGAAGAAGTAGAGCCCGCCCGCGGTCGCAAGCCCGCCGCCGATCAGCGGCTGCGCGGTGTCGTGCTTCCAGGCGATCTTGCCGGTGTCGATGTTCACCGCCGCGACGCGGCCCCACTGCTTTTCGCTCGCGATCGCCTTAAACGCGCCGCCGAGCCAGAGTTTGGAACCGCCGGGGTACTTGGCGGCCTCGACGTGGTAGGTCATCGGCTGGTGCAGGTTGAGCGCGATCGCGAGGCGCGACTGCGCGTCGTAGGCCATCGGCGACCACTCCACGCCCCCGTTCGCCCCCGGGAGCATGCGCGCGCCTTCCGCGGTCGGCAGCACCCACATGTTCTCCTGCGGGATCATGGCCTGGGAGAAGCGGATGAGCGAGCAGTCCTTGCGGTCGTGCACGTAGACGTGCCCGGTCTTGCCGCCGTGGATCACGCCCGGGATCATCTTGCCGGCCTTGTTCTTCACGTCGACCAGGATCGGCGGGCTGACGGCGTCGAGATCCCAGACGTCGTGCGCGATGTACTGGGAGTGGCACTTGTAGGTGCCTTTGTCCAGGTCGATGGCGACCAGCGAGTTGGTGTACAGGTTGTCGCCGGGCCGCTCCGCGCCGTACAGGTCGGGCGACGGGTTGCCCGCCACGAACCAAACGGTGCGCGCCTTGAGGTCGACCGACGGGTTCATCCACACGCCGCCACCGAGCGTCTGGTAGAACGAACTGTCCTTCGCCAGCGCCGCCTTTTCGGCCGCGAGGTCGCGCTTCATGTTGCGTCCGGTCGCGTCGTTGACCGCCCACACCCCCTCGTGGCCCGTCTCCGGGATGGTGTAGAACGTCCACAGCAGCTGGCCATCGTCGGCGTTGAAGGCCTTCACGAACCCGCGCACCCCGTACTCGCCGCCGTTGGTGCCGATCAGGACCTTGTTGCCGACGACGGTCGGCGCCATCGTCTCGCTATAGCCCTTCTCGGGATCGGCGATCTGCGTTTCCCACACCAGCTTGCCGGTCTTGGCGTCGAGGGCGACGAGCTTCGCGTCGAGCGTGCCCATGAACACCCTGCCGCCGGAAATCGCGACGCCGCGGTTGTTCGGGCCGCAGCAGAAGGTGGTCACCGGCCCCATCTTGTGCTTGTAGTGCCAGAACTCCTTGCCGGTCACGGCGTCGATCGCGTAAACATGATTGAACGACGTCGTCAGGTACATCACGCCGTTCACCACGATCGGCGCGGTCTCCATGGATTCCACGACCTCGGTCTGGAACACGTACGCCACTTTGAGCTTGCCCACATTTTTCGTGTTGATGGCCTTGCCCGGGTAATAACGCGTCTGGGCGTAGTTGCCGTTCGTGTGCAGCCAGTTGGCCGATTGCCCGCCGGCGCCCGTGAGTTGTTGCTGCGTCACGCTGATGTTTTTGCGCACGCCGGCGGCCGCGGCACCAGGCGCTGGCTTGACTTCCTGGGCGAACGCCGCAGTCGCGGCAAGCGCGACGACGGCTGTAAACCCGCTGGCAAGAACTCGCAATGTCTTCATTACTCTCTCCCCAAATTTGTGAGTGGACCTTGTTTGCCGTCGAATGATAATGCAACATACGGCGCGCGGACAGTCCGCCGATGCGCCGCTGTCGGCGCGAGCGGAAAAAAATCGATGAAACCATTGCACGCCATTCTCGTTCTCGCCGGCCTCGCGGCCTGCGCCGGTCATGCTGCGGCGCAAACGCGAAACATCAATTTCGAACTGCTGGCGGCCGCCCGCAACGGGAGCGAAACTTCAGTGCGGGCGCTGATCGAGCAGGGGGCGAACGCGAATTCCCGCAACCGGCTCGGCGATACGCCGCTGAATGTTGCGGCGCGCAATGGACATCTCGGCCTGGCCAGGCTGCTCGTCGATCATGGGGCGGACGTGAACATCGCAAACCTGGCCCGGGTATCGCCGCTGATGAGCGCCGCCTTTGGCGGCCACACCGAGATCCTGGCGCTGCTGATCGGCCGCAAGGCCGACTTGCACCCGACCGACCGGGTACAGAAGACCGCCATGATCTACGCCGCCGGCAACGGCTGCGCCGAGTGCGTTCGGGCATTGCTCGACGCCGGCGTGGAGGTGAACGCGCGTTACGCCAACGGGGCCACCGCGCTCATGTGGGCCGCCGCCTACGGACACGCCGATACGGTAAAGCTGCTTCTCGCGCGGGGCACCGAGCATGCGCCGCGGGACGACCGCGGCAAGACGGCATTGGCGATCGCCGTCGAACAAGGGCATGCGCCAGTCGCCGAGGCGTTACGCGCCGCGGGAGCCCGGGATTAGCAGACCTATCGCGCGGACGCTCGCTGCGGCGGCCCTGATGGCGTGGGGATCGGCGCTTGCCGCACCATTTGCCTACGTACCGAACGAGGGGTCGGGTACGCTTTCGGTGATCGACACGGCGACCGACCAGGTCGCAGGCGAAATCCAGGCAGGGAAAAAGCCGCGCGGCATTGCGATAAGCCTCGACGGCAGCCGTCTCTACGTGTCGGACCAGCCCAACAATCGGCTCGTCGTCATCGATCTTGCGGCACGCCAGGCGGTCGGAGCGGTGGCCCTGGGCGCCTCGCCCGAGGGCGTGAGCGCCTCCCCGGACGGTCGATATATTGCGGTGGCGTTGGAGGAAGCGAACAGCGTCGTGTTCATCGCCGCGGCGACCGGGAAAGAGGCGTTCGCCGTCAAGGTGGAAGGCAAAAACCCCGAGCACGCCGTTTTCAGTCCCGACGGCAGGCTCGTTTACGTGAGCGCCGAGGACGCCGAGCAGGTGGACGTGATCGACGTCGACAAGCGCCGCCAGGTCGCCGCGATCCCGGTGGGCCGCCGCCCGCGCGGCATCGGTTTCCTCCCCGACGGCAGCCGCGCTTATATTGCTTGCGAAATTTCGAGCGAAGTGCACGTCGTGGACGTCGCGCGCGGGCAAAGCATTGCGATCGTCAAGGCGGGCAACTTTTCCAACGGGATCGCCGTGCGCCCGGACGGGAAAGTGGTGTACGTATCCAACGGCCGCGACGGCACGGTCTCGGCGATCGACACCGCGAGCAACCGGATTG
>CAZOSA010000024.1:0-18315 GCA_964582155.1 uncultured Enterobacteriaceae bacterium | reverse complement strand
TCGGCGACGTCAATTCGTCGCAGCCTGCGTTTGCCTCTCCCAGATCTCGTGTTTTGATAAAACACGAGACCGTTTTTAAAAGCGCAAAAACCGTTCAAAGCCCCAGCTCGCGCCACATCGCATCCACTCTTTTCTTCACCTCGGCGTCCATGGCGATCGGGCGGCCCCAGGTGCGGGAGGTTTCGCCCGGCCATTTGGAGGTGGCGTCGATGCCCATCTTCGAGCCCAGGCCCGCCACCGGGCTGGCGAAATCGAGGTAGTCGATCGGCGTGTTCTCGGCGATCAGCGTGTCGCGTGCGGGATCGACGCGCGTGCTGATGGCCCACACCACTTCCTTCCAGTCGCGGATGTCGATGTCCGCGTCCACCACCACGATGAACTTGGTGTACATGAATTGCCGCAGGAAGCTCCAGACGCCGAACATCACGCGCTTGGCGTGCCCCGGATACTGTTTGTTCAGGCTCACTACCGCGAGGCGGTAGGAGCATCCCTCGGGCGGCAGGTAGAAGTCCGCGATCTCCGGGAACTGCTTGACGAGCAGCGGCACGAACACCTCGTTCAGCGCCACGCCGAGCATCGCCGGCTCGTCCGGCGGCTTGCCGGTGTAGGTGGAGTGGTAGATCGGATCGCGGCGCAGCGTGATGCGATCGATCGTCAGCACCGGGAAGTGTTCGGCCTCGTTGTAGTAGCCGGTGTGGTCGCCGTGCGGGCCTTCGAGCGCCATGTCCTGCGGATGGAGGGCGCCCTCGAGCACGATCTCGGAGCGCGCGGGCACCTGCAGATCGCTGCCGATGCACTTCACGAGCTCGGTGCGCGCGCCGCGCAACAGGCCCGCGAACTGGTACTCGCCGAGCGTATCGGGCACCGGCGTCACCGCGGCGAGCGTGGTCGCCGGATCCGCGCCGAGCGCCACCGCCACCGGAAAAGGCTTGCCCGGGTGCGCGATCTGGTGGTCGCGGAAATCCAGCGCGCCGCCGCGATGCGCGAGCCAGCGCATGATGACGCGGCTGGGCCCGATCACCTGCTGGCGATAGATGCCGAGGTTCTGGCGAGGTTTCAAAGGCCCGCGCGTCACCGTCAGTCCCCAGGTGATGAGCGGCCCCGCGTCGCCCGGCCAGCAGGTCTGCACCGGCAGGCGCGCGAGGTCCACGTCCTTTCCCGCCCACACCGTCTCCTGGCAGGGCGCCGACGAAACCACTTTCGGCGCCATGTCGAAGACCCTGGCCGCAAGGCGCGCGAGTTGCGGCAGCTTTTGCGCGACGTCGCGCAGGCTCCCGGGCGGATCGGGCTCGCGCAGCGCCGCGAGCAGCCGCCCGATGTCGCGCAGCGCCGGGCCCGGATCGGTGCCCGCGTCTATGCCCATGGCGAGCGCGATGCGCTCCACTGTGCCGAACAGGTTGCCGAGCACCGGCATGGAAAAACCGGCGGGCTTTTCGAACAGCAGCGCGGGCCCGCCCGCGCGCAGCACGCGGTCGCAGACCTCGGTCATCTCCAGGCGCGGCGACACCGGCGCGGTGACGCGTTTCAGCCCGCCCAGCGCCTCCAGCTTGCCGAGGAACTCGCGCAGGTCCGCGTAATGCACGTCAGTGCGATCGCTGCGCCACGCGCTCGGCGAGCAGTTCGGCGAAATCGACCAGCATGCGGTTCTGGCCGCGCACCGCGTATTCGCGCTCCGCCGCGGGCAGCATCAGCACCATGGTGGTGGTGCCGATCCAGCCGAACACGATCAGCGCCGCCGCCGCCGCGAGGCAGGCGACGCCCACCACCGGCAGCAGGCCGGCGAAGGCCTCGATCACGCGCAGGGCGCCGCGCAGCAGCTCCGCGATGGACTGGCCCCCGGCGACCTCGGCCGCGGCGCCCGCGGCAAAATCGCGCAGCGCACCGGAGGCGACGAAAAGCACGAGCGCCAGCAGGATCAGCGCCACGCCCCCGCCGATGCGCTGCTCGTGGCGCTCGTAGGCCACGCGCACTGCGGCGACCGCCGCCAGCGGCATGCTCTCCATGTAGTCCCCGCCATGGTGCAGCAGGCGCGCGCCGTACAGCGTCAACTGCGTGCCGCGCAGCGAACCGGAAGCAAAGGCGAAGGTGGCGATCGGAGTTTCGGGCGACATGCTCATCCCAGCGCGTAAGCGGCGACGATACCGCCGAACACCGCGGCGCCCACCCAGTTATTGTGCCGGAAGGCCTTGAAGCAGCCCTCGCGCGAGCGGCCGCGAATCAGGAGGAAATGATAGCCCATGCAGCCGGCCGCGAGCGCCAGCCCCGCGTAGTACGGCCAGCCCAGTCCGAGCATCCTGCCCGCCCAGACGAGGAGCACGAGCATCGCCGCGTAGCCCGCCATCACGCCCGCGACGTCGTAGCGCCCGAGCGTCAGCGCGGAGGTGCGCAGGCCGAGCCTCGCGTCGTCCTCGCGGTCCACCATCGCGTACTCGGTGTCGTAGGCGAAGGCGTAGCCGACGTTCGCGGCGAGCAGCACCCAGCATTCAGCCGGCAGGGCGTTCTGCAGCGCGGCGAAGGCCATGGGGATGCCGAAGCCGAAGGCCACACCGAGGTAGAGCTGCGGCAGGGCGAAAAAGCGCTTGGTGAGCGGGTAGGTCGCCGCGATGGCGAGCGCGGCGAACGAAAGATAAAGCGTCAGCCGGTTGAGCATCAGCACCAGGCCGAAGGCGGCCGCGGCGAGGACCGCCGCCAGGACCAGCGCCTCCGCCGGCCGGAGCTCGCCCGCGGCGAGCGGCCGCTCGCGCGTGCGCTCGACCTCGGCATCGAAGCGCCGGTCGAAGTAGTCGTTCAGCGCGCAGCCCGCCGAGCGCATCAGCAGCGTGCCGACGCAGAAGATCGCCACCAGTTCGACCGGCGGGATGCCGCGCGAAGCGAGCCACAGCGCCCACAGCGTCGGCCAGAGGAGCAGCAGGGTGCCGATCGGCTTGTCCAGGCGCAGCAGCCGCTCGTAGGCATCCAGGCGCTGCTCGATGAGGGCCCAGTTCACGAGTGGAGTCTAGACCCTCGGGTAGTCGGCCCGCGCGCCGAGCCAGCGCTCGATGTGGCGGCGCACCGGCGCCTCCTCGCCCGCGAGCATTTCCTCGGCGGCGGCGCCGGCCGCCTCGGCCAGGGCGGCGTCGGCCACCGAGTCGGCGAAGCGCAGCAGAGGCTGGCCGCTCTGGCGCTCGCCGAGGTATTCGCCCTCGCCGCGCAGCCGCAGGTCGTGCTCGGCGATGGCGAAGCCGTCCGCGTTCTCGTAGATCACCTTCAATCGCTGGCGCGCGGGTTCGGAGAGCGGCTCCTGGAACAGTAGGATGCAATCGCTCGAGCGCGCGCCGCGGCCGATGCGCCCGCGCAGCTGGTGCAGCTGCGCCAGGCCGAAGCGCTCGGCGTGCTCGATCACCATCAGGGAGGCGTCGGGCACGTCCACGCCCACCTCGATCACCGTGGTGCACACCAGGAGCTGGCTGCGGCCGGATTCGAAGGCCTGCATCGCGGCGGTCTTCTCCGCCAGCGCCATGCGCCCGTGCACCAGCCCCACGCTCAGGGCCGGCAGCTCGCGCCGCAGCTCCTCGTATGCGTCGAGCGCGGCCTGCAGATCCTTGTCCCCGGATTCCTCGATCACCGGGCACACCCAGTAGGCCTGCTGCCCCCCGGCGCAGGCCGCGCGGATGCGCGCGAGCACCTCGGCGCGGCGCGCCGCCGAAACGAGGCGCGTGGTCACGGGCTTTCTCCCCGGCGGCAGCTCGTCGATCTCGGACACGTCCAGGTCCGCGTGGTAGGTCATGTGCAGGGTGCGCGGAATCGGCGTGGCGCTCATCATCAGCTGGTGCGCGGCCGCCGCTTCCGCCTTGCGGCGCAATTCGAGCCGCTGCTTCACGCCGAAGCGGTGTTGCTCGTCGACGATGGCGAGCGCGAGGCGCGCGAATTCCACCTTCTCCTGGAACAGGGCCTGCGTGCCGATGGCGATGCCCGCCTCGCCTTTCGCGATCGCCGCGCGCACGCGCTTTCTCTGCGCCGCCGGCAACCCGCCGTGCAGCCAGGCGATCTGCACGCCGAGCGGCGCGAGCCAGGCGGAGAACTTGCGGAAGTGCTGCTCGGCGAGGATCTCGGTGGGCGCCATCACCGCGGCCTGGGCGCCCGCGTCCACCGCGGCGAGGCAGCCGATGGCCGCGATGATGGTCTTGCCACTGCCCACGTCGCCCTGCAACAGCCGCTGCATGGGGTGCGGCTGCGCGAGGTCCTTCAGCAGGTCGGCCATCACGCGCTGCTGCGCGCGCGTCAGGCGAAACGGCAGCTTGCCGAGGAAGCGCCGCAGCAGCGGCCCGTTGGAGGGCAGCGCGAGCGCCGAGCGCTCGCGGCGATTGCGGCGCGCGAGGCGCAGCTGCAACTGCTGCGCCAGCAGCTCGTCGAACTTCACGCGCCGCCAGGCCTCGCCCGTATCCGCGCCGGGCGCGGGCGCGTGCAGCAGGCGCACGCTCTCCTCCAGCGGCGCGAGCGCGTAGCGCGCCCTCATCGCTTCGCTGAGGTTGTCTTCGATCGCCTCCTCGGCGAGCGCTTCCTGGACGAGTTTCCTCAGCGTCGCCTGGCCCAGGCCCGCCGTGGTCGGGTACACCGGGGTGAGCGCGGCGGGCAGCGGCTCCCCGGGGGCGACCAGCCGGTATCGCGGATGGATCATCTCCGCGCCGCCTCGCGCGGGCTTCACCTCGCCGTAGGCCCGCACCAGCAGCCCCTCGGCGATCGCGTTCTCGAATGCCTGCTTCTGACCGGGGTAGAAATTCATGAAGCGCAATGCGAGGCCTTCGCATTCCACCAGCATCTGGCGCCTTCCCCGATAGACGACTTCGACCCGCCGCACGCGCGATTCGACCAGGACCGGGGTGCCCGGCGCCGCCAGGCCGAGCGGCGTGAGTCGCGTTTCGTCCTCGTAGCGCAGCGGCAGGTGGTAGACGAGGTCGCGGCGCGCGCGGATCCCGAGCCGGGCGAGCTTTTTCGCCGTCGCGGGCGCAATCTCGCGCTTCAACCGGCGTGCAATATCGCGTCGATCTCGACCAGCGCGCCGCGCGGCAGGCTGGCCACGCCGACCGCGGCGCGCGCCGGGAACGGCCGGCCGAGGTGCCGCGCCATGCTCTCGTTGACCTTGGCGAAGTGCGAGAGATCGGTGAGGTACACCGTCATGCGCACGGTCTGCTCCAGGCCGAGGCCCGCGGCCCGCGCCACCGCGGCAAGGTTGGCGAACACGCGCTCGATCTGCGCGTCGATGCCCTCCTCGAGCTGCATGGTCTTCGGGTCGAGGCCGATCTGGCCCGAGAGGTACACGGTGTCGCCGGCGCGCACGGCCTGCGAGTAGGAGCCGATCGCCGCCGGTGCGTCGGCGGTCTGGATGGCGGATTTCATGTCTTGCCCGGGGTCTAGAATGGACGCGGGAATCTTAGCCGAAATGCCCTCACCGCTGATCACCAACCTCGAGAAGCTGCTTGGCACGCCGCGCGACGGCGCGCTGCTGCGCTACTCGCTCGGCACCGAGTACCTCAAGGCGGGCGACATCGGGCAGGCGCTCGAACAGTTGCGCGAGGCGGTGGAGCGCGACCCGAAGTACTCGGCGGCCTGGAAGGCCCTGGGCCGCGCGCTCGCCGGCGCGGGACGCGAGGGCGAGGCGCTCGCGGCCTGGACGCAGGGCATCGAGGCCGCGCGCGCGAAGGGCGACAAGCAGGCCGAGAAGGAGATGACGGTGTTCGCGCGCCGCCTGGAGAAGAAACGCGGCGCCTAGGGCGCGGCGGCGAGCAGCGCGGCGGTCGCGTCGGCGGGCACCGGGCGGCTGAAGAGGTATCCCTGCGCCTGGTCGCAGCCGTGACGGCGCAGGAACGCCGCCTGCTCTTCGGTCTCCACGCCCTCGGCGACCACCGTGAGGTGCAGGTTTTGCGCCATGTCGATGACGGCACGCACGATCGAGGCCGCCGCGGCGCTGGTGTCGGCGTCGCGCACGAAGCTGCGGTCGATCTTGAGCGCCGACAGCGGCAGCCGCGTAAGGTAGGACAGGCTCGAGTAGCCGGTGCCGAAATCGTCGATCGAGATGCGCAGCCCCGCGGCGCGCAGGTTGTGCATCACGCGCACCGCGTCTTCCGGATTTTCCATCAGGCAGCTCTCGGTGATCTCCAGCTCGAGGAACTCGGCCGAGATGCCCGCGGTCACCAGCGCGTCGCGGATCAGCGCGTCGAGATCGCGGCGGCGGAACTGCTTGGGCGACAGGTTGACGGCCACCGGCACCGGCATGCGGCCGGCCGACCTCCAGCGGTGCAGCTGCCGGCAGGCTTCCTCGATCACCCACTCGCCCACCGGGATGATCAGGCCCGACTCCTCCAGCGCCGGAATGAACTCGGCGGGCGACACCAGGCCGCGCGCCGGGTGGTTCCAGCGCATCAGCGCCTCCAGGCCGCACAGCGCGCCGCTCGCCAAGTCCACTTTCGGCTGGTAGTGCAGCGCGAACTCGCCGCGCTCCATGGCGTGTCGCAGGTCCGTGTTCAGCTGCGCCTTGGCCACCGAGCGCTGGTTCATCTCCGCGGTGAAGAAGCAAAAGCTGTTGCGTGCCGACTCCTTGGCGCGGTACATGGCCATGTCGGCGTTCTTGAGCAGCGTCTCGGCGTCGTCGCCGTCGCCGGGGTAGACGGCGATGCCGATGGACGCCGTGATGTAAGCCTCGTTGCCGCCAAGGTCGAAGGGCGCGGCGAGCGCCTCGAGGATCTTCTGCCCGACCAGGGCCGCGTCGTCGGGGCGCGCCATGTCGGCCAGCACCACGGCGAACTCGTCGCCGCTGATGCGGCCCACGGTGTCGCCCGCGCGCACGCAGGCGAGCAGGCGCTGGCCTACCTGGCAGATGAGCGCGTCGCCCTGGTGGTGGCCGAGCGTGTCGTTGACCAGCTTGAAGCGATCGAGGTCCACGAACAGCACGCCGGTGTGGCACTGCCTGCGGCGCGACTGCACGACGCTCTGCCCGACCCGGTCCTGCAGCAGCGTGCGGTTGGGCAGCCCGGTCAGGGCGTCGAACTGCGCCAGGTGCGCGAGGCGCGCCTCGGCCTTTTGCCGCTGCAGCGCGCTCGAGAGCACGTTGCCCACGGCTTCGGCGAAGCGCACGTCCTCCGCGCCGAAGGCGTGCTCCTGCACCGCGTAGATGCACAGCATGGCGACGGGTTTATCGTCGTCGCGCACCGGCGCGTACACCGCGCTGCCCATGGTGCGCAGCCAGGCGCGCCAGGGCTTGTCCAGCGGCCGGCCGGCGAGATACTTCTTGCCGGCGATACGCGGCGCGTTCTCGCGCAGGATCTCCGGCCAGACGCTGTCGGGCGCCATCGCGCCCTTCTGGCCGAGCGAGGCGTGCGGGCCTTCGCCCTGCGTCGCGCGCACCAGGTACTCGCGCCGCTCGGCGAACATCTCCAGCAGGGAGACCGCGTCCACGCCCTCGCAGCGCAGCGCCCGCGCCGCCTCGGTGTAGAGCTCCTCGGCGCTCGGCCGGCCGAGCGCGAACTGGCCGAAGCGCGCGATCGCCGCCTGGCGCTCGGCGTGCACGCGCACGCGGCCCTCGGCGTGCTTGCGCTCGCTGATGTCCATGATGGCGCCGATAATGCGCACCGCGCGCCCGGCCGTGTCGTGCATCAGCAGCCCGCGGTCGTAGACGTCGGCGTAGCTGCCGTCCTTGCGGCGCAAGCGGTACTCGCCGGCCCATGCCTTGGCGCCGGTCGCGATGGCGGCGTCCACCTGCGACTTGACGCGCGGCGCGTCCTCGGGGTGGATGCGCGAGGTCCAGGAATCGGCGTAGGCGCCGACCTCCTGCGACTCGTAGCCGAACAGCTTCTGGAAGTTCTCGTTCCACCACACCTCGTTGGTCACGAGGTTCCAGTCCCAGACCACGTCGCTGGTGGCGCGCGACACCATCTCGAAGCGCTCGTGGCTCGAGCGCAGGCGCTCCTCGCTGCGCAGGCGCTCGGTGAGGTCGCGCGCGATGCCGATGATGTAGCGCCCTTCCGGCGTGCGCAGCACGCGGCGCGTGATCTCCACCGGCACCATGCTGCCGTCCTTGCGGCGGTGGTGCATGCGCACCAGCGCTTCACCGGCGTCTTGTTCCAGCAGCTGCTCGTACTGGGCGCGCAGATCCTCGCGCGAGCGGTCGGCGAACAGCACGGCGGCCTCTGCGCCGAGCAACTCGTCCCGTTCGTACCCCAGGGAGCGGCTGGCGGCGTCGTTGATGTCGATGATGCGCATGGTGTCGACGTCGACGAGGAACATGGAGTCCGCCGAAATGTCGATCGCGGCGCGGAAGCGCCTCAGCGCGCCTTCGGACTGCTTGCGCTCGGTGATATCGCTGCCGACGCCGCGGTACCCTCTGAATTTCCCCGCTGCGTCAATAACGGGCTCTCCGCTGACGACGATGAAGCGCGCGCTGTCGTCGCGCCCCAGGCGCGAGAACTCGAAGTCGCTGAACGGCAGGTGGGCGTCCAGCACCGCCTTGTGCGCCATCCAGCCCTGCATGTCGGGCGAAATGAACGGCAGCTCCCAGCGCCGCTTGCCGATCATGCTGCCGTCCTGGAACGAGGGCACGGCGCTCGTCTTGCCGCCCGAACCGCGCATCGTGAAGCGGTGCTCGGCGTCGGTCTCCCAGTAGAAGTCCGACGACAATTCGGTCAGGCTGCGAAAGCGCGCTTCGCTTTCGCGCAGCGCCTGCTCGGCTTGCGCGCGGCGCGCCTCGCGGTCGATATTGTCGAGCGCGAAGGAAACGTTCGCCACCATGCGCTCGGCGAGGCCCACCAGCTCCGGGTCGAACCAGCCCGTCTCCGCGGCGTACAGCGTGATCAGTCCGACCACACCGCCGCCGCGGCGCAAGGGAATGCTCACTGTGGCAGCGATCCCCGATTCGCGCGCCACCCCATGCCACATGGCAAGCGAGGGGTCGTTCAGGTAATCGTTGTTCACTATGGTGCGGGCTTCCAGTACCGCCTGCCCCGCCGGGCCGTGCGCGTTCGGCAGGTCGCGATTGACCGAGACCCGCGCCTTGGCGAGGTAGTCCACCGGCTCGCCGGCGTGGGCCACGATTTCGATCCAGCCCGTCGCGCGATCCACCAGCCGCACGGCCGCGAGCTTCAGCCCGCCGTGCTCCACCAGCAACTCACATACGCTGCGGTACAGCGCGTCGGCGTTGTCAGTCTTGAGGATCGCCTCGTTGGTCGCGCCGAGGGCGGCGTACATGCGGCCCAGGCGCTCGCCGCGCTGCTCCGCACGCACCACCTCGGACACGTCCTCGAACGCCGCGATGTCGTAAAGCGGCGCGCCCCCGGCATCGCGCTCCAGGACCACCGTGAGCTGGACCCACACCGCCGCGCCGTCCTTGCGCAGGTAGCGCTTGCGCACGGTGAACTGCGGGATCTCGCCGGCGCGCAGCCGCGCGCGCTGCGCCGCTGTGGCGTCGAGATCCGCCGGGTGCGAAAGCTCGCGCACCGTGCGTCCGACGAGCGCCTCGCGCGCGTAGCCGAGCATCTCGCCCAGGCGCCGGTTGGCGAGCAGGATGCGCCCCGCCATGTCGACGTGCGCGAGGCCCACGGGGGCGTGCTCGAAAGTGGCTTCGAAGCGTGCCTGGTGTTGGGCGGCAAGACGCAGCACGCGCCGCAGCGTGGGCACGTCGAGTTCGTGCTTGGCAATGACGTCGAAGGCGCGGCGCGCGAGCGCCTCCTCGACGAGCATGGGGTGGCCGTTGCCCGAGACCACCACGATCGGTCCAGCGGCCGCGGCGCTCATGCGTTCCAGGGTGTAGAAGCCCGAGCTGTCCGGCAGATCGAGGTCGAGCAGCGTCAGCTGCACGTCCTTCGATTGTTGCAGCGCGAGGCCCTCTGCCAGAGTGCGCGCATGCAGGACCTCGGCGCCGTCGCTGCAGGCCTGCGCAAGGAAGGCCCGCAGCAGATCGGCGTCGTGCGGATCGTCTTCGACCATCAGGATGTAACGCACCGCGCGTTGCGCGGTCCCTGCCGCGGCCTGCGCGGCGCCCGGCTTGAGCGGGATGACGTTGCTCATGCAACGCTCATCGCGCAGCCCCCAGGCGCGCGAGCGCGTCCGGCAGTTCGTCGGCGAAGGCTTCCTTTGCGATCACCGCGTCGATGCCCACGCGCCGCGCCTCTTCCACCAGTTCCGGGGTCGGGAACAGGGCCAGGGCGATCACGCCGAGCGCCGGGTTGCCCGCCTTCAGGCGGCGCGCGAGCTCGAGCCCGGCAAGGCCCAGGTCCACCATCACCACGTCGACCGCGGCGCGCGTGCAACCGGGCACGCGTTCGACAAAGTCCGCCGCCGCGTCGACGAAGCCCGCGTTGGCGTCAAGGATCAGGACGCGCGTGATCTGGGCGGGCGGGGCCATGTCACGCAGGGTAGGGAACCTGCCCGCCCCGGGTAATCAGGTGCTTCCCTAAACCCCGCTAGGGATAATCCTTAGGCTCTACTGCGCCTTGAAACCATTCACGTTTCAGGAGGCACCAGGCCCGCGCGCATGGCATAGCGCACCAGGCCCGGGACGTCGCGGATGCCCAGGCGGTCCATGATCTGCGCGCGGTGCGTTTCCACCGTCTTCACCGAGAGCTTCAACTCGAAGGCGATCTCCTTGGTGCTGCGGCCCTCGGCGATGCGCTGGAGCACCTCGCGCTGGCGCGGCGTCAATGGATCGGGCGCGGCGCCCTCGCCCACGCGCTGCACGTAACCCGCGACCACCTGCCGGGAGATCGCGGGGCTGAGGTAAGTCTCGCCGCGCATTACGCTCTTCAGCGCCACCTCCAGTTCCGAGGTCGCGGAGTCCTTGATCAGGTAGGCGGCCGCGCCCGCGCGCAGCGCGAGCAGCACGTACTCCTCGCTGGTGTGCATGGAAAGGATGACCACCTTGGCCGTGGGCACGCGCTCGCGCAGACGCGCCGCGGCGTCCAGGCCGTTCATGCCTTTCATGGCGATGTCCATCATCACCACGTCCGGGCGCTCACGCTCGGCGATCTGCAGCGCCTCGGCGCCCTCGCTGGCCTCCGCGACGACCTCGACGCCCCCGATTTCGCGCAGCAGCGACTTCATCCCGGCGCGCACCAGCGCGTGATCGTCGACCAGCAGGATGCGCACGACCGCCATTCAGCCCGCCGCCACCGGAAAGGACGCCTCCACCAGCGTGCCCTGGCCGGGCGCGGAGTGGATCTGGAACGTGCCGCCGACGAGCGCCGCGCGCTCCTCCATGCTCACCACGCCGAGGCTCTCCCCGGCGGCCGCGCGGCGCTGCGCCGCCCCCACGTCGAAGCCGCGACCGTCGTCGCGCACCGAGAGCGCCAGGCGATCGGCGGCGACGCTCAGGCGCAGCCAGACGTTGCCCGCGGCGGCATGACGCACGATGTTGTTGATCGCCTCCTGCGCCACGCGAAAGCACGCGGTCTCGATCTGCGCGCCCGGCTTCACGGGCATTTCCTGGATATCCAGATGCGGCGTCAGCCCGCCGAGCGCGGCCTGGCGGTCCAGATGCGAGCGCAGGGCGGCGGCGAGCCCGAGGTCGTCAAGCTGCGGCGGGCGCAGGTTGAGCGAAAGCTGGCGCACGCGCTCGATGGTGTGGCTCGCCGTTTCCAGCGCTTCGGCGATGCGCCCCTGCAGCGCCGCGCCGCCGCGAGCGCGCGCGAGCGCTTGCAGATTGAGCTTGAGCGCGGTGAGCCCCTGGCCGATGTCGTCGTGCAACTCGCGCGCGAGATGGCGCCGCTCGGCCTCCTGCACCTCGAGCAGGCGCTGCGACAGGCGGCGCAGGCGCTCGCGCGCCGCGCCCAGCTGGTCCATGGCATGGCGCAGCTCGGTGACGTCGCGGCCGACGGTCTGGATCTCGGCGAGAGTGCCGCGCGCGTCGTAGATGCCGTGCGCCGACCAGTGTATCCACCGCTCGGCCCCGGCAGCGTCGCGCGCCCGCGCGTCGCGTTCGTAAGTGGGGGACCGTGGCGACACCGACATAAGGTCGTGCCGCATGAGCTCGCGGTCCTCCGGCGACATGCTGTCGAGCATGGCGCGGCCGATAATCTGGTCCGGCTGCAGCCCGAAGTAGCGGCAGTAGGCGCGGTTGACGAAGGTCACGGTGGAGTCCGGCAGCAAACGCATGATCAGCTCGGACTGGTCCTCGACGATCGCGCGGTAGCGCCGCTCGGAGAGCTCGAGCGCCAGCTGCGTCGCGAGGTGCGCGCGGCGCTGCCGCGCCTCGTCCATGGCGCGCAGCACCGCCGGCGCGAGGCGTGCCAGGTTGTCCTTGAGCACGAAGTCGGTAGCGCCGGCGCGCAGCGCCCCGACCGCGCGCTCCTCGCCGAGCGCGCCCGAGACCAGGATGAACGGCAGCAGCGCGTCGACGGCGCGCACCCGCGCGAGTGCGTCCAGGCCCGTGTAGCTGGGCAGACTGTAGTCGGCGAGCACCAGATCCCAGCCGCCTGCGTCCTGCAGCCGCTCGAAGTCTTCGCGCCCCGCGGCCACCTGCGCCTCGGTCTCCAGCCCCGCCGCGGCGAGCGCGGCGAGCGTCAATTCGGCGTCCTGCGCCGAATCCTCCAGCACCAGTACGCGCATGCGCGCCATCAGGTCAGCCGCGCACCCGCGGCGCCTCGTTGAGCAGTGTCCGGGTGGCTTTCATAGTGGTGGAGTGGAAGGGGATCGAACCCTCGACCTTCGCATTGCGAACGCGACGCTCTCCCAGCTGAGCTACCACCCCTGGGGAAGCCGCGGATTTTACAGCACAAGCCGCGTTTCCGGCGGGGCGCTGCGGCTACGCCGGGCCGCGCGCCTATGACTTCTGCTCGAGCGGTGCGCGCGCCGGAACGAAGATCTGCACCGAATTCAGCGCCGCGATCTGCAACTGCACATCCCAGTAGTAGTACTGCAGGAAGCTCGCGACCAGCAGGCTGACCAGCGTCAATTCCCTGAGCAATCGCCGGCGCTCCTGCCCGCGGTGCTCCTTGGGCAGGCTGCCCGCGACTTCCTTGAGGTAGTTGAGCACGTCGGCATGCGACTGCAATGGCCTGCCCGCCAGTTCCTCGACGTACCTGTGCAACGAAGCGGGCGAGTTGTAGGAGTCGTCGTCAGGCGCACCGCCCGAATCGCGCGCAGCGGACCCTGCGCGACGGCCCGCTTCCTTGAGCCACTGCGCAATCTCTTCTCCCGTGCCGAATTCACTTTCGCTCATGCGGTGTCGTGTTTCAGCACGCGGCGTATGACGTCGGCGAGGATGTTCTTGGTATAGGGCTTGGTGACGTAGCCGTCGGCGCCGAGCAGCAATCCCTTGCCGATGTCCACGGCCTCGTTCTGCGCGGTGAGCATGACGATCGGCAGCGAGCCGAGCACCGGGTGCCGGCGCATCTTGGCCAGCACGTCGAAGCCGTTGCCGTCGGGCAGCAGCACGTCCAGCAGCAGCAGGTCGGGCGCGCCATCGTCGAGCATGCTGTGCAGGAACGCGTTGATCGAGCGGGATACGCGCACCCTGTAACCCGCCATGCTCACCCGCAGGTCGGCCAGTGCGAGCTGGTCCGGGTCGTCCTCGACGATCAGCACCACGCAGTGGGCCGGCGCCTTGCGCAGCGCGGGACGCTTGCTGAGGCGGTCAGCGGCGATGTACGCGCCAGTTTGCGCGAGCGCCGCGCCGGCGCTCCGGGATTCCTTGCGCACGCTTTCCTGGTCCAACGCCAGCGTGCGGTCGGCGTCGCGGGTGGAGAACGCGCTCCCGCCATCCTCGCCCGCGATCGCCGGCTCGATCAGCCCGAGTTCCTCCATCTCCGCCAGCCACTCGTCGAGCACGTTGTGCGGGTAGCGGCGCAGCAGGTCGTTGAGCACGGCGGCATGACCGTGGAAATCCATCAGCCACAGGATGCGGCGGTAGTCTTCCGGCACCGCGATATCCTGGTTCTCCCAGGCTTCGCGCCCTGCCTGGGTCAATTGGTAGACGTGTTCCATATCCGCCATGCCGTATCCTACCTAGTCGATCAGCATGTCACCATGCCCGAGTGGCTCGGGCTCGCGCTGTACCCTGGTGCAGCGCTACTGAGCAGCTCGCCCTGCGCGGTGTCCGGCGGCGGCGCCGCCCAGTGGCTCCATGGCGCGGCAAGGTCCCAATACCGTCATGACGACCATCGCGCGTCGCAGATTCTGTGTGCCTTTCAGGAGCGATCGCGCGCCAGAACGGCGACGCCTGACTTCTGCGGCGACGAGCGGAGCCGCGCCCACACGCGCCGGCACAGGCAGCGCCACGGACAGCGGCTCGGCCGCCGGCGCTGTTTGCGCCCGCCCCCAGATATCGGGAAGCGGCTCGTCCTGCGCAGGCGGCTCAGCGTCCTTGGATCGCTCCTCCTGCTGCCGCCTGGCGGCGCGCTGCGTCAGGATGTTGAACAGCAATATGCCGCCAACGATCAGGACATAGATCAGCAGATCGGGCGAAAACTTGTTCACGGCCGTTGCTCCTACTTCCTCGGAGCGGCGGAAGGTTCATCGCCGCCGGCGATGGCATCGCGCATCGTGGTATCGGCCTGCACGTTCTTCATGCGGTAATAGTCCATGATGCCCATGTTGCCCTGGCGGAAAGCCTCCGCCATGGCGCGCGGTACTTCGGCCTCGGCTTCCACCACCCGCGCCCGCATCTCCTGCTCCAGCGCCACGGCCATGGCGCGGCGCTCCTCGGCTTTCGCCTGGGCGATCTGCTTGTCGGCGTTGGCCTGGTCGATCTGAAGCTTGGCGCCGATATTCTCGCCCACGGTCACGTCCGCGACGTCGATGGACAGGATCTCGTAGGCCGTGCCCGCGTCCAGGCCCTTGGTGAGGACATGCTTGGAAATGTGATCCGGACTCTCGAGCACGCTTTTGTGGCTCACGGAGGAGCCGATGGTGCTCACCATGCCTTCGCCGACGCGCGCGATGATCGTCTCCTCGCCGGCGCCGCCCACCAGCCGGTCGATGTTGGTTCGCACCGTGACCAGGCAGACGGCGATGAGCTGGATGCCGTCCTTGGCGACGGCCGCGATCTTGGGTGTCTGGATCACCTTGGGGAGGACCGACATCTGTACCGCCTCCAGCACATTGCGTCCGGCCAGATCGATGGCTGCGGCGCGCTTGAAGGGCAAAGGAATGTTGGCCTTGTCGGCCGAAATCATGGCGTTGACGACCCTCACGACGTTGCCGCCCGCGAGGAAGTGGGCTTCCAGATCGTTGATGGAAATGTCGATGCCGGCCTTCACCGCGCTGATCCGCGCCGTGATCACCGTGGTGGGCGGAACACGGCGCAGGCGCATGCCGATCAGGGTGAACAGCCCCACGTAGGCCCCGGAAGCCCAGGCCGCGATCCAGAGGGGAATGGGCACCAGATACAACAGAAACACCAGCCCGGCCACCACCAGGATGAGCAACCCGAAGCCTCCCGTTAAGCCCGTCTCGATTCCCGTCATTTGTTATTCCTTTCCGTTGGTGTTCGTTGCCTGCCGCACGACGATCCGGTTGCCATCCACGCGCGTCACCTCGACGAGCTGGCCGGCATCGATCAATTCTCCGTCCGACACGACATCCACGCGCTCGCCTTCGATCTCGGCAATGCCTGCCGGCCGAAGCGCGGACGACGCCCGGCCTTTCTTTCCCAGCCAGCGCCGGTCGCTATCGGGTGCCGAGCCGTGCTGGTGACCCGAGCCCAGACCGGTCTCCAGGATCAGCCGCCGCCCGAAAGGCAGGCGCGGCAGGAAGCGCAGGAGCACCAGACTCGCAATCAATGCTATCAGCAAGGAAAAAATCACGCGCCCCGCGGCCTTGAGGATGACCTCCGAGGTGTCCCCGGCGCCGACCAAGCTCAGCACGAGGCCGGCGAGGATGGCGATGATCCCAAGCACCCCGGCAATGCCGAATCCCGGAATGACGAGGATCTCCAGCGCCAGGAGAATGACGCCGATCCCCGCAAGAAGCAATTCCTCCCAGCCCGCCAGTTGCACCAGCCAGTGGCCCCAGAAGAAAAGCGCCAGGCTCGCGACCCCCACGCCGCCGGTGACGCCAAAGCCGCCGGTGCGCAACCCGAGGATGACCCCGAGCATGCCGATGGTCATGAGCAGGGAACTGACCACCGGATGCGTCAGGAAGCGAACCAGATGCTCCGCCCAGTTGGGCGACGTCCGTCTCACCTCCGCCCCTCCCAGTCCCAACTGTTCCAGCGCGCTCTCCAGGGTATCGGCGCGGAAATCGGCGACCTTGTGCTTCAGGGCTTCCTCGGTCGTCAGCGTGAGGAGCTTGCCTTTTTCGATGACACCGGGGATCTCCACGTCCGCGTCCACCATCGCCTCCGCAATGAGCAACGGCCGCTGGCGGCTTTCGGCAGTGGCGCGGAACTCCTTCCTGACGTAGGAAACCATCTTCTCCGAAACCGGCTGCGCGGCGGCGCCGGGCTGTCCGGCTTGCACCGGCGTCGCGGCCCCGATGGTCCCGCCGCCGGCCATGACGATTTTTTCGGCGGCGAGACTGATCAGCGCACCGGCCGAGATGGCCCGCTTGTTGACGAACGCGACCGTGCGGATGCGCGAGTTGAGCAGCGCGTCACGAATCTGCACGGCCGCATCGACGCGTCCACCGAAGGTGTTGATGTCCAGGATGACGGCTGCTGCACCCGCCTGCGCCGCTTCGTCCAGAACGCGCTGCACGAAGGGCGCCAGTCCAAGGTCGATGATGCCCTCGATCGGCGCGACATAGACGATCGCCGGCGGCTTGTCCTGCGCGACGGCGGGAGCGAGCGGTCCGAACAACCCCAGTGCAAGAAGGAACAGTTTCGCAGCCCACCTCATTGCGTTCACGGCGACCCCCGAAATGTGCCGCCGAACCAGTGTGCGCGTGTGCGTATCGCGTCCGCGATACTGCCATCGTCGTTGCGGAAAATCGCGTAACAGCCGATCAGCAGGAGGCCAACGCCGGCCAGCGTGCCGGCAATGCGCATTCCCGGGCCGTTGGTGTGCAGGCGCATGCCAGAAACATGGTGGCTGGACTGCCAGAGCGGGTCAAGAAGGGATTATGAAAGCGCCTCTGCGCTACTCGGCGCCGACCGCGGCCTGCTATAGCGGCTGGAATTTTCCGCGAGGAAGCAGCCGGTCGGTTTCCCGCCGCACCACCCCGTAGCACTCGCAGACCCGCGCTTCCAGTTTCGTACGGTCCAGCACGGTGATCCTGCCGCGGGTGTAATGGATCAATCCCGCCGCCTGCAGTCTGCCGGCGGCCTCGGTCACGCCCTCGCGGCGCACGCCCAGCATGTTGGCGATCAGCTCCTGCGTCATCACCAGCTCGTTCGAGGGCAGCCGGTCCAGGCTCAACAGCAGCCAGCGGCACAACTGCTGGTCCACCGTGTGGTGCCGGTTGCACACCGCGGTTTGCGTCATCTGCGTGATCAGCGCCTGCGTGTAGCGCAGCAAGAGATGATGCAGCGCGCCACGGTGCTCGAATTCGGCTTTCAGAACGGAGGCCTTGAGCCGGTAGCCGTGGCCCGCGCTTTGCACCACGGCCCGGCTCGGCGTGGTCTCGCCGCCCATGAACAGGGAGATGCCGACCACACCGTCGTTGCCGATCACCCCGAGCTCGGCCGAGTCGCCGTCCGCCAGGACGTAGAGCAACGAAACGATGGCGTCCGTGGGGAAGTAGGTGTGGCGCTGCAGGGCGCCAGACTCGTAGATCGCCCATCCCAGCGGCATCGGGATGAGATCCAGATCGGGAACCAGGCGCGCGTAATCGGCTGCGGGCAGGGCCGCGAGAAGATGGTTTTGCCTTGCGCTACGTATTGAAGACATAACGGCCGTCCCCTTACGTCATGCACACCTACTTGAAATACAACGCCGAGATCGAGCAGAGCGAAGTGCAATACTTGCCCAGCACCTTGGCGCTGGCAGGAGAAATGACCAGGAGGCTGGCGCGAAGGTCGCTGTCACGCTTGCGCCGGACCACGGTTCCATGCTCGATCAGCCTGGTCAATTTTCGGCGTACCGTCGTGCGCGAGCTGATATTGAGCAGCAAAAGCTGCTTCAGGGTCAGCGGCCGCCCCTGCTCTTCCGCGTATCCGATCTCGATGACGATATCGACATCTGCGACGGATTTGAAGAAAGGAAGCTGCTGCCGTTCAAACTCCCTCATCATTCTTAATCCGGTGAATAACTTCATGGTTCATATCGTTTTTATAGTTGGTCGCGCAGACATGGTGTGGCCCATTCCCGGCGCTGGCAAGCGGAATTGGGTTCCTTTTTGGCACCCATTCGCGCAGGTTCTGGTGGGCCGGGTTGGAATCGAACCAACGACCAAGGGATTATGAGTCCCCTGCTC
>CAZOSA010000023.1:3169-18345 GCA_964582155.1 uncultured Enterobacteriaceae bacterium | reverse complement strand
TGTGGTCGCAGGGCATGATGTTCGGCATCGAGATGCAGACGTGGGGCGCGGCGGCACTGGGCGAAATCGACCAGGTCGGGCAGAAGCTGAAGGCGCACGTCGGCGACAACGAGAAGTGGTGGGAGGAATGGACCGCGATGGCGCGGCGCATCGAAGGGCTCGGCGAAGAGTCCGAGCGCGCCGGCCATCCACTCACCGCGGGCAGTTATTACCTCAGGGCGGCCGTGTACTATTTCTGCGGGGAGCGTTTCATCGCGCCGTCGGAGCGCAAATGGGATACCTATCGCAATTGCCTGCGCTGCTTCCGCAAGGGTATTGAGCGGCGCTATCCGAACATCGAGCGCGTCGAGGTCCCCTATGTGAACAATGAGGTGCCCAATGAGGAGGGCACCACGCTGCCCGCCTGGCTGCTCAAGGCCGACGTGAAGGGGCCGGCGCCGGCCGTCGTGATGTTCGACGGCCTCGACAATGCGAAGGAGCTGAGCGTGCTGTTCGGCGGGTTGGAGATCGCCCGCCGCGGCATACACGTGCTGGCCATCGACGGCCCGGGACAGGGCGAGGCGCTGCGCCTGCAGGGCATCCCAAGCCGCTACGATTACGAAGTGCCGGCGCGCGCGGCCTACGATTACCTGTCACGGCGGCCGGAAATCGATGCGAAGCGGGTCGGAGTGATGGGCTTCAGCATGGGTGGCTATTACGCGCCGCGTGCGGCCGCGATGGAGCCGCGTTTTGCGGCGTGCCTGGCGTGGGGCGGCCACTGGGACTACCACGAGTCCTGGGTGCGCCGCCGCAAGGTCATGAATAGCGGCGGGACGAAGCTCTCCGCGCCGCAGTTCCAGCTGCCATGGGTGCTGGGCATGCCGGACATGGATGCCTGCATGAAGAAGCTGGAGAACTACCGGCTGACGGGCGTGGCGGAGCTCATCCGGTGCCCGTTCTATTGCATCCACGGCGAGGACGACAACATCGTTCCGCTCGAATTCGCCCGGAAGCTTTTTGATGCGGTCGGCTCGAAGGACAAGACGCTGAAAGTGCTCACCGCGCACGAAGGCGGCAGCGAGCATTGCCAGGAGGACAACCGCCAGGTCGGCGTGAACCTCGTTGCCGACTGGCTGGCCGAGCGCCTCGGCGGCCGGCTCGGGTGAGGCGGTTTACTGCGGTTACAATGCCCAGGATGTTACGAATTCCAGCGACCTGCCTTCCTCTTCGCCCGGCGGCCATACTGCGCACGCTCGTCGCGGTATTGGCGCTGGCGGCGCTATCCGCTTGCACGCCGCAGCAGCACCTGATCGCGGCCTTGATACCCGATGGGACGGTGTCCGTCCTGTTGAGCCATCTCCAGAAGGAGGAAGACGGCAATCGCAGGCGCATCGTCGAGATGGAAGCGCGCAAGGACTGGGACGGCATCGCGAAGTTCGCCGAGGACAACCTGGCCAAGGACCGCAACAACGCCGACTGGTGGTTCATCGCGGGTTACGCGCACTCGGAAGCCGGCAGGAACCAGCGGGCGATCGAATGCTACAGCGAGATGGTGCGGCTTGCGCCCGACGACATGCTGGGATCCACCTCGCTCGCGCAATCGTACCGCGCCGCCAAGCAGCCGTTGCGCGCGGTGCAGACGCTCAATAACGCGCTGCGCACCCGCAAGGGCGCGCCGTCGACTTACTTCCTGCTGGGAGAAAGCTATGCCGATCTGGATCGCGATTTGCCGGCGGCCGCGGCCTATCGCGAGGCGGTCCAACTCGACGGCAAGTTTGCGATGGCGTGGTTCGGGCTGGGGCGGGCGTATGCCCGGCTCGGCCGCGCGGCCGATTACGAGACTGCGTTGAAGGCGCTCGGCAAGCTCGACCCCGCGCTGGCGAAGCAGTTGGCCGAGCTGCGCCCCGGCCCGCGCTGACCGCCGCCAAAGGCGTGGACAGTGGATGGTGAACGGTGGCTGGACTGAACCTGGGGAAACAGGCTACGACTACTAACAGGCTGTTGAAAAACCCTCGTCGCTCCCGCCTACGCGGGAATGACGTCTTCGCCAAGCGTGGATGGTTTTTCAACTACCTGCTAACTATCCATCCACGATCCACGATCCACGCATCTAGCCCTTGCGTAATGCGGGCGTGAGGTGCCGCGAGATCATCTGCAGCAACTCGACGAATACCGAGGGGCAGCCCGCCGTGACTCGGTGACGCACGGCGGCCGAGTGCGGGAACGGCGGCCCCCAAGGCGTGCGTTATCCTCGCTTCAATTGCGGCGTCAGGTGCCGCGAGATCATCTGCAGCAACTCGACGAATACCTTGGGGCTGCCGGCGACGATATTGCCCGTCTCCAGGTAGCGGCTCTCTCCGGCGAGATCACTCACCAGCCCGCCGGCCTCCGTGATCATCAGCGCACCCGCGGCCATGTCCCAGGGCGCGAGGCCGAATTCCCAGAAGGCATCCAGCCGGCCCGCCGCGACATAGGCCAGGTCGAGCGCGGCCGAGCCCGCGCGGCGCACGCCCGCCGAGCCCTTCATCAGGTCGCGCAGGATCGCAAGATAGATGTCGATGTGCTCGACCTGCCGGAACGGGAAACCGGTGCCGATCAGGCCCGGCGCAAGAGACGCGCGCTTGCTGACGCGAATGCGCTGGTCGTTCAGGTACGCGCCGGTCCCGCGCGACGCGGTGAAGAGATCGTTGCGCGTGGGGTCGTAGATGACCGACTGAGTGATCACGCCGCGGTGGGAGAGCGCGATCGCCACTGCGTATTGCGGGAAGCCGTGGATGAAGTTGGTGGTGCCGTCGAGAGGATCGATGATCCACTGGTATTCCGACTTGCCGGATGCGCCGCTCTCCTCTGCTAGAATCGAATGACTTGGATAAGCTTCGTGCAGCGTGCGTATGATCGCCTGTTCCGCCTCGCTGTCCACTTCCGAGACGAAATCATTCGCCGCTTTTTCCTTGACGGCAATGATGTCGAGATTACGGGTCGCGCGGTTGATGATGCTGCCGGCGCGGCGCGCAGCCTTGACCGCGATGTTGAGCATCGGATGCATGATTAGCCGTGATGGGTGATGGGTGATGAGTGATGGGTGATGAGCGAACGTTCCGCTGCCGCATCGCGCGCCGGCCGCAGATCGCGGTTCCAAGCGCCGTATTGTAAGTGATGGCCGCCGATCCACTGAAAAATATTCGCGTGGTGCTGTGCGAGACGGCGCATCCGGGAAATATCGGCGCTGCGGCGCGGGCATTGAAGACGATGGGGCTTGGGGGTCTCAGCCTGGTCGCACCCGAGCGCTTTCCTGATCCACAGGCCGAGTGGCTGGCGGTCGGCGCGATCGATGTCCTGCAGAGCGCGCGCATCTGCGCGAGCCTGGACGAGGCGCTGGCGGGATCGGCATTCACGGTCGCCTGCACGGCGCGGCCGCGCGAAGTGGCGGTGCCGATGGTCGCGGCGCGTGAAGCGGCCGCTCGCATCGTCGAGGTCGCCCGCTCGCAGTCCGTGGCGCTGGTATTCGGCAACGAGACTTACGGGCTGACCGCCGCCGAGGTCGGCAAGTGCCAGTTGCTGGCGACCATCCCCGCCGACCCCAAATTCTCCTCGCTCAACGTCGCGGCGGCAGTCCAGGTGCTCGCCTACGAGTTGCGGCTTGCCGCGCTGGGGGCTGCCGTGCGCTACAGCAAGGGGAAGCCGCCCGAGCACGCTACTCATGAGGAGATCGAGCGTTTCTACGAGCAGCTCGAGCGCAGCCTGCTGGAGGCCGGTTTTCTGAATCCCCGCAATCCGAAGAAGCTGATGGCACGGCTGCGGCGGCTGTTCGGCCGCACGCAACTCGAGCAGGAAGAAGTCAACATACTGCGCGGCGTGATCAAGACGCTGGCTACCCCGAAGCCCAAGCGTTCCCGCTGAATCTTGTTGATGCGGATGCGCGTTGAACGGCGTATTCCGACCGTTCGAACGCGCATAGCCGGATCGGCTGGGGCTGTTGCCCCAGTCCGAACTCCGGCGGCAATTAGTTGACTGATTTACTAGGACATCGTAAGCTGCGCGGCCTTATCCTTGATTTGTAAACGATGTTTGAACTCCTGAGAGAGGAAATCGCCGTCGTCTTCGACCGCGACCCGGCAGCCCGGAACACCTGGGAGGTGGTCACTTGCTATCCCGGGTTCCACGCCATGCTGTTCCACCGCCTGGCGCACCCCTTGTGGCACGCAGGCCTCAAGTGGCTGGCGCGGTTCACGTCCCATCTGTCGCGCTGGTTGACCGGCATCGAAATCCATCCCGGCGCCACGATCGGACGGCGCTTCTTCATCGATCACGGCATGGGCGTGGTGATTGGCGAAACCGCCGAGATCGGCGACGACTGCACGCTCTATCACGGCGTCACGCTCGGCGGCACCTCCTGGAACAAGGGCAAGCGCCATCCCACCCTGGGCAAAGGCGTGGTGGTGGGCGCTGGCGCGAAGATACTCGGACCGATCACGATCGGGGAGGGCGCGCGCATCGGCTCCAACGCGGTGGTGGTGAAAGAGGTCCCGCCGGGCGCGACGGCGATCGGGATACCGGCGCGCATCGTCGAAGCGGAGGCAACGGCGCAGAACGGGCGCTTTGCCGCCTACGCGGTCGTCAAGGACCTGAACGACCCGGTGGCGAAAGCGATGCACGAGCTGATTGGTCACTGCGCCGACACGGACCGGCGCATCGAAGAGATCCTTGCGGAGTTGAAGCGCCTGGGCGGGCGGACCGACGAGCGCGAGTCCCACAAACTGGATGCGGACTCGCTGAATAAAATGGTTGACTAAATTACTCGGGATAACTATACTTGACTAAAATACTGGTGTATTGGGAACTAATCTAAGTATTTGATTAAATTACATTTTAATAGGTGGTCCATGAGACTGACGACGAAGGGACGCTTTGCGGTAACTGCGATGATCGATCTGGCCATGCAGCATGGCAGCGGACCGGTGACGCTCGCCGAGATCAGCGGCCGGCAGAAGATCTCGCTGTCCTACCTCGAGCAGTTGTTCGGCAAGCTGCGCCGCCATCAACTGGTGGACAGCGTGCGCGGCCCCGGCGGCGGCTATTGCCTCGCGAAAGACATGGGGCAGGTGTCCGTCACCGAGATCATTCTCGCCGTGGACGAGCCGATCGATGCCACGCAATGCGGCGGCAAGGAAAACTGCCAGGACGACCGCAAATGCCTGACCCATGACCTGTGGGCTGCGTTGAACCAGCGGATTTTCGATTACCTCGGCGGCGTGACCCTGCGCCAGCTGGTGGACAGCCAGAACGCCAAGGACGCGGCGAAAGCGTCCGGCGGCACGCAGATGCTCGACATGCGCGAGGCAGGCAAGCGCACTCCCGTATCTGCCTGAGGCACGCGCGTCAGCGCGGAATCGAATCACCATTCACGAATCACGATTCACGGCCTTTTAATGGAACCGGTCTATTTCGATCACAACGCGACCACGCCCCTCGACGAGCGGGTGCTCGAAGCGATGCTGCCGTACCTGCGAGGCCGCTATGGCAACGCGTCCAGCCGGCACGAACACGGCACGGTGGCGCGCAGAGCGGTGGATGTCGCGCGCGAGCAGGTCGCCGCGCTCGTCAACGTGCAGCCCTCGCAGGTGATCTTCGTCTCCGGCGGCACCGAGGCGAACAATTTGTTCATCAAGGGTGCGGCGGGATATTTGAAGCCGACGCAGATCGCCGTGAGCGCGATCGAGCATCCCTGTGTGGCAAAGCCGGCGCAGGAGCTGGCGCGCCAGGGCTGGAAGCTCCGCAAGCTGGCCGTGAGCCGGGATGGCGCGATCGATCCCGCGGATGTGGAACAGGCATTGAAGGAGCCGACCAGCATCGTGTCGGTGATGCTCGCGAACAACGAGACCGGCGTGATCCAGGACGTTGCCGCCGTAGCGGCGCGCGCGCGCGCGGCGAAAGCCTGGATGCACACCGACGCGGTGCAGGCGCTGGGCAAGATACCCGTGGATTTCGCCGCGCTCGGCGTGCACGCGATGACGGTCTCGGCGCACAAGATCTACGGGCCGAAAGGCGCGGCGGCGCTCGTGATGGACAAGCGGTTGCAGTTGAAACCCATCATCCACGGCGGCGGTCACGAGCAGGGGCTGCGGTCCGGCACCGAGAACGTGCCGGCGATCGTCGGTTTCGGCGCGGCCTGTGCGCTTGCCGACGGGCGGATGCGTGAGCTCACGCCGCGGCTGGAAGCAATGCGGGCGCGGTTCGAGCAGGGGCTCGACGAATTGGGCGCGGTCGTCTTTGGCGGGCGCGCCCCGCGCATACCCAATACGACGTATTTCGCGTTCAACGGCATCCTGGGCGAGACGCTGGTGATCGAGCTCGACAAGGCCGGATACGCAGCCGCCCCCGGCGCTGCGTGCTCGAGCGCGAACCCCGAGCCCTCGGCGACCCTGCTGGCAATGCGCGTGGACCCCGAGATCGCGCTCTGCGCGGTGCGTTTTTCGCTCGGCGCGGGCAATACGCCGCAGCAGGTGGATGATTTCTTGCGGGTTCTCAAGGCAGTCGTTTCCCGTCTGAAGAGCCTCACGGCAATGGCTGTCTAGCACCGACAACTTGGAACTTTGAACGTGGAGTCAATATGAAGATAGAACTGACAGAAGGCGCGGCGAAGCAGATCCAGAGACAGCTGGCGCAGCGTGGGCGCGGCATCGGGCTGCGCGTGGGCGTGAAGGACGTCGGCTGCTCCGGCTTCGGCTATATCTACGACTACGCGGACGAGGTGGGTGCCGGCGACCTCACGTTCGAGGCGCATGACGCGAAGATCGTGGTGGACGCGAAAAGCCTGGAAACCCTCGACGGCTCGACGCTCGACTACGTGAAGGAGGGCTTGAAGCAGGTGTTCAAGTTCACCAACCCGAACGTGGACGCGACCTGCGGCTGCGGCGAGTCTTTCAGCATCAAGGAAAAGGCGTGATCGGTGATCGGTGACCGGTGGATGGTGCAAAGATGAGTAATCAACGATTGACCGCGCGTAGCCTCGCCAAACGCGCGCGTCATGCCGGACGTCGTGTTGTCGCGGTGTTTCCGACCATCCACCATCCACTATCCACCGTCCACGATTTTGCGGAGCAGCGATGAGCAGCGTGCTCGAAAACCTGGTCAACCAGCCCTACCAGCACGGGTTCGTCACCGACATCGAGTCGGACACCGCGGCGAAGGGACTCTCCGAGGACACCATCCGCTTCATTTCGGCGAAGAAGAACGAGCCGGAGTGGCTGCTGGAATTCCGGTTGAAGGCCTATCGCCACTGGCTCACCATGACCGAGCCGAAGTGGCCGAACGTGAAGTACCCGAAGATCGACTTCCAGGACATCATCTACTACTCCGCGCCCAAGCCGAAGAAGCTCGCGAGCATGGACGAGGTGGACCCGGAGCTCCTCAAGACCTTCGAGAAGCTGGGCGTGCCGATGAACGAGCGGGCCAAGCTCGCCGGGGTGGCGGTGGACGTGATCTTCGACTCGGTGTCGGTCGCCACCACCTACAAGCAGAAGCTTGCCGACGTCGGCATCATCTTCGGTTCGATTTCGGAGGCGGTGCGCGAGCATCCCGATCTGGTGCGCAAGTATCTCGGCAGCGTGGTGCCGGCGGGCGACAACTATTACGCGGCGCTCAATTCCGCGGTGTTCACCGACGGCTCGTTCTGCTTCATCCCGAAGGGCGTCAAGTGCCCGATGGAGCTCTCGACCTATTTCCGCATCAACACCGAGTCCTCGGGGCAGTTCGAGCGGACCCTCATCGTCGCCGAGGAAGCTTCCCACGTCTCCTACCTCGAGGGCTGTACGGCGCCCAAATTCGACACCAACCAGTTGCACGCGGCGGTAGTGGAGCTGGTCGCGTTCGACGACGCCGAGATCAAGTACTCGACGGTGCAGAACTGGTACGCCGGCGACGAGAACGGCGTGGGCGGCATCTACAACTTCGTCACCAAGCGCGGCCTGTGCAAGGGCAGGAATTCGAAGATCTCGTGGACCCAGGTCGAGACCGGCTCCGCCATCACCTGGAAGTACCCGTCCTGCGTGCTGCTCGGCGACAACTCGATCGGCGAGTTCTACTCGGTCGCGCTCACCAACCATCACCAGCAGGCCGACACCGGGACCAAGATGGTGCACATCGGGAAGAACACTCGCAGCCGCATCATAGCCAAGGGCATCTCGGCGGGGCAGTCGAACAACAGCTACCGCGGGCTGGTGAAGATCGGGCCGCGCGCGGAGAACGCGCGCAATTACTCGCAGTGCGATTCGATGCTGATCGGCTCGAAGTGCGGCGCCAACACCTTCCCCTATATCCAGGTGCAGAACAGCGGCGCGCAGGTGGAGCACGAGGCGACCACCTCCAAGATCGGCGAGGAGCAGTTGTTCTACTTCGCGAGCCGCGGCATCGGGGCGGAAGAGGCGGTCTCGATGATCATCAACGGCTTCTGCCGCGACGTGTTCCAGCAGCTGCCGATGGAATTCGCGGTTGAGGCGACCAAGCTCCTCGGCCTCAAGCTCGAAGGGAGCGTGGGATGATCCGCCCGGACGCCAAAGTAATGCTGGAAGTGAAAGGCCTCCGCGCGAAGGTGAGCGGGATCGAGATCCTCAAAGGCCTGGACCTCACCGTGCGCGCGGGCGAGGTGCACGCCATCATGGGACCCAACGGCTCGGGCAAGAGCACCTTCGCCAAGGCGCTCGCCGGGCATCCCGCCTACGAGGTGATCGGCGGCACGGTCGCTTTCGAGGGCAGGAATCTCTTCGACATGACGCCGGAAGAGCGCGCCCGCGCCGGCCTGTTCCTCGGCTTCCAGTACCCGGTCGAGATTCCCGGAGTCTCCAACAGCGCGTTCCTGCGGCTTGCCTACAACACGGCGCAGGCGGCGCGCGGGCGCGACGAGCTCGACCCGCTCGAGTTCGACGACTACGCCCGCGAGAAGATGAAGCTGCTCGAGATGGACCCGGCTTTCCTCGACCGCTCGGTGAACGAGGGCTTCTCGGGCGGCGAGAAGAAGCGCAACGAGATCCTGCAGATGGCGCTGCTCGAGCCGCGGCTCGCGATCCTCGACGAGACCGACTCGGGCCTCGACATCGACGCGCTGCGCGTGGTGGCGAACGGCGTGAACCGCCTTACCACGCCGGACAATGGCGTGGTGCTCGTCACGCACTACCAGCGCATGCTCAACTACATCGTGCCCGACTACGTGCACGTGATGGGTGGCGGGCGCATCATCAAGAGCGGCGGCAAGGGGCTCGCGGAAGAGCTCGAAGCGCGCGGCTACGACTGGGTAAAGGTAGCGGCATGAGACGTGGAGCAGAGGCCCCTTTCAAGGGAATGCGACCGGCGAATGACGCAGGGCGCCGACATCGAGGACTTGAATGTTCGGTAAGCATGACCGAGGCGCCGGCATGACCGCAGTCGTCGCTAAACACCCGTATATTGAAGCGTTGCTGAAGGGTTATGAAACGCCGCGCGGCGGTGTTTCATGGCTCAACGAGCGGCGCTCGCAGGCGCTCGAGCGCGCCAACGCGCTCACGGTGCCGACTACGCGCGACGAGGAATGGCGCTTCACCGATATCTCGCCGCTCACCAAGGTGAATTTCAGGCCGGCGGCGGACGCGCCGCGGCTGTCGATGGCGGACATCTCGGGCTTCGTCGTTCCCGAGGCGGGCGCCCGCCTCGTTTTCGTGGACGGCGTGTTCGCGCCCGCGCTCTCGGCGGCTGCCGGGCTGCCGCAGGGCGTTGCCGTTGCTTCTCTCGCCGCGGCGCTCGACACCCATGCGGCGGCAATCGAGCCGCACCTCGCGCGTTACGCGGCATTCGAAGGCGAGGTCTTCACGGCGCTCAATACCGCGTATCTTCGCGACGGCGCTTTCATACGGGTCGAGCGCAACCGGAAATGTCCTGCGCCAGTGCAGGTCATCTACGTCTCGACGCAGAAGGAATCGGCGGCTTACCCGCGGTGCCTGGTGGTCGCTGAGGCCGGCTCGGAATGCACCCTGGTCGAGGATTACGTCAGTCTCGGTGACGCGGTCTATTTCAACGACGCGGTGACCGAGGTCGTCGTGGGCGAGGGCGCCCAAGTGCGGCACGTGAGGGTGCAGCGCGAGGCGGCCGGGGCTTTTCACATCGCCGCCTGCGCGGCCAGCCTCGCGAAGGACGCCCGTTACGCTTCCCATACGGTCACGCTCGGCGCCCGCCTGTCCCGCTTCAATCTCGGCATCGTGCAGCAGGGCGACGGCGCCGAAGTCGAGCTGGACGGGCTCGCGCTCATTTCGGGGCGCCAGCTTGCCGACACCCATACCCTGATGGACCATGCGCGCCCGCACGGCCGTTGCCGTCAGGTGCACAAGTGCATAGTCGATGGCGGGGCGCACGCGGTATTCAACGGCAAGATCCTGGTGCGGCCGGGCGCCCAGCTGACCGACTCGTCGCAGCAGAGCCGCTGCCTGCTGCTCTCGGACAAGGCGCACGTGGACGTGAAGCCGCAGCTGGAGATCTTTGCCGACGACGTGAAATGCGCGCACGGGGCCGCCATCGGCCAGATCGACGCCGAGCAATTGTTCTACCTGAGGAGCCGCGGCCTCCCGGAGTCGCGCGCCCGCAAGCTCCTGACCTACGCTTTCGCGGCAGAGCTGATCGACCGCATCCCGGTGCCGTCGCTGGTGGAACAACTCGAGCGGACCGTGCTGCAACAGACTCAGATCTCGGATCAGCCATGAACGCCCCGTACACCGCATTGAAGTCGCAGCGCGCGTCGGGCCTCGACGTTGAGCGCGTTCGCGCCGATTTTCCCATCCTCAGGCTCAAGGTGAACGGCAAACCGCTGGTGTTCCTCGACAACGCGGCCTCCAGCCAGATGCCGCAGCCGGTAATGGACCGCTGGATCCGCTACCAGACTACCCAGCACGCCAATATCAACCGCGCGGTGCACTACCTGTCGGAAACCGCAACCGCCGAGTACGAAGCGGCGCGGCGCAAGCTGCAGGCCTTCATCAACGCCAAAGAAGACCGCGAGGTGATCTTCACCTCCGGCACCACCGACGCCATCAACCTGGTGGCGCACGGCTATGGGCGCAAGTTCATCGGCAAGGACGACGAGATCGTCCTCACAACGCTCGAGCACCACTCCAACATCGTGCCGTGGCAGATGGTTGCGGAAGAGAAGGGTGCGAAGATCCGCGTGGTGCCGGTGAACGACCGCGGTGAGCTCAAATTCGAGGAATACCTGAAGCTGCTCGGCCCGCGCACGAAGCTTGTCGGTGTCGGCCACGTCTCCAACGCGCTCGGCACCATCAACCCGGTGCGCGAAATGATAGAGGCGGCGCACGCAAAGGGCATCCCGGTGCTGGTGGATGGCGCGCAGGCTGCGCCGCACATGAAGCTCGACATGCAGGCGCTCGACTGCGATTTCTACGCCTTCTCGGGGCACAAGATGTTCGGCCCGACCGGCATCGGCGTGCTCTACGGCAAGGCCGGGTGGCTGGAGAAGATGCAGCCTTTCAAGGGCGGCGGCGACATGATCCTCTCGGTGACCTTCGAGAAAACGACTTACAACGTGCCTCCTCAAAAGTTCGAGGCCGGCACGCCCCCGATCGCCGCGGCGATTACGCTGGGCGCGGCGGTGGACTACATCGAGAGCGTCGGCATCGAGCGTATCCACGCGCACGAGACCGACCTGCTCGACTACGCCACCGACCAGGTCAACCGGATGCCGGGCGTGCGCATCATCGGCACTGCGGAGCAAAAGGCGGCGGTGTTGTCCTTCGTCGTGGACGGTGTTCATCCGCACGACGTCGGCACGCTGTTGAACGAAGAGGGCATCGCGATCCGCACCGGGCATCACTGCGCGCAGCCGGTGATGCAGCGCTTCGGCATCCCCGCCACCTCGCGCGCGTCGTTCGCCTTCTACAACACCATGGAAGAAGTGGACGCGCTCGTAGCGGGGATCAGGAAAGTGCAGAAAGTCTTTGGATGAAGCGTGATGGGTGACAAGGGATAAGGGATAAGGCTCCCGCGCCTGCGCGGGGACAAGACCCCTATCCCCTATCCCCTATCCCCTATCCCCTATCCCCTATTCCCTATTCCCTATCACTTATCACGCATTTGAAAACAATGGCTGATAGCAAACAGCTGTATCAAGAAGTGATACTCGACCACAACAGGAAGCCGCGGAACTGGGGCGCGTTGCCTGACGCGACGCACAAGGCCGAAGGGCACAATCCCTTGTGCGGAGACCATCTCACGCTCACGCTGAAGCTCAATGGCGACGCGCTGGACGCGATCGGCTTCCAGGGCGAGTCGTGCGCGATCTGCAAGGCTTCCGCCTCGATGATGACGACGACGGTCAAGGGCAAGAGCAGGGGCGACGCCGAGCAGCTGATCCGGGAATTCCGCGACATGGCGATCGGCAGGCTCGATGCGGCGGCGCCGAACCATCTCGGGCGCCTGACGGTATTTGCGGGGGTGCGCGACCTGCCGACGCGGGTGAAGTGCGCGATCCTCCCCTGGCACACGCTGCACGCGGCGTTGAATTCGGAGGCGAGCGTCACCACCGAGGCTGACGCCGACCCCATGCACGCCCCGGTGGGTAACGCGTGAATTTAGCCGCCAAGAGAACCATTAATTAGCCGCCAAGGCGCCAAGGCGCCAAGAAATACTTGAATTGAAAATGTGAAAAACGGCATAACGACTGGCAGGAAGCGAAAGGCGAAGAAGAGTCTGAGTAGGAATATTATGAAGATAAATACTTTTAATTTGATTCTGGTTTCCTTGGCGTCATGGCGCCTTGGCGGTTATTTATAACCACTTGTTAATTGCGATGAAGATGAATGTTCCTAATTACGAAATAGTTTCCTTGGCGTCTTGGCGTCTTGGCGGCTATTTATAACCATGCCGAAGATTGCCGAAATCGAGCCGACGCCGAACCCGAACGCGATGAAGTTCGTGCTCAAGGAGCCGTTGACCTGGGGGATATCGCGCTCGTACGAGAACGCGGAGCAGGCGCAGGACGACAAGCTCGCTTCGGCGCTGTTCGATATCGAGAACGTGACCAGCGTGTTCTACGTGGACCACTGGATCACGGTGACGCAGGACGGGAAGGCGGACTGGCAGGAACTCATGCGCAAGCTCGCGGCGCCGATTCGCGAGGCGCCGTCGGCGGACGCGCAAACAACGCAACTCGTCGCCCAGGCTGGCGCCAGCACGGACACCGCCACCATGAGCGATGCCGACAAGGAACGGCTCGACAAGATCAACGCCGTGCTTGATGAGCAGGTCCGGCCCTATCTGCAGGGAGACGGCGGCGATCTGCACGTGCTCGGACTCGAGGGCAACAAGCTGAAGGTGCATTACCAGGGTGCGTGCGGGAGCTGCCCGAGCTCGATTTCCGGCACGCTTACCGGGATCGAGAACCTGGTGCGCCAGATAGAACCGGACATCGAAGTCGTAGCGGTTTGAAATTAGCCGCCAAGACGCGGGGAGAAACAAGATTAAATTAGCCGCCAAGACGCCAAGACGCCAAGAAGAACGAGAACAATAATTGAACCGCCAAGGCCGCCAAGCACGCCAAGAAAAACAAGAACAATAATTGAACCGCCAAGACGCCAAAGGGCATTCAAACTCTCAACCCAATGGACCTGGAGAGAGTAAGAGTCGAATCACGATTCACGATTCACGATTCACGAATCACGCATCATCAAGCATGTCTGACTGGGTCACCGTGGCCAAGGTGGGCGAGTTGGCGCCCGGCAGCCACCGCGTGGTGGATGTGGACGGCGCGAGCGTCGTGGTGTTCAACCTCGGGGGCGACTACTACGCGATCGAGGACGTGTGCACCCACGATGGTGGGGAGCTGGCCGGCGGGATCGTGGATGGCGACCAGATCGAGTGCCCGCGCCACGGCGCGCGTTTCTGCATCAGGACCGGCGCGGTGCTGGCGCCGCCGGCCTACGAGCCGGTCGCGACGTTTCCGGTTCGCGTCGAGAACGGCGTGGTCCAGGTGCGGGACAATCGCTGGGACTGAAGGGCAGTGCTGAGTGATGAGTGATGAGTGATGAGTGAATATTCCTTATTGTTATCGTGGAGCGTCAACATGGCCAGGATGGTGAAGTGCATCAAACTGGGGCGAGAAGCCGAGGCCTTGGATTTTCCCACTTACCCGGGGGAACTCGGCAAGAGGATATTTGACAACGTATCCAAGGAAGCCTGGAAGCAATGGCTGGAGCACCAGAAAATGCTGATGAACGAAAACCGGCTCAATCTGGCCGATGCCAAGGCGCGCAAATACCTTGCGGAGCAGATGGAGAAACATTTCTTCGGCGGCGGCGCCGACGTGGCGGCGGGATACGTGCCTCTATCCACCAAATAGCATGGGCAAGTTTTCGGAAGGACGGGTCGTGAATTCGAAGCGCTGGACCGAACGGCTTCTTTCGCTGCAGGTCGAAGCGCCGGTTGAGCCGTTCAAAGCAGGACAGTTCGGCAAGGTGGCCCTGGAAATCAACGGCGAAATGGTTTTCCGGCCCTACTCCTTTGTGAATGCCCCGCACGAGCGGCCGCTGGAATTCTATTTCATCACGCTCGAGAACGGCCCGTTGACTCAACGCCTGATCAAGCTCAATTGCGGCGATCCGATTTACGTCGCGCCGCGCGCGGCAGGCTTCCTCACGCTTTCGGAGCTTCGCGACGCGGAAAACTTGTGGCTGCTTTCCACCGGCACCGCGATCGGCCCGTTTCTCTCGATCCTGAAAACGGAAGAGCCATGGCGCCGGTTTTCGAGCATCGTCCTGGTTCACGCGGTGCGCCGAGCCGAGGAGCTCACCTATCAAGACCAGATCCGCCAGCTGCTCGACGAGCACCCGCACCGTCTGAAGGTGATTCCTTTCGTGAGTCGTGAAGACACCGATTTTGCGATCAAGGGACGGGTTCCGGAGGCGATCAAGGATGGTCGTCTGGAAGCCAAGGCCGGCGTGCAGCTCGCCGCCGAGAGATCTCAAGTCATGATATGCGGAAATCCCGACATGGTTCGCGACACGAGCCTCGTGCTCGAGGAACGGGGCTTGAAGAAAAACCGCCGAAAAGCCCCCGGCCATATCACGGTGGAACATTACTGGTAGAGAGGCATTATTCGAGCAACACGGCAAAGCGATGAAGGAGTACTGCCATGGCAGGTTTGGACAAGAACATCCCCAGCCCTA
>CAZOSA010000023.1:1347-3069 GCA_964582155.1 uncultured Enterobacteriaceae bacterium | reverse complement strand
AAGCGATGAAGGAGTACTGCCATGGCAGGTTTGGACAAGAACATCCCCAGCCCTACTGAAATCAAGCTGCACCAGAAGTCCCGCATCCTGGAAATCGCGTTTGCCGACGGCAAGACATTCAGCCTGCCGTGCGAGTTCTTGCGCGTCTATTCACCGTCCGCCGAAGTACGCGGTCACGGGCCGGGCCAGGAGGTCCTGCAAGTCGGCAAGAAAAATGTCGAGATCAAGCATATCGAGCCGGTCGGCACCTACGCGATCCAGTTCACCTTCTCAGACGGCCACGATACCGGCATCTACTCGTGGGACCTGCTGTACGATTACGGTGTGCGCCAGGAAGAGATGTGGCGGCATTACCTGAAGCGCATGGAGGAAGCTAAGGCGAGCCGCGAGCCCTCCGAGGGCGCATTCGAGCAGCGGCCAAAATCGAAGTAGGCAGTACCAGCAAATGTCTGCCAGACCCGCAACATCTCCCGACGCACTCGCCGGCATCCCCCCGGAGACCATGGGGGGCGTGAAAAGCGATGTGCCGTTCAAGGCGGTGCTGATCAATCCTTACGAACTGGGGCGTCAGCCCTTCGCGCTCGCAGAGCCCGCCGCATGGCTGAAAAGGGCAGGTTTCCAGGTGGTGTGCATCGACCTTTCGCTGCAAAGGCTCGATCCCCGCACCCTGGCCGGCGCCAGCCTCGTGGCGGTCTACGTCGGCATGCACACCGCTACGCGCATCGCGGTCGAGGCGATTCCGCGCATCAAGGCGCTGGCCCCCGGGGCCCACTTGTGCGTTTACGGACTGTATGCGCCGATGAACGAAATGCTCCTGAGAGGGCTCGGCGTTGGAACGGTTCTTGGCGGCGAATTCGAGCCGGGATTGTTGAGCCTCGCCGAGCGCCTGCGAAGCACTCGGCGCAACGGGACCCAGAGCGAGCCGCTCATCAATCTCAGCAGGATCGAGTTTCTCACCCCCGACCGGACCGGGCTCCCGCCCCTTGCCCTCTACGCCCACCTGCAAATGCCGGACGGGAGCAGCAAGGTCGTGGGATTTGCCGAGGGCAGCCGGGGTTGCAAGCATTTGTGCCGCCATTGTCCGGTGGTGCCCGTGTACCAGGGAAAATTCCGCATCGTGCCGGTGGACGTGGTGATGGCCGACATCCGCAGCCAGATGGCAGTCGGCGCGGAGCACATCTCCTTTGGCGACCCGGATTTTTTCAATGGTCCGACCCATGCGCTGAAGCTCGTGACCGCGCTGCACGCGGAATTTCCCGGCGTCACGTTCGATGCCGTCATCAAAGTGCAGCATCTCATCAATCACGCTGAACTGCTGGCGGAATTGAAGCGCTGTGGATGCCTGTTCATCACGGCCGCCGTCGAAGCGGTGGACGACGGGATACTGGAATACCTCGACAAGAATCATACCGCTGCGGATTTCGGCCGCGCCGTGGCATTGCTGCGCCAGGCGGGCATCGCTTTCGCGCCGACCTTCGTCGCCTTCACGCCGTGGACCACGCTTGAAGGCTATGTCGAGCTGTTGCAGCGGCTCATCGACCTCGACCTGGTCGAAAGCGTGCCGCCGATCCAGCTTTGCATTCGCCTTCTGGTCCCGCAGGGGTCGTACCTGCTGAAACTACCGGGCTTCCGCGACCTGATCCAGGATTTCGATGGGAAGATTCTGGGTTACCCCTGGCGACACCGGGACCCCCGTGTCGATGAGCTGCAACAGCAGGTTCA
>CAZOSA010000023.1:0-1247 GCA_964582155.1 uncultured Enterobacteriaceae bacterium | reverse complement strand
TCATGAAGCGCATATTGCTCTTGCTTCCCACCACTTCATACCGCAACGAGGCGTTCCTTGCGGCAGGAAAGAAGCTGGACGTCGAGATCATCACGGCCGCCGACTACTGCCACCAGCTGGCCCCGGCATGGGGACTGGATCCCATCAAAGCGGTGCATTTCGACAGGCCCGACGAGGCGCTCGAAGTCGTTTTGCGCTCGCTCAAGCACAAGCCCGACGCCGTGCTGGCGGTGGACGACCCGGGGCTCGAGCTCGCCGCGCGGCTCAACGAGAGCCTGGGCCTTGCGGCTAATCCGCCCGAGGCGGTGCGGCGGTTGCGCGACAAGCTCGCGTTCCGGCAGATGCAAAAAGAGCGCGGATTTCTGTGCCCCGATTTTCACCCTCTGCCGAGCGATGCCGATCCGGCCCAATGGCTTGCGCAACTGAGATGGCCTGTCGTGGTCAAGGCGAGAAGGCTTTCGGGAAGCCGCGGCGTGATCCGGGCCGACAACGCCCGGGAATTCCTGCAGGCGGTGAACTGGGTGAGAGACATCCAGAGCAAGGCGGACCGCGATGCCGCTTCACTGGGTCTTGTCGTCGAGGACTTCATTGCGGGGCGGGAATATGCGCTGGAGGGCATCCTCGATCGCGGCGAACTCAGCGCACTGGCGTTGTTCGACAAACCCGATCCCCTGGACGGGCCCTATTTCGAGGAGACTATTTACGTCACGCCCTCGCGCCTGCCCGACCGGACTCAGGAGGAAATTCATGGCACGGTGCAGCGCGCATGCAGGCAGGCCGGGCTCATCACCGGGCCGGTGCATGCCGAAATGCGGGTCAACGGCGAGGGCGTGTGGCTGCTGGAAGTGGCCGCCCGCTCGATCGGCGGTCTGTGCGGCATGGCGCTCAACCACGCACTCGGCATGACGCTTGAGGAACTGATCCTGCGCTACGCGCTGAATCAACCCGTGGCGTTGAGCGCATCCCGTGAAGGCGCCGGCGTGATGATGATTCCCATCCCGCGGCGCGGCATCTATCAGGGCGTTCATGACCTGGACAGCGCATCGGAGGTACCCGGCATCACCGGGATCAGGATCACGGCGCAGCCCGGTCAAATCGTCGCCCCGCCTCCGGAGGGAGCGAGTTACCTCGGGTTCATCTTCTCGCTATGCGCGACCCCGGCCGAAGCCGAATTGGCGCTGAGACAGGCGCATGCCAGGCTGCTGTTCGACATTCAGCCGGAATACAAGGTGCAAGAGTCGGCTTCG
>CAZOSA010000022.1:0-18608 GCA_964582155.1 uncultured Enterobacteriaceae bacterium | reverse complement strand
CGACGCGGATTGCCGCGCGGTGCTGTTGATCGGCCGCGACGCGCCGCTGATCGAGCGCGCGCTCGCCGCGAGCGGCGTGCCGCTGGAGCGCTGCGACACGCTGGAACAGGCAGTGGCGCGGGCCGCGCAGCTCGCGCGGCCCGGCGACGCCGTCCTGCTCTCGCCCGCCTGCGCCAGCTTCGACATGTTCCGCGACTATCGGCACCGCGGCGAGACGTTCGCGCAGGCCGTGGCGGCGCTCGGGGACTGAGATGGGCGCCACTTACGTATTCGCGCAGGACGCCGCCTCTCCCGAGTACGACCGTTCGCTCGCCTGGGCCGCGCTGCTGCTGATGGTTATCGGCATGGTGATGGTGTACTCCGCCTCCATCGCGACCGCCGAGGCGGGCCGCCACACCGGGGCCAACGCCGCCTACTACCTGCTGCGCCACGCGGCGTTCCTGGGCGTGTCGCTGACCGCGGCGATCGCAGTATTCCTGGTGCCCGCACGCTATTGGCAGAAAATCGCGCCGCTCGTGTTCATCGCCTGCGTGGCGCTCCTCGTGCTGGTGCTGGTGCCGGGCATCGGGCGCGAGGTGAACGGCGCGCGCCGCTGGCTCAACCTGGGCGCCCTCACGATGCAGCCCTCCGAGCTGATGAAGCTCGCCGTGGTGCTCTTCGCCGCCGACTACACGGTGCGCAAGCATGCCGTGCTGAAGAGCTTCCGGCGCGGGCTGCTGCCGATGCTGGCGGTGATGATGTTCGTGTCGTGGTTGCTGCTGCGCGAGCCGGACTTCGGCGCGCTGGTGGTGATCGCGGTGACCACCTTCGGCATCCTGTTCCTGGGGGGCATGAACGGCCGACACTTCCTCGCGCTGGGCGCCATGCTCGCGCTCGGCTCCGCATTGCTGGTGCTGACCTCCGAGTACCGCATGCAGCGCATCTTCGGCTTCATGGACCCGTGGACAGATCCCTATGGCCGCGGCTACCAGCTGTCGCATTCGCTGATCGCCTTCGGCCGCGGCGAATGGCTGGGCGTCGGGCTGGGGGCGAGCGTGGAGAAACTTTTTTATCTGCCCGAAGCGCATACGGACTTCCTGCTTGCGGTGATCGCCGAGGAGCTCGGCTTTCTCGGGGTGGCGGTCGTGATCGCGCTGTTCATCTGGATCGTGCTGCGCGCCTTTGCCATCGGCCGCCAGGCGGCGCTGCGCGGGCGGCACTTTGCCGCGCTCACCGCGCAGGGCATCGGCATCTGGATCGGCTTGCAGACGCTGATCAACATGGGCGTGAACATGGGGCTGCTGCCCACCAAGGGCCTGACGCTGCCGTTGATGAGCTTCGGCGGCAGCGGCCTGGTGGCCAACAGCGTGGCGCTGGCGATCCTGCTGCGCATCGACTGGGAAAATCGCCAGCTGGCGCGGGGGCTGCACGCGTGAGGACCGCGCTGATCATGGCGGGCGGCACCGGCGGCCATGTATTTCCCGGCCTGGCGGTGGCCGAGGAGCTGCGCCGCCGCGGCTGGCGCGTGGTATGGATGGGCACGCGCGCCGGCATGGAGGCGCGCCTGGTCGCCGCGCGCGGCTATGACATGGCCTGGATCCGGGCCGCGGCATTGCGCGGCAAGGGCGCGCTCGCCGCGCTGCTGCTGCCGCTCCACCTGCTCATTGGCTTCTGGCAGGCGGCGCGCGCCATCTTCCGGCTGCGCCCGGACGTGGTGCTCGGCATGGGCGGCTATGTCGCGTTTCCAGGCGGCATGATGGCCTCGCTCCTCGCGCGGCCGCTTGCCGTACACGAGCAGAACGCGATCGCCGGGCTCACCAACCGCATTCTCGCCGGCGTCGCCGACAAGGCGATGAGCGCGTTCCCCGGGGTGCTCAAAGGCGCGGAATGGACCGGAAATCCGGTGCGCGCGGAGATTGCGTCGCTGCCGGAGCCGGCCGCGCGCTTTGCGGGTCGCGGCGGCCCGCTCAAGCTGCTGGTGGTGGGCGGGAGCCGCGGCGCGCAAGCGCTGAACGATTGCGTGCCGAGAGCGCTGGCGCTGCTCGATCCACCGCCCTTGGTCGTGCACCAGTCGGGCGAACAGCATCTCGAGCAGCTGCAGAACGCGTACCGCGTGGCCGGCGTCACAGGAGAATTGATTGCCTTCGTCGATGACATGGCGCAGCGCTACGCCGAGGCCGATCTGGTCATCTGCCGCGCCGGTGCCATGACCGTCGCCGAGCTGTCCGCAGGCGGGGTGGCGAGCGTGCTGGTGCCGTTCCCGCACGCGGTGGACGATCACCAGACCGCAAATGCCAGGTACCTCGCCGACCAGGGCGCCGCGGTCCTGTTGCCGCAGGCGCAGATGTCCGCCGCAAAACTGGCGGATCTGCTGCGTGCCCTCGACCGGCCGCGCCTGCTCGACATGGCGCGCAAAGCGCGCGCGCTGGGCAAGCCCGACGCGGCGCAGCTCGTGGCGCGGCGCTGTATGGAGCTCGCCGGATGAAGCACAAGGTCCGGCACATCCATTTCGTGGGTATCGGGGGATCCGGCATGTCCGGCATCGCGGAAGTGCTCGCCAATCTCGGCTACCAGGTCAGCGGCTCGGACCTGGCCGAGAACGTGGCGACGCGGCGCCTGAAGGAGCTCGGCGCGAACGTCGCACTCTCGCACGCGGCGCAGAACATCGACGGCGCCGACGCGGTGGTGGTGTCAAGCGCGGTGCGTGCCGACAACCCCGAGGTGCTCGCGGCGCGCGCGCAGCGCGTGCCGGTGGTGCCACGTGCCCTGATGCTCGCCGAGCTCATGCGCCTCAAGCAGGGCGTGGCGATCGCCGGCACGCACGGCAAGACCACCACCACCAGCCTGGTGGCGAGCGTGCTGGCCGAAGGCGGGCTCGACCCCACTTTCGTCATCGGCGGGCGCTTGAACGCTGCGGGATCGAACGCGCGCCTCGGGCAGGGCGAGTACATCGTGGTGGAGGCCGATGAATCCGACGCCTCGTTCCTGCACCTGCAGCCGGTGGTGGCGGTGGTGACCAACATCGACGCCGACCACATGGAGACCTACCTGCACGACTTTGCGCGCGTCAAGCAGGCGTTCGTGAATTTCCTGCAGAACCTGCCGTTCTACGGCAGCGCCATCCTTTGCGTGGACGACGCCAATGTGCGCGAAATCCTGCCGTTCGTGTCCAAGCCGGTGATCACCTACGGCTTCGCGCCGGACGCCATGGTGCGCGCGGCGAAGCCCGAGCATGCCGCAGGAGCGATGCGCTTTACGGCACTGCGCGAGAAGCACCCTGCGCTCGAGGTGACGCTCAACCTGCCCGGCGAACACAATGTGCAGAACGCGCTTGCGGCGATCGCCGTCGGCACCGAACTCGGCGTGCGGGACGCGGCCATGCTCAAGGCGCTTGCCGGGTTCCGCGGCGTCGACCGGCGTTTCCAGCGCTATGGCGACGTGCCGCTCGCCGGTGGCGGCAGTTTCGCGCTGGTCGACGACTATGGCCACCATCCAGCCGAGATGGCGGCGACGCTCGCCGCGGCGCGCGGCGCGTTTCCCGGGCGTCGCATCGTGCTTGCCTTCCAGCCGCACCGCTACACGCGCACGCGGGACCTGTTCGAAGACTTCGTCACGGTGCTGGCGAGCGCGGACGCGGTGCTGCTCGCCGAGGTGTACGCGGCGGGCGAAGCGCCGATCGTCGCCGCAGACGCGCGCTCGCTTGCCCGCGCGATGCGCGTGGCGGGCAAGATTGAGCCCGTCTACGTCGAGGATATCGGTCAGATGGCCGCGGCCATCCGGCGCGTGGCGCGCACCGGCGACGTGGTGGTCACCATGGGCGCGGGCTCCATCGCCAACGTTCCGGCCCAGCTGACATGAACATGACCGACGCCTTGAGACTGCAGGGACTGCGCGGTAAACTCGGGACCCAGGAGCCGATGGCGCGCCACGTGAGCTGGCGCGCGGGCGGAACGGCGGCCCGCTGCTACGCGCCCGCGGACCTCGACGATCTCGCGGCCTTCCTTGCGCAGCTGCCGCCCGCTGAGCCGCTGCTGTTCGTCGGACTGGGCTCCAACCTTCTGGTACGCGATGGCGGCTACGCCGGCACGGTCGTGCTGACACACGCAGCGGCGCGGCACCCGCAATTGATCGTCGGCCGCGTGTACGCGGACGCAGGCGTCGCCAGCCCGAAAGTGGCGCGCTTCGCGGCGCGCCACGGCTTTGCCGGCGCGGAATTCCTCGCCGGCGTGCCGGGCGCCGTGGGCGGCGCGCTGGCGATGAACGCCGGTTGCTACGGCGGCGAGACCTGGGACATCGTCGAGCGCGCCGTCACCATCGACCGGCGCGGCGAGGTGCGCACCCGCGCCCGGGACGAGTTCGACATCGGCTACCGCCACTGCCAGCTGCATGACGGGGGCCATATCGGGACGGATATCTGGTTCGCCGGTGCGTGGTTCGATCTGCGCAAGGGCGACGCCGATGCCTCGCGCGCCACGATCAGGGAACTGCTCGAACGTCGCGTCGCCTCGCAGCCGCTGTCGCTGCCCAATGCCGGCAGCGTGTTTCGCAATCCGCCCGGGGATCACGCGGCGCGGCTGATCGAATCGTGCGGCCTCAAGGGCCTGGAGCGCGGCGGGGCGCGCGTCTCGGAGAAGCACGCCAACTTCATCGTCAACCCGAAGGGCCGCGCGCTCGCCGGCGATATCGAATGGCTGATCGAGCAAGTGCGGGCCCGGGTGCTCGAGCGGACCGGGGTCGCTCTGGTGCCGGAAGTGCGCATCGTGGGGGAACGCGCATGAAGGTCGCCGTGCTCCTCGGCGGCAAGACGGCGGAACGCGAGGTCTCGCTTAAAAGCGGCACGCTGGTGCTCGGGGCGCTGCGTGCGCGCGGCGTGGACGCGCACGCCTTCGATCCGGCGGACAAAGGCCTCGAGGCCCTGATCGCCGGGCGCTACGAGCGCGCGTTCATCGCGCTGCATGGGCGCTTCGGCGAGGACGGCACGCTGCAGGGCGCGCTGGAGTGGCTGGGCCTGCGCTACACGGGGAGCGGCGTGCTCGGCTCGGCGCTCGCCATGGACAAGCTGCGCGCCAAGCGCCTGTGGATCGCCGAGGGCCTGCCGACCCCGCCGTTCGAGATCCTCGATGCGAAGAGCGATTTCCACGCGACTGCGAAACGGCTGGGCCTGCCTCTGATGGTGAAGCCGGTCAACGAGGGTTCTTCCATCGGCATGAGCAAGGTGCGCGCCGCGGGCGACCTGGAGGAAGCCTACGCGCTGGCGGTGAACTACGACCGCGCGGTGATCGCCGAGAAGTTCATCGAGGGCAGCGAACTCACCGCCGGCATTCTCGGCGACCAGGCGCTGCCGCTGATCCGGCTGGAGACGCCGCGTGACTTCTACGATTACCAGGCCAAGTACGTTGCCGACGACACGTGCTACCTGATTCCCTGCGGGCTGCCCGCCGCCAGGGAGCGCGAGATCCAGCAGTTGTGCCTGAAGGCGTTCCGCGCCCTCGGCTGCAGCGGCTGGGGTCGCGTGGACTTGATGCTCGACCGCGCCGGTGAGCCGTGGCTGCTGGAGGTGAACACCGTGCCGGGCATGACCGATCATTCGCTGGTGCCGATGGCGGCGCGCGCCGCTGGGATGTCGTACGAGGACCTGTGCATCAGGATCCTGGAGGGCGCGCATGTGGGATAACCCCCGCCTGCTCAACGCCGCGGCCGGCTTCCTTACGGCGCTCGCCTTGCTGGTGCTTTCATTCGCGGCGCTGCAACTGTTGCTGCGCTCGCCGCTGTTCCCGCTGCGCGCGCTCGACGTGCGCGGCGCACTGGCGCACACCACTGTCGCGGAGGTGGAGCAGGCGACGCACGGGCGCGTGTCGGGCAACTTCTTCGCGGTGGACCTGGCGCAGGTGCGCGCGTCGCTGGAACGCCTGTCGTGGGTGCGCCGCGTGCAGGTGCGCCGCGTCTGGCCCGATCGCCTCGAGGTGACGCTCGAGGAACACGTTGCGCTGGCGCGCTGGAGCGACGCCGGCCTGGTGAACCGGCAGGGCGAGCGATTTTCCGGACGCGGCGATGATGCCGCGCTGCCGCTGTTCGCGGGGCCGCAGGACAGCGAAGGCGAAGTGACGCTGCGCTACCGCCGGTTCGTGCAGGTCCTGGCGCCGCTCGGCGCCGGGATCGAGCAGCTGGTCCTGTCGCCGCGCCATGCCTGGCGGCTGCGCCTCGCCGGCGGGCTCACCATCGCGCTCGGCCGCGATGCCCCCAGCGATCCCGTAGAGCGGCGCCTGGAGCGCTTCGTCGCGGTGCATGGGCAGACGCTGGCAAAGATGCAGCGCAGCCACGAGTACGTCGACCTGCGCTACCCCAACGGCTTCGCGCTGCGCGTCGCGGACCTGAAGGGCGGCTGAAGCATGGCTAAAGAGACCAAGAACCTCGTCGTGGCGCTCGACATCGGCACCTCCAAGGTGGCGGCGCTGGTGGCGGAACTGCGCGCCGACGATTCGCTCGAGATACTCGGCATGGGCAGCCACGAATCCAAGGGGCTGAAGAAAGGCGTGGTGGTGAACATCGAGGCCACCGTCCATGCGGTGCAGCGCGCGCTCGAGGAGGCCGAGTTGATGGCCGACTGCAAGATCGTGTCCGCCTTCACCGGCATCGCCGGCAGCCACATCAAGAGTTTCAACTCCACCGGCATGGTGGCGATCAAGGACCGCGAGGTGGGCGCGCTCGACGTCGAGCGCGCCATCGAGACCGCCAAGGCGGTGAACATCCCCACCGACCAGCAGATACTCCACGTGCTGCGGCAGGAATTCATCATCGACGGCCAGGAGGACGTGCGCGAGCCGATCGGCATGTCGGGCGTGCGCCTGGAGGTCAAGGTGCATATCGTCACCGGCGCGGTCTCCGCGGCGCAGAACATCGTGAAGTGCGTGCGTCGTTGCGGGCTGGAGGTGAACGACCTGATCCTGCAGCCGCTCGCATCCTCGCGCGCCGTGCTGTCGGAGGACGAGAAGGACCTCGGCGTGTGCCTGGTGGATATCGGCGGCGGCACCAGCGACATCGCGGTGTTCACGCACGGGGCGATCCGCCACACGGCAGTGATCCCGATCGCCGGCGACCAGATCACCAACGACATCGCCATGGCGCTGCGCACGCCGACCGCGGACGCCGAAGCCATCAAGGTGCGCCAGGGCGTGGCGCTGCGCCAGCTCGCCGATCCCAACGAGATGATCGAAGTGCCGGGCATCGGCGACCGCGGCCCGCGCGTCATGTCCCGGCAGACGCTCGCCGAGGTGATCGAGCCGCGCGTCGAGGAGCTGTTCTCGCTGGTGCAGCAGGTGCTGCGCGAATCCGGTTTCGAGGAGTTGCTGTCCTCGGGCGTGGTGCTCACCGGCGGCAGCGCGGTGATGCAGGGCATGGTGGAACTGGGCGAGGAGATCTTCCACATGCCGGTGCGCGTGGGCGTGCCGAAGTACGCGGGCGGTCTCGCCGACGTGGTGCGCAATCCGCGCTACGCCACTGCCGTGGGGCTGCTGCTGGAAGGTGTGCAGCAGGTCAGGCAGGGCCGGCTTTCGCGGCAGGACGGTTCGGTGCGCGCGGTCCTCGGCAGGATGCGCGAATGGTTTCAAAGAAATTTTTGACGTCGTTTTCACTGGCAAGGAGGAAACACAAATGTTCGAGATCGTAGATAGTCAGGCAGCGGGTCCGGTCATCAAGGTGATCGGGGTCGGCGGCGCAGGCGGCAACGCCGTCAACCACATGATCGATCAGGGCGTCGAGGGCGTGGAGTTCATCGCCGTCAATACCGACGCGCAAGTGCTGTCGCGCAACAAGTCGCGCAATCAGATCCAGCTCGGCTCGAGCGGGTTGGGCGCGGGCGCCAAGCCCGAGGAGGCGCGCGCGGTGGCGATCGCCGAGCGCGAACGCATCGAGGAGGCGGTCGCCGGGGCGCACATGGTGTTCATCACCGCGGGCATGGGCGGCGGCACCGGCACCGGCGCCGGGCCGGTGATCGCGGAGGTGGCTCGCTCGCTCGGCATCCTCACCGTCGCAGTAGTGACCAAGCCATTTTCATTCGAGGGCTCCAAGCGCATGAAGATCGCGGAGCAGGGCATCAACGAACTGGCGACGCACGTGGATTCGCTGATCGTGATCCTCAACGACAAGCTCGAAGAGGTGCTGGGCGAAGACGTGACCCAGGAAGAGGCGTTCAAGGCGGCCGACGACGTGCTGAACAGTGCGGTGGCGGGCATCGCCGAAATCATCAACCAGCCCGGTCTGGTGAACGTTGACTTCCAGGACGTACGCACGGTGATGTCCGAGCAAGGCATGGCAATGATGGGCTCGGCGGCCGCGAGCGGCATCGACCGCGCACGCATCGCCGCCGAGCAGGCCATCGCCTGCCCGCTGCTGGAGGGCGTCAACCTCGCCGGCGCGCGCGGCGTGCTGGTCAACATCAGCGCCTCGCGCGCCAGCCTCAAGCTGCGCGAAACCAAGGAGGTGATGAACACCGTGCGTGCCTTCGCGGCCGACGATGCCACCATCATTTACGGTGGCGTGTACGACGACGAGCTGACCGAAGAACTGCGCGTGACCGTCGTCGCCACCGGCCTCGGGGCGCCGCTGGCCGCACGCCAGCCGAAGCCGCAACTGGTGGTGTCGCAGAGGACTGGCACCGACAATCAGCCCCTGGTGGCCGCAGGCGCGGTGGACTACAGCCAGTTGGAGTCGGTGCCCGCAGTGATCCGGCGCAACCGCGCCTCAACCGTGGAGGCCTTGCAGCAGAGCGGGGTGGACAAATACGACATCCCCGCTTTCCTGCGTAAGCAAGCCGACTAGCAGGCCCGGCCGCGCGGGCAGCGGAGCGCTTCCTTCCTCCTTGCCGGAGGCGCTGCGCCGTCCGCGTCTGCTAGTATTCGCCGTTCCCTCAAGAAGTTACGCATGCTCCAGCAACGCACCCTCAGGTCTTTGATCCGCGCCAAAGGCGTCGGCCTGCATACCGGCCAGCAGGTGAACATCGCCCTGCGGCCGGCACAGCCGGACGCGGGAATCGTGTTCCGGCGCGTGGACCTCGAGCCGCCGGTCGACATTCCCGCGCGCGCCGACCTGGTCGGCGAGACGCGGCTTTCCTCCTGCCTGGTGCACCAGGGCGCGAAGGTTTACACGGTGGAGCACCTGATGTCGGCGCTCGCCGGACTCGGCGTCGACAATGCCTACGTGGATCTCGACGGTCCCGAAGTGCCGATCATGGACGGCAGCGCGGCGCCGTTTGCGCTGCTGTTGCAGCAGGCCGGGCTGCAAGAGCAGGCGGCGCCGAAGCGCTTCCTGCGTGTCAAGCGCACCGTAGAGGCGCGCGACGGCGACAAGTGGGCGCGCCTCGAGCCCTACGAGGGGCTGCGGCTGTCGTTCTCCATCGTTTTCAACCACCCGGTGATCGACAAGACCCGCCAGTCGGTCACCGTGGACTTCGCCGAGACCTCGTACCTGAAGGAAATTGCCAGGGCGCGTACTTTCGGTTTCATGCACGACGTCGAGCGGTTGCGCGAAGACGGATTGGCGCTCGGCGGCGGTCTGGACAATGCGCTGGTCCTCGACGAGTATCGTTTGCTGAACGCCGAGGGCCTGCGCTTCGCCGACGAGTTCATCCGGCACAAGGTGCTCGACGCGATCGGCGACTTGTACCTGCTCGGCCGGCCGCTCCTGGGCGCTTTTTCAGGACACAAGTCCGGGCACGCGCTCAACAACCGCCTGTTGCGCGCGCTTCTGGCGGAGGCAGGGAGCTGGGAAATGGCCAGCTTCGATCGCGCCGAGGAGGCGCCTGCAGGTGTCGCCGGCCTGGTGCTGCAGCCGGGCTAGGCGTTGCTGATCAGGGTCCTGGGGTTAATGGGCGCAATCGCGATTGGCGGCTGCGTACTGATGTATCTGCTCACCGCCGAGCGCAGGTATCTGCGCTATGCCTGGCTGATCTTCAAGTACGCGCTTTTCCTGTTCGTCCTCGTGTTGCTGCTGATTTTCGGGGAACGGCTGCTGGCGGAGGCGTGACGCCTTGGCGCCGCAACAACACCCCAAGGGCCTGTCGGGCGGGCGAACCCGGGCCCAGGCGCTCGTAAAGTGCTGATAACTCAGTGATTCCAGCAGTTGAGAGGGCGGCCACCTTTTGCCGCGGAGACGCGGTCAAGTGTGTACTGGTTGGTTGCACCCTCACAGAAACTAAACTAACCTTTGAACCCTGCCGTAACAAGAACTTACGCAGGCTCTCGGCGAGCATTTTGAGCTTAGCGGCGGTCGCCGCGTTGGCGGCGAGCAACGACAGTTCGCCGTCCCTGAGGTTGGCGGCGCGCAGTTGGCGCCCGAGCCCGGTCGGCAGAAAGTCGACACACAACCGGGTCAGCGCGCGGATTTCGTGCGCTTTTGCGACGATGGGGCGCAATTCCTCATCGGCGGCAAGGAAGCGGTCGATTTTGGGTGGATGCACGCGGAGTGGGGTAAGAGGGAGCGCTAGTTGCAGATTATCGTAATTCCCGACCGTCTGGCCAAGGCCAAGACGCTGAATGTGTCCACGCGCCATCTTCTGGCGTCGGTTGCGGCGACGTTCGTGCTGCTGCTGGCGCTGACCGCGGCGCTGTACTGGGTCACATTCCGCTTCGCCACCGACATCAAATTTCCCCTGGTGCAGGAACTGGTGCTCTCGGCGCAACAAGGCGAGGCCGAGCGTGCGCGCCAGTTCGTGCAGCAAAATTTGAATGCGATGGCGGTAAAGCTGGGCGAGATGCAGGCGCAGCTTGCGCGTCTCGATGCGCTGGGCGACCGACTCTCGACACTGGCCGGCATACGCCCGCAGGAGTTCCGTTTCAGCGAGGCCCCTGGCCTGGGCGGCGCACAGCCCACGGCGATGCCGGCGCAGAACCTGTCGCTGGCTGAATTCGGCGAGAAGCTCTACGCGCTCTCGCGCCACGTGGAGAACCGCACCGACATGCTCGGGGTGCTCGAGGCGCAGTTGTTCGAGCAGGCGGTGAAGAAGAAGCTGATGCCGACGATGATGCCGGTGAACGCGCCGTTCAACGCGTCCGGCTTCGGCATGCGCATTGACCCGTTCACCGGCCAGCAGGCAATGCACGAAGGCATCGATTTCCTCGCCGACCTGGGATCGCCCATCGTCGCGGCTGCGGGCGGCGTCGTTATCTTCGCCGGCTTCCATCCGCAGTACGGCAACGCCGTCGAGATCGACCACGGCAACGACCTGGTGACGCGCTACGCGCACTCGTCCAAGCTGCACGTCAGGGAAGGCGACGTTGTGCAGCGCGGCCGGCGCATCGCCGATGTGGGCAGCACCGGCCGTTCCACCGGCCCGCACCTGCACTTCGAGGTGCGCTTCAAGGGCGTGGCGCAGAATCCGGCGCGCTTCGTGCTCGCGTCACAGGCTGCGCAGCAATCCGCTCGCAGCAGCCGCTAGCGACGCTGCGGGGCGGCCGCCCCGCCATGCTAAAATTTTGAGTTTCCAGGGTATTTCCGCGCGCCCGCGGCAGCGCCGGCGCCACCGATGATTACCAGAGTCCTCACCAAGATTTTCGGCAGCCGCAACGACCGACTGCTCAAGCTGTACGCGCGCACGGTTTCGCGCATCAACAGCCTCGAATCCGGCGTCGCCGCCTTGTCCGACGAGGCGCTGCGCGCCAAGACCACCGAGTTCAAGCGGCGCCTGGCCGAGCGCGTCGCCGCTGCGCCGGACGAAGGCAAGGAAGCCGCCGAGAGCGAGGGCCTGGAGGAACTGCTGCCCGAGGCCTTCGCCGTAGTACGCGAAGCCGGCAAGCGCACGCTGCGGATGCGGCACTTCGACGTGCAGCTCATCGGCGGCATGGTGCTGCACGACGGCAAGATCGCGGAGATGCGTACCGGCGAGGGCAAGACGCTGGCCGCAACGCTTCCCGCCTACCTGAACGCGCTCGCCGGGCGCGGCGTGCACATCGTCACGGTCAACGATTATCTTGCGAAGCGCGACGCCGAGTGGATGGGCAAGATCTATGGCTTCCTCGGCCTCACCGTGGGTGTCAACATCCCGCAAATGGAGCCGGAGGAGAAGCGCGCCGCGTACGCCACCGACATCACCTACGGCACCAACAACGAGTTCGGCTTCGACTACCTGCGCGACAACATGGCAATGCGAGTCGAGGAGCGCTTCCAGCGCAGACTGCGCTACGCCATCGTCGACGAGGTGGACTCGATCCTGATCGACGAGGCGCGCACGCCGCTGATCATTTCCGGCCAAGCCGAGGATCGCACCGAGGTCTACGCGCGCATGAACGAGGTCGCACCCCTGCTCGCGCGGCAAAAGGAGGAGAAGAGCGAGGGTGACTTCTGGGTCGACGAAAAGCTCCACCAGATCTCGCTGTCGGAGGCCGGTCACGCCAGGGCCGAGGAGATCCTGGCCCGCGTCGCCCTGCTGCCGCAGGGCGCCAGCCTGTACGAGCCTGCTTACATCAACCTGGTGCACCACCTATACGCCGCGCTGCGCGCGCACAACCTGTACCACCGCGACCAGCACTACGTGGTCCAGGACGGCGAGGTGATTATCGTCGACGAATTCACCGGCCGACTGATGCAGGGGCGGCGCTGGTCCGACGGCCTGCACCAGGCGGTGGAGGCCAAGGAGAAGGCGGCGATCCAGAACGAGAACCAGACGCTCGCCTCAATCACTTTCCAGAATTTCTTTCGCATGTACCGCAAGCTCGCCGGCATGACCGGAACCGCGGACACTGAGGCCTACGAATTCCAGGAGATCTACCGGCTGGAGACCGTGATCGTCCCCACGCACCAGCCGATGATCCGCGAGGACCGGCTCGACCTCGTGTACCGCACCGCCAAGGAAAAGAATACGGCGATCATCGAAGATATCCGGGATTGCCATGGCCGCGGCCAGCCGGTGCTGGTGGGCACCACGTCGATCGAAGCATCGGAGTTGCTGTCCTCTCTGCTGACCAAGGACAAGCTGCCGCACCAGGTGCTCAATGCCAAGCAGCACGCGAGGGAAGCCGAGATCGTGGCCCAGGCCGGGCGACCGAAGATGGTCACCATCGCCACCAACATGGCCGGGCGCGGCACCGACATCGTCCTTGGGGGCAACGTTGAAAAGCAGGTCGAGCTGATCGAGGTGGCGCAGGAAGACGCTGCGCAGGACAGGCAGGCGCGTGTCGAGAAGCTGCAAACTGAATGGCAGCAGCTGCACGACCACGTGATCAGGGAAGGCGGTCTGCACATCATCGGCACGGAACGCCACGAATCGCGCCGTGTGGACAACCAGCTGCGCGGCCGCTCCGGCCGCCAGGGCGACCCAGGCAGTTCGCGCTTCTATCTGTCGCTGGAGGACCCGCTGCTGCGTATCTTCGCCGGCGAGCGCATCAACAAGATCATGCTGATGCTGCGCATGCCGGAGGGCGAGGCGATCGAGCATGCCATGGTCACGCGCTCGATCGAGAGCGCGCAAAGGAAAGTCGAGGCGCGCAACTTCGACATCCGCAAGCAATTGCTCGAATACGACGACGTTTCCAACGAACAGAGAAAGTCGATCTATGCGCTGCGCAACGAGCTGCTCGAGACGCAGGACGTTTCACAGCGCCTCGCCGACCTGCGCGCCGGGGTAATCGCGGACACCTTCCGCGTCTACGTGCCGCAGGAGAGCGTCGAAGAGCAATGGGACATCAAGGGGCTGGAGACGGCGCTGAAGACGGAACTCAACCTTGCGCTGCCGCTGACCCAGTGGCTGCAGCAAGATCCGGAGTTGGGTGACGAGCCGCTGCTCGAGCGCATCACGCAGAAGGCGCACGAAGCCTACCGCGGCAAGATCCCGCCGGGCGCCGAGGACTCGTTTCACCAGTACGAGCGCTACATGATGCTGCAGGTGCTGGACGCGCACTGGCGCGAGCACCTGGCGGCGCTCGATCACCTGCGCCAGGGCATCCACCTGCGCGGTTACGCGCAGAAAAACCCGAAGCAGGAATACAAGCGCGAAGCCTTCGAGCTGTTCGGCGCGATGGTGGAGGCAGTGAAGCTGGAGGTGACACGCACGCTGTTTGCAGTGGAGATCCGCGCCAATGATGAGGTGCCGGCTGCTGACGTCGGGCAGCACGTGGAGAACGTGCGGCTGCAGCATGCGGACTACGAAGCGGCGCTCGCCGAGGGAGCCGAGGAGAGGAAGCAGCAGCCGACAGTGCGCCCGACGCAGAAGGTGGGCCGCAACGACCCCTGCCCCTGCGGCTCGGGCAGGAAGTACAAGCACTGCCACGGCAAGCTGAGCTAGCGCCATGGCGGTGAATCTGCGCGCGCCGGACCCGGCGCAGCTCCTGCCGGTCGCAGGCGTGGAGCTGGGCGTCGCCATGGCGGGCGTGCGCAATGCCAACCGCAAGGACCTGCTGGTGATCCGCGTCGCGCCCGGCGCCACCGTCGCGGGGGTGTTTACCAAGAACCGTTTTTGCGCGGCCCCGGTGGTGCTGGCGAAAAGGCACCTGCGCAATCCCGTGCGCGCGCTGGTGGTGAACACCGGCAACGCCAACGCGGGCACGGGCAGCGATGGGCTGAAACGTGCGCTGGCGGTGTGCAGCGCGCTGGCCGCGGTGTTGCGCTGCCGACCCGGCCAGGTACTCCCGTTCTCGACCGGCGTGATCATGGAGCCCCTGCCGGCGGACCGGATCGCACTGGGCTTGCCGCAGGCGCTCGCCGATCTGCGTGACGCGAACTGGGCATCCGCAGCAGAAGCGATCATGACGACCGACACGGTGGCGAAAGCGGCGTCAATGCGCGTGCGGCTGTCTTGCGGAACGGCGACGGTGACCGGGATCGCCAAGGGTTCCGGGATGATCCGGCCGGACATGGCGACGATGCTGGCGTTTGTCGCTACGGATGCGAAGGTTGCGCGTTCTGCACTGAAGAGAATGACCAGGGCCGCGGCAGACCAGTCGTTCAACGCCATCACGGTGGACGGGGACACGTCGACGAACGACGCGTTCATATGTCTCGCGACCGGAAAAGGCCCGGTCGCGAGATCGGAGAAAGACCTGAAGACGCTGGGTACGGCGCTGACGGACGTGGCGCAGAGGCTCGCGCAAGCCATCGTGCGCGACGGCGAAGGCGCCACCAAGTTCGTCACCGTGCGCGTCGAGCGCGGGCGCAACGCCGCCGAGTGCCGCAAGGTAGCCTACGCTATTGCGCACTCGCCGTTGGTGAAGACAGCGTTCTTCGCTTCCGACCCGAATCTGGGACGCATCCTCGCCGCCATTGGCAACGCCGGGATTGCCGGATTGGATACCGGCAAAGTGGACCTGTACCTGGACGAAGTGCTGGTGGCGAAAGGCGGGGGCAGGCACCCCGGCTACAGGGAGGAGTTAGTCGCGGCGGCGATGAAAAAGCCGGAGTTCACCGTGCGCGCGGTGCTCAATCGTGGCAAGGTGGCTGCTACCGTCTGGACCTGCGACCTGTCGTTCGACTACGTGAAAATCAACGCGGAATACCGATCGTGAGCGAGGACATCGAGAAACTGCTGCTGAAGTTGGAGCAATTGCTGCCGCCGCCGCCGCCCGCAACCGACTGGGGCGCGAGCATCGCGTTCCGCTGGCGCAAGAGCATGGGGCTCAACGCGCGTGGCTGGCTGCAGCCGGTGCGCCATGTGCACCGCATGCGGCTCTCGGACCTGCAGGGCATCGGTCCCCAGATCGCCAAGGTGGAGCAGAACACGCGCCAGTTCATCGACGGCAGGCCGGCCAACAACGTGCTGCTCACCGGCGCGCGCGGCACCGGCAAATCCTCGATCGTGAAGGGACTGCTGAACAAGTACCACAAGCAGGACCTGCGCCTGATCGAGGTGGAGAAGAACGACCTCGTCGACCTGCCCGCGATCACCGACCTTGTCGCCGGCCGCTCGGAGCGCTTTCTAGTGTTCTGCGACGATCTTACATTCCACGGCGCCGAGGACGGCTACATTGCGCTCAAGGTTGCGCTCGACGGGTCGATTTCGACCACTTCGGAAAACATGCTGATCTACGCCACCTCCAACCGGCGGCACTTGATGCCGGAGTACATGCAGGAGAACCTGGAGACCAGGTATGTCGGCGAGGAGATCCACCCTGGCGAGACGGTGGAGGAGAAGATCTCGCTCTCCGAGCGCTTCGGCCTGTGGGTCTCGTTCTATCCTTTCGACCAGGACGAGTACCTGGAGATCGTGGCGCACTGGCTGAAGACGCTGGGCTGCGCGCAGAAGGAAGCTGAAGGCGCGCGCGAAGAGGCCCTGCAATGGTCGCTGCAGCGCGGCTCGCGCAGCGGCCGCGTCGCATACCAGTTCGCCAGGGATTGGGCGGGCAGGCGCGCCCGTAAAAAGTAGCGTGGCTGTCGAAGTCGCCGCGGCGGTGATCCAGCGCGCCGATGGTGCCTTCCTGCTTGCCCGGCGTCCCGCGGGCAAGCCCTACGCCGGCTACTGGGAGTTTCCCGGCGGCAAGATCGAGACTGGAGAGCCGGCGGCCGCGGCTCTCGCGCGCGAGCTGCGCGAAGAACTCGGCATCGATCCCCGCACCGTGTTTCCCTGGATAACGCGCGAGTACACGTATCCGCACGCTGCGGTTCGGCTCAATTTCTTCCGCGTCACCGCCTGGAACGGCGAACCACATCCGCGGGAAGCACAGGACATCGCCTGGCAACACTCCGGGGCGCCGCGGGCCGAGCCAATGCTGCCGGCCAATGCCCCGGTGCTGGCGGCGCTCGCGCTGCCCCACGAATATGCAATCACCGACGCGCAGAGCCGCGGCGCGCAGCCGATGCTGGCCATGATCCGCGCACGGCTTGCGCAGGGACTCCGGCTGATCCAGGTGCGTGACAGGGACTTGCCCCGGCGCGAGGAATTCGTTCGATCCGTAGTGCAGCTTGCCCACCGGCACGGCGCGATGGCACTGGTCAGCGGCGGCCCTGCGATCGGCGATGGCATACATTTCACCGCCGCCCAACTCATGGAACTGGGCAAACGGCCTGGGCGGGGGCTCGCCGGTGCGTCTTGTCACACCGCACCGGAACTCGCGCGCGCGATGGCACTGGAACTGGATTTTGCAGTGCTTGGACCGGTCAAGCCCACCCCGTCGCACACGCACGCCCTGCCCCTGGGCTGGGAAGGCTTCGCGCGCATCGCACGTGGCACCAGCATTCCCGTCTACGCGATCGGCGGCATGCAGCGCTCCGACCTGGATGCCGCGTGGCGCGCGGGCGCGCACGGCCTGGCGATGATCAGCGGGGCCTGGGGCTAGTCCTCCGCGGCCCCGGGCAGGGCACCGTCGTCACAGGTTGCAGAAGGTAAGCTCGAAGGCGACGTCCCAATCCGCGGTGCGCGGCTTGGGATCCTCGCCGGACTGTGTCAGGAAGCGGATATTGAGCACGTACTTGTTGGCGCTGATCTCGGGCACACAATTGGCCGCCGGATCGAGGCGCACGCGCAGCATCTGCGCCGTCTTGCCGCCGAGCATCTGCTGGAAGGTGCCGTGCGGTGCGGCGTGCTTCTGCGGCTTGCCGGACTCGCGCAGAATGCGCAGGATGATGGCCGAACCGTCGCGCACGGGGAACAGCGGTCCGGTCCAGGCGACGAGCTGGCCGATGCGCTCTTCCGCGGGGCGATGCAGCCAGAAATGATACGACGGCAGGTCGAACTCGCAGGCGCCTCCGGGGATGCCGGTGCGTTGCCTGATCGCCATCAACCAGTCGTTCTCCCGGATGTACTGGCCGATTTTGCCGGTCATCGAGAACAGCGCCGCCGCCGCCTGCTCGATGTCGCGCAGCACGCTGTTGAGCGCTTCCTCGGAGATCTCCGGATTGTTGCGGAACGACAGCAGCACCTGCTTTTGCCGCTCCAGTTCCTGCAGCAGGTCCGATTTCAGTTCGGCACGGCCCGACACCTCGATAATCTCGAACAGCGTGAGCAGCGCCACGTGGTGATCCGGAGGATCGCTGCGCGCGATGAAGTGCCGCGAGCGCTCGAACAGATCCTCCAGGCGCAGCAGCGTCCGGATGCGCTCGTTAAGCGGGTACTCGTACGTGATCAGGTCCGCTCCCGGCTGGCCGAAATTTGGCGGATTTTGAGTGATTTGGCGGAGGATGACAAATTCAGTCCGCCGTGCGGGCCCGCTGCAGGTAGCGGGCGTGCAGCTCGCGCACCTGCTTGTGCAGGGCGTCAAGCGAGCCCGAATTGTCGATCACGTCGTCGGCCGCCGCGACGCGTGTTGCTCTTGGCACCTGGGCGGCGATGATGCGCCCAATCTCTTCCTCGGTGAGCGCGCTGCGCTGCCGCACGCGCGCAATCTGCACGCTCTCCGGACAGTCCACTACCAGCACACGGGCGACGCGCCGGCGGTAGTCGGGAGATTCCACGAGCAGAGGTACCACGAGGACCACGTAGGGCCCGTCCGCGGCAGTGATGCGCCGCTCCGATTCGGCGCGAATCAGCGGGTGCAGAAGTCGCTCGAGCTTTCCCTTCAGTGCCGCATTGCCGAACACCAGTGCGCGCATCCTGGCGCGGTCCATGGAGCCGTCGGTGGCAATGAATTCGGCGCCAAACTGTTTGCGCACCCCGGCCACGGCGGCGCCGCCCGCGTCCGTAAGTTCGTGCCCGATGGCGTCGGCGTCCACCA